>JABWCA010000017.1 GCA_013359345.1 Ignavibacteriaceae bacterium
TAGTTTGGTATGTGTCTGATTTTCATTCTTAATCTCATTTGATGTTGAGTGATTTGATATTAAAATGGGATTCTCCTGTAAAAGGAGGATATTTCCCCGAAAATTCAGGGGAGAAGCAAAAAAACTCACGGGGGATATACCGGAGGGCATCGCAGGCTGTGAAAACCGTTTGCGGGAGTTGATCATCCTGCGGATGCTATTTACTGATGCGGGGCTGTAAAGCAGAGGAACGGGTTTTTTAATAACGCCGTATCCGTTCTGGAGATCTGACTCCGTTGAATATATTCCGGTCAGGGAATTAATACATGCTGAAGGTGTATTAACCGGCATACTTTATTCAGGTTGTTTTACTTGTGAAATATAGCGTATTTTTTCCGAAATAATGGTGACGGGGGGCGCCGTTCTGCACTCAGGATGCTCATCCCGCCAAAATATTATCCTTTCTTCATTCTTTCATGAGAGTTTATTTTCAGAACTTTGCAGACGCTTCATTTTACTCAGGCCTGAAGCATCTCCACGGGCACGTATAATTCTTAAGACCCCGGAGTTAAAGAATGATCTGTACTGTTCAATTTTCATTTCATCCGCTGTTCCGCAAAAAAAACCGCGTGAACCCGGCATCTTCCGTTTATGGAAAAGGCACAACCCTTTTTAATGCTTAAGTGATATTTTGCCACCCGAAATAATTACCTGAAGGATTCATGAATAACTTTTACAAATTTGGCGAAACCGTTACCGGTTATGATATTCCTGTACTCAATGAACGTGAGATAAGAGCTGCGGCAGGCATCTGGTTTACTCTCATGCTTACGGGAATTAATATTGTTTTGATGAAACTGAATTTTGTATTTCTTAAGTATCTGATCGTTGCCTTTTTCACCGACTTTGTGATAAGGGTTGCTGTAAGCCCAAAACTTTCACCCTCTCTTATCCTGGGTCGTCTTCTGGTCAGGAACCAGACCCCCGAGTATGTAGGGGCACAGCAGAAATTTTTTGCGTGGATGATCGGGGTTGTTCTCTCCCTCGTGATGCTTGTGCTCATTGTTATAATGAACACTTTCAGCCCGGTCACAGGACTTATCTGCTTTGCCTGCCTGATTTTCCTTCTTTTCGAATCAGCTTTCGGCATCTGCATCGGGTGCAAACTTTATCCTTTGATTTATAAAGAAAAAGCCAGGTACTGCCCGGGCGAGGTCTGTGATCTTAATCCCTAACTCCGCAAGAAATACGTATGCTATCATTTAGGAGGAAGTGTTTGCAAGTAAATGGAGAGGTGCTTTTTTGTGACTTCAGCGTCCACCCAATTATCATCTAAACGAAGCTTTCTGTTCTTGAGAGCAAAATGCACCAGATCAGAAACCGAATGATGTTTTAACAGAGGTTTGTCTTTCAGATGAGTAAATAATTTATAATATGCCTGTATAGCAAGGAAGTTGATAAAACTCCATCCTTGCAATGCCTTCTCATTCTGCATATATGTTCTGTCGGCATCCAGGAAGTTTTTATACGTATCAAACACCTGTTCTATCTGTCCCCTGCATTTATATGTGTTATAAATCTTATCAGCAGAATCATTCAGGTTTGTAATACAACTGAGAGTGCCGAACTCAAACTGCTTCTCAAAGAAAGTCTCCCTGGTATATTCTTCCGGTCTGCTCGCAATTCTGCGCATATAGTCATGCTCTTCCTCTACTCTGAGTCTTTCATCAAAGAAAGTAATCACCCTGTCACCATCAGAGAAAGTTTCATAAAACCAGATAAACCTTCCTGCAAATTCAAAGTAATCAGTCATCTCTTTCTTTGATCCTTTCTCCAAAGGCCTGTAGTCTATTAACGAATTACTTCTTCTGAGCGGAATAACATATTGCAGGGATTCCTCCTTCAGAAGTCTTATATTTTCCTTTGAATGAAATCCCTTGTCTGCAACAATGACAGCATCAGAAATACCGCTCTCCAGCAGACTGAAAGCAAAGGACTTTACATCCCTGATATTACCCGGAACAACTCTGTAGTATACCGGCATCTGCAGTCTGGCAGAAAAGATGAAAAACAGATTACTCTGGGGGGAGAACGTATAATGCCTGTTGTAACCGGGCTGTACATCATCTATTCTTGCCGATTTACTTGGAATGTTGGTTGTGTCTATCAGCAGATGTTCCCCTTTTACTGGGAAATGACTCAAATAGTCGAGTATTCTTCCCCGGCTTTCTCCTAACTGCCTGAGAAGTTGGGAAACCTGCTTATCGTTTAAGGATATTTTCCATTCTGTGCTGTAAAATGATTCCCTCCAGTGAAAGTCCATCATTTTTATCGGTGACTGGTAAATCCACCTGATCATGGCTGCTGCAGCGATTTGACGCCAGTCGGTTCCTGAACCATGGAATGAATCAGCAAGATAGCTGAGTTCTTCTTTCATGTGAGAAAGGAAGAGATTACTGGCACCATATTCAGCAATATGGATTTTTCCTGCGGGGATATCACGCAGAGCATCTTTGTTGCTGCGGATGAAGCCTTCCTCCTGAGTGATTTTCCCTAACAGGACACCGGTTATCTTTTTTGTTCTCTTTAGTTCGGGGGAATACTTATATGAAACGGCATACTGATAGTAAGTTCCGTTAAGATAACGAATTTCGGTTTTGGGCTGTTTGTACTTTTCCAACCATTTGGGCAGCGGCATATAAACTCCGTATATACGGATTCTAATATAGCAATATTTTTACCCTTAACAAATTGTTTTTTAATGAACTTAATAAATTTAGACTACGTATATATCCCGGAGTTAGGGCTTAATATGAAGCAGGATATTCAGAGGACATCGGGAATCCAGTTAACAGCATTGTTTCTCTTTATTCTCTTTATAGTCTTATTCGTAATCTTTTTTAATGATCTGATACTTATGCGTCCGCACTCATTGTTTGGCAAATGATCAGTGCAGGAGTATTTCAGCCGGACTTCAGATCTGTGATCAGCTCAGGCAATTCTCTGCATTACTGCTGATAAATAAATTCTCCATTAGTAATCATACTGATCGGAATCCGGTAATTGCTCAGAACTTCTCACTGAATTAAGATTTTGCCGGTTTTTTCTGAACCGGCAGTAATAAAATCATGACACAGGTTAAAAAATAATCCCGGAGAGGTAAAAATGACATTTCGTTTTCTTCTTGAGGCTGTAATGCAGGTCTCTGTAATTTCAGTTGTCGCAATTATTCTGCTTAATAACCGCAGCAGGGAAAATTTTCTGCGCATCGGGCTTTTTGCCGGGGTGTATATTGTATACCAGATTGTGCTTGTTGTTCCGCGCCTCATTCCTGCCCTTGCAATAACAGGTTCCGGCTGGAACTGGGAGGGTAAGATCCTGGGCATCGGGTTAGGAGTGCTCTGTTATTTCCTGCTGAAAAGATATTTCCCGGATCATGACTTTTTTACACTGCGGCAGAACAGTGATAATTTCAGGATAACAATGACAGTCACCGTAAGTGTTATTCTGATAATGAGCGTTTTGTATCACTTCATTGCAGATAGTCCGTTTGATATAGAAACTCTCGCTTTTCAGCTTACAATGCCCGGTCCGGATGAAGAGATTATGTTCAGGGGTGTTCTGCTTGGTCTGCTCCTGAGCGCCCTCCCTGATAAAATCCGGTTCACGGAGAATCCTTCTGTACTTTTAACTGCTGTTCTTTTCGGATTTTTGCATGCATTCACACTCGACCGTAACTACGGAATCAGCTTTGAGCCCGTTTATTTCCTGCAAACATTTCTCGGTGGTTATGTTTTCGGCTGGCTGGCAGTGAAGAGCCGAAGTCTCGTGCTTCCCGTTGCAGCCCACGCGCTAACAAACTTTTTTGCCGCGCTGGCAACAATGTTGTGAAAAGGAAATCTGATCCGGTAAAGTTTTTCATCATTCAGCGTTCTCATTCCCCTATGTAACAAAACAGGAATCTGAGATGCCTGTGTCATTACCTTTTGATTACGCGGGTGATTTTGGGTAAAAACCTCCTGCTTTATTCTCATAATCCGGGGGACACAGATTGGAACAGAAATACCGGATTGGTATATTAAAGTTTATTCTTTTGCTCAGAATGGAAAAACTCACGGAAAAATTCACTGCTTTATTTAAATCACTTTGTGATGAGGATGTTGAATATGTTCTCACCGGTGATTTCGCAATTGTTCTGCATGGGGCTTTGAGATTCACCGGGGATATTGATCTTTTTATCCGGAACAGTGAGGAGAATCTTGTCAGATTACGAACTGCTCTGAATAATGTTTTTGCCGATGAGAGCATCGCAGAAATCACAGTAACCGAACTTAAGAGTTATGCGGTAATAAGGTACGGTACACCGGATGACTTTTTTATTGATATAATATCAAATATTGGTGAAAAATTCAGCTTTGAGGATCTTATTTTTCAGGAAATTGACTTTAATGGCATAAAAATAAAACTGGCATCCCCTGACACACTCTATAAAATGAAAGAAAGAACTTTCAGAGCTGTTGATCAGGACGATCTCCTCTTTCTCAGAGATAAAATCAGAAATAAAAAATGATTAAAAAGTATAAAACTTTTGAAGAGGCGCGCCGCGATTTATGGGTTATGGAACCTGATGAAGCATACTATAAAAGGGTAATCGCTTTTTATGAACTTGCAGCAACAATCATGAAACCACGCTCCATAGAAAAGGGTTTTTTCAGATTCAAAACCTTTCAGGATGCTCAGGAACACAGGCGTCAGGAAGCGCTGCGGGCCCGGAAATAGCCAGCCGCATCAGATCAATCTGAAAAGCCCTCTTTATTTGAACCTGAATCCTCACTCTGCCTTAAATAAGTATCCGGCCGGCAGCGGTACAAATCCTGTTTCACCCGGCACTTTCGGAAATCTCTGCTCCTTCCAGTCATCAATGGCGCGGGCAATAACCTTTTTATCAGAATGAACAAAATTCCAGAAAATAAATCTTTCCTCTTCAAAAGGCTCCCCGCCAAAAATATAAACTGAAGTATTTGCTGCCATTCTGAATGTGCAGAGTTTAGCGTTTGCTGCAATGAGAATCTGTTTTGGACCGTATTGATTACCCCCTTCACTTATACGCCCCTCAAGAATATATAATCCGCTTTCACCAAAGAGATCTGAACCTATAGTAACCTCACACTCCTCAGAGCTTTTGATTTCGATAAGATAAAGGGGACTGTAAACCGGCACCGGTGATTTTCTCCCCATCACTTCACCCGCAATAAGCCTGAATGCCGCACCGTTATGATTCCATTCAGGTATTTGCTCTGCCGGGATGTGCGTAAATGAGGGGTCGGCATTTTCAAACTCTTTCGGGAGAGCCACCCAGATCTGAAGGCCGTGCATTCTTTTAGATTTATCTCTGAGGTAATCAGGTGTACGTTCTGAGTGCACTACACCTTTGCCGGCAGTCATCCAGTTAACGGCGCCGGGTTTAATTTCCATGACCACACCTGTGGAGTCACGGTGAACAACGGCTCCTTCAAAGAGATATGTAAGTGTTGAGAGACCTGTATGCGGATGCGGGCCCACGTCGAGATTTTCCCCGGGAGCAAGCTCTGCCGGCCCCATGTGATCAATAAAAATAAAAGGCCCCACCATCCTCTTTTGTCTGAATGGCAGCAGCCGCCCCACCATGAAATCCCCGATGTTTGCTGCTCTCTCTTCAATTATCAGTCCGACGTTAGACATTCCTTCTCTCCTCTTTTCTGAGTGATTGCATCTCTGCTGAAATAGTTACTTTTCTCATTAACTGCTTTTCTCATTTGCCGTTTTTTATCCATTCATCCCACACTTCGGGCATATATCCCACGGTCACGAGTTTTCCGTTCCTTACAACCGGTGTTCTGAAAAGAAGCGCATCGTTAAGCAGTTCTTCTTCAATATCAAAGCGCATATATTTCAGATTCCTTTTCTGGTACTGCTTCCCTTCTGTATCAATCAGCTCTTCAACGGGGTAGGTTCTCCTTATGTTATCAAGCTCTCCGGCTGATATCCCCTTCTCTGAGAGATCTCTGTAATGGAACTGAATCCTTCTTTCCTTAAAAAAACGCTCTGCCTTACGTGTATCGGCACATTTTTTTGTTCCGAATATCTGGATGTTCATTTTTTTGCTTTGCCTTGCCTAAATGATTAATTTATGCTCTTAATTTACAAACATTAGAGTAAAAATAAATGTCAAAAGCGGGACTTGCTCTCGGAGGCGGAGGAGCCAGAGGACTTGCACACATTGGTGTGCTGAGGGTGCTTGAAAAGGAAGGAATTAAGCCGCGTGCAATTGCGGGATGCAGCATAGGTTCGCTGATCGGGGGTTTGTACGCCTATTACGGCAACTCTGAAAAGGTCGAAAAATTTATTCTTGAGGCAATTAAAAATCCTGTCTTCAGAGTGCTCGGCTTTGATAAACTGGAAGGATATAATAAAAACGATTCGCGTAACTATTTTGAACATTTCCTTGATTACCTGGGTGAAAGAATCAAGGCGATTATGGCTCTTGAAAGAATAGCTTATTTTGAGGGGGCTCAGGCTGACGAAGTTTTCAGGATTCTTCCGGATGTCCCTATTGAGAAATTTCGCATTAAGTATTCAGCTGTTGCCACGGATCTGATTTCCGGACATGAAATTAATATTACCAGCGGGAGCCTTCGTCAGGCAATAAGGGCAAGTTCAACCATTCCCGGCATTTTTCCCCCGGTTAAACTTGACGGTCACCTGCTCATAGACGGTAGTGCAACCGATACAATTCCTGCAGGCAAGTTGAGAAACCTCGGTGCCGACCGTGTGATTGCGGTTGATGTCTCGCATGATCTGAAATCGGCTTCAGGGCCCAGGAATGTTTACGATGTTATGTTCAGAACCGAGGCCATTACTTCTCATCACCTTTCGCGGCTGCGTCTTAAAGAAGCCGATATTGTCATTGTGCCTGATGTCAAACATCTTTCATGGACCGACTTTTCGCGCTCCGATGAGATTATTAAGGCAGGTGAAACTGCCGCTTACGAGCATCTTGAAGATATTAAAAAGCTTATTAAAAGCGGCTCAGTTTCACTGAGAGTAAAACGTTACATGAAAAGAATTAACGGGGAGTAAACCCCTTCACCTTAAATGGAGTGACACTTTATGAAAATAATTCTTCTTTTTCTTGCGCTCACACTTCCGGTAATGGCAGGTGACATTTACATTACGAAGTATGAAAGTCAGGCGGATATTAAAGTTTATGTTGCCAAATACCAGAGTCAGGCGGATCTCAAGGTGTGGGTGGCAAAATATGCAAGCCTGGCAGACGGTAAAGATGAAGTCTGGAATTATGTCAAATATGAGAGTCAGGCAGATATAAATATTTATTTTGTAAAGTATGAAAGCCAGGCTGACCTGAAAGTTTACTTTGTCGATTATGAGAGTCAGGCCGGCTGGATAAACTCACACAAATGGCAAGGGCGACTTAGCAAGTGATTATCTTCCGGAAACTGATTTTTGAATTCTTCAATTGCCTGCTCTTCTTATAGTTATGAATAATATTAAGATTGAAAGAACGGTAAAAGTCACGACGCGGGTGCAGCAGGAAATTGATGATATCCGGTATTGGCAGACCAGATCTCCCGCTGAGCGGCTTGAGGCACTGACACTTCTTGTTAAACAATTTCTGGAGTTCCACCCTGATGTTCCCCGACGACTTCAAAGAGTGGTTAAAATTACTGCAAGAAAAAAAGATTGAATATTTGCTCGTTGGCGGGTATGCTTTAGCTTTTCATGGATTTCCGCGGAATACCGGTGATATAGATATATGGATCAACCGCAGAAGTGATAATATTGCCTTAATACTTGAAGCCCTTTCTGACTTTGGATTTTCTTCTTTTAATTTAACCGGCGATGATTTCTTAAAAACTGATTCTGTTATAGAATTGGGCATCGCACCCCTTAGAATTGATATAATTACTGACATTGACGGAGTCAGTTTTGAGGAAGCGTTTACTCGCAGAGATGTGTTTACTTTTGAAGGGCTGAGCATAAATCTGATTTCAAGAGAGGATCTGATTAAAATTAAAACCGCATCCGGCCGCGATATTGACCGTGCAGACGTTAAAAAGCTTACGTATAAGCTCAGTTAAAACTTTTACCCTGTGTTACCGGCAGGGAATTTTCCCGTCACCTTCTGCTTATAGTACCTCTCAACAGCCTTCCTTAATTTTTCTCTGTTAGTTTCCTGCTCTTTATAGTTATTTGTTCAATGTTTCACAAATATCTTCTGTTCCCTGAAGGTGAATCTTATTCCCAGATAACTCCTCAGGTTTTCATCGTTTTCAATAATCCCGGCACATATCTTCATACATACTTTGCAAAGCCTGTAAGAATAATAGCTTTCTTCATGAAATAAAGTCTTATTTCTGCAATAAATGCACGAATAATATAGATTAATCGATATTATTTTACTATTTTCGCATTGTATGTCTAAAAAAGTACAAATAAAAGCAATATCAGAAAAACTGATAACTGAACGTCTTCAGTTTGAAAACCCATGGTGGATAACCGGACGGACGGAAGAATTTTACTCCGTCCTGAAAAAGCGGCTTTATTTTGAGTCATTCCATAAGCTGGTTGAAGAGACTGATGTAAGAAGAGCTGTTGTTCTTATGGGGCCCAGGCGTGTCGGTAAAACAGTTATGATGCAGCATTCTGTGCAGAATCTGCTTGAAAATAAAGTTTCACCCGGTAAAATTGTTTTCATTAATATAGAAAACCCTATATATAATAACAGGGGTCTTGAGGAGTTGATGAGGCTGGCTCTTACAGCTTCGGGGGGCACTTCACCCGGAGGTTACTTTATTTACTTTGATGAAATACAATATCTTAAGAACTGGGAAGTTCATCTTAAGTCGCTGGTCGATAGCTATCCTCATACAAAGTTTATTGTTTCAGGTTCAGCATCAGCAGCACTTAAACTTAAAAGTGCCGAGAGCGGGGCAGGAAGATTCACTGAATTTCATCTTCCCCCGCTTACATTTTTTGAATATATCAGCCTGAAAGAATACACTAACCTCATTAAACCGGGCCCGCTTTCCTGGCAGGGAAACCTGACCTCGTATTTTACAACTCCTAACATAAAAGAGATGAACAGGTATTTTCTCCATTATATAAATTTCGGGGGCTACCCTGAAGTGATATTTAATGAGAAAATTCAGTCAGACCCCGGCCGATATATAAAAAACGACATCATCGATAAAGTTCTTCTGCGTGACTTACCCAGCTTGTACGGCATTCAGGACGTGCAGGAACTTAATTCTTTTTTCACCACACTGGCTTACAATACAGGAAATGAAATCTCGCTTGAGGGACTCAGCCAGAGCAGCGGAGCAGATAAAAACCTCCTTAAAAAATATCTGGAATATCTTGAAGCAGCCTTTTTAATAAAAGTTGTGAACCGTGTGGATGATAACTCTAAAAAATTCAAAAGGGTGACTTTTTATAAGGTTTATCTCACTAACCCCTCTTTACGAAGTGCTCTTTTTGCACCTGTTGATTCAAATGATGAACTGATAGGCAACATTGTTGAGACTGCAGTATTTTCACAGTTGTTTCATAAACCCGGCTTCATGCCTTGGTACGCAAGGTGGAATCAGGGCAGAAACAACGGTGAAGTTGATCTTCTCGGACTTGATCCTCAGAGACTTAAGCCATCATGGATAGCCGAAATTAAGTGGAGCAACAGATTTTTCACTAATGAAACTTCTCTGAAAAGCCTGTTTTATTTCATGGAAAAAAACAACATGAAATCTGCTCTTGTGACAACCCTTACTGAAACGGGTGTGAAAGAGATTAACGGCATCACAATTCATTTCGTTCCGGCAGCACTTTATGCTCTTGCTGCCGGAGCATATAATATCTCTCTCTGATATAACCGCATCTTTTTTTGTGCCGCTTTCCGGAATGCACCAATAAGCTATAATTTCGGCTGATTTTATCTTATTTTTACATATTTGCACGAATAGTATAGATTAATCTATATTATTCGTGCATTTTCAGCAAAACAGGAAATAAAGTTCATCAAAAAGATACTATCCGTGCAGTCCGGTTACTTTCTTTCCCGGATATTATTTCCGCTTTGATAAAAATGCCGAGGTGATCCGGTGAAAAAGTTTGTGAGTAAGTCCGTAATGAAGTAAAATATTCAAAGGGGCAGACAATATAAGGAGAGGCGCTGCCTGTAATTTACAGCGCCCTGTTAACAATATCATTCAACTCTCAGAATAGCGTATCTGCCATCCTTATTCATTAGATACTTAAACTCTTCATAAATAAAGAGACCGTACATTGATTCAGGCTCAAGCGCCAGAACCACCCTGAGTTTTGAATTTTTGGAAAGATCTATATATCTGTATTCATCGGGATTTGAAAGAACCATTTTCTGATACTTAACCTCAGGGAAAACCATATCATACTCTTCAAGATTACGCGTATAATACTCTTCAGCTCTCATTTCATAAACCGCTTTTTTCATTGCATCCGATGCGGGAGAGGTAACCACCCCGTAGTTTTCACACCACTCTTTCAGCAGAGGATCTGATGCCGGGATGAGGTATCCTGCAGGAGTTTTAACTTTTTTCAGCGGTACAACATTTTCATGCAGAGCGTCTGTTTTAATGAGGGTGTCTTTCCCTGTGGCAGAAGATGTAAGGATAAATTCAGAGGTTTTTCCGGTCAGATTAAAATGATCCTGCTGTATGCTTACAGAATCAATTATGCTGAGCCCCTCTGATGAGTATTTATACAACTTTATAATTTCATCAATGTTTTCTGCAGCGAATTCAATAAAAGCTTTTGCCGCGGTGAATTGCGATAATGCCCTCACCTTAAGATTTGCAACAGAATCCCCATCTTCACGCTTCCCTTCAATTATGAAAGAGAGTGAGCCGAGCAATCCGGTGGAGGTTCTGCCATCGTTAATATCTGTGGTGCTGTAACGAAGCCTCGCAAGATTAGGCGGACCGCCGACAGTATATTCATTAAATGTGTAACCCGCTCCGGTTACTTTTTCTTTTATAAACGGGATAGCCTTTCCCTTTGAGAAAGATTTAACTTTTTCAGGTATGTCATAATTTGTGAGAACGCCCGTCTGTATATTGTATGTCTTGTAAGCGCCAAACTTTATCCATTCTTCTGTTGAACCCACATATTCATGAATATCCACACAGAGAACAGGTTTATACTTTCTGTAATTTTCGTGGATCAGCTGCACTTCCGGCTGGAACATTTTAATATGATCGCGGTTAAGATCGGCACCGTTTCCGTTTCTCCGTCTGTTCACTTCATTACCATCAGGATTGACGGAGGGTATCAGGAGCAGGCTGATCTTCTGCAGATAATTATCAAGCTTTCCTTCTGCCAGCTCTTTGATCAGAAAGAGCATGCCTTCCTTGCCCGCTGTTTCATTGCCGTGCTGCTGTGCAAAGAGGTAAACGACGGGGTTATCGGGATTATGTGAGACAAAAAGCACAGGAATAACCCTCCCCTGAACAGATCTTCCGGAGTAATCGGCTTTAATGGCCGGGTTAAGTGATACAGCCTGCCCGATAAACTCCATCAGTTCATTATAAGAAGTGACTTTTGAAAAGTTATTTTTCTCAGACGGCGTGATAAATCCCTGAGAAAAAGCAGTGAAACTGAGCATCAGGAAACAGAATAAAATTTTGTTTTTCATTTAAGGAGTAACATTTTAGTTGTGAAAATCTGATTATTGACTCTCAGCACGGCAAGATAAACACCGCCTGAGAGCTTTCCGGCATTAAACGAAACAGTGTGAATTCCGGCTTCCCTGTACCCCTCTGCCAGGCTTGAAACAAGTTCTCCGGTGATATTATATATCATCAGCTTTACATCCGAGCTTTCAGATAATCTGAATCTCAGATTGGTTGAAGGGTTAAACGGATTGGGATAATTAATGATGCCAAAGTCCGACGGTATCACCTGGTCATTTTCATCAATTCCAACCATCGGGCCTATCATTCCGCTGCCGTAATAATAATATCCCCATTGATAAATACCTGCTGAAACTGTGAAATTATCAAAAGCCACTGCCTGACGAGGACCGATACTGCCGGACGCCCTGTATGTCGATGAATCCACGAAATTGCATCCGAGGGCGCTTACCGCCAGAAACTTATATGGCTGAAATGCCATCATGCCATTCATAAAAACTTCATGATACATTTTATAGTCTGTATTAAGATAAACACCGGTGGCATTACCGGTTTTCATCATGCCGTAAAGAACAGAAGCCGACCTGTTTTCATAAAATGCTGATTCTTCAAAAACCATAGGCTGAAAAATAACATTATGTATATATCCGAAGCCTGCTGAAACAAATAACTTACCTCTGTATGCAGCATATTCTTCAGTTTCAGTTCCGTCCACAAAATAATCCCCCAGAAGTTTTGCTGTGTTTCCAAAAAAGTAATGATTGCCGGGCCCGATTTTGCTGTACAGGTCGAAAGTTCTTCCTGCAAGGGTAGAAGTGTCTGTGAGTCTGGCCAGCAGAGAAAGGGAATCTCCTGTAAAAATATTAGCCGTGCTTTCTGTTAATCGTGATGCGTAAGAAGAATCGTTAAGTTTTGAAATCACAACTAAAACAGTGTCAAAAATTTTATTATTCTGCAAAAGGTAATCGGTAAGCGGAGAAATATATGGCAAAAAACCGGGATGAGTAAAAATCCTGTATTTGCCGGAGCTGTTTGAAAAAGCCGGAAAAGTACCGCTCAACTGAGATGAAACTGAAGATGTACCGTTAAAATAATGATTCAGATTTTCAGATGAATAAACTTTTGGTACAAATGCCCTTGCCGAAGGAGGAATATAAGAAACCACTCTGTCATTCAGATTGAACTTCCACCCTTTCACCAGCTGATGAGCTTTCACCTTATTGAAAACATATCCGTCATCATAAATATTCATACCACTGTGTACGGTACCGTCATAAAACGTCACAGCGCCGCTGCCCATCACTTCAGCCGTTCCGTCGGGACTTACACAGAGAGCGGTTCTGTCATCAACCCCAATAGCGAGAGCCGGATGACCAAGGTTAACAAGCTTCCCAAGAAAAGCAAGCATCCTTCCAAATCTGCCACGTTCGATAAAATGAGTGTCAAATAAAACACCGGGAACAAGGGGAAGAAACGCAGAATCAAGATCATGAGCTGATGACATCGGATTATTAAGAGCTGACGCAGATGTAACACTCCCGAATTTCGCGGTGAAATCAAACTGCCCCAGAACCATGGCGCCTGCGCTGGTGCCTGCCACCACCCCGCCGTTCTGGTAAACCTGTTTTATTGCCTGTTCGGTTTTCGTGCCTTTCCAGAGAGTGATATACTGATACTGATCACCACCCTTTATAAAAACTGCATTTGCGCCAACAATGGAATCAAAGATGACCTGTGAATCGGCTATTATACGGTTATTTATTTTAATGTTGATTGCAGATAAAGCGCCTTTGGCGAGGAAATAGTTGGGGAGCCAGTTATCTTCATCGGAATAAGAGAGGATTACGACTTTCTTGTTGGCAGCATTCTGCACTATCCATGCATAGGGAGCATCGCTCCAGTCGTTGTAATTCTCAGAGCCTCCGCCTATTGCGGCAATATAGCCCTGGGCATTGATTGAATTGCTTAATGAAAGATTAAAAACAAAGAGGAGAAGGAAAATATGTTTCATAAATAAGTGTCCTTGTGAGACGGGTAAACCCTACGAATCAATTAAATAAAGTGCGCAGTCAGGGGGAAATCCGCCTGCAGAATAATTTATGCTCATCTGCAGGCGGCAGGAAAAATCAGAATCTTATTCCCAGAGAAATCCGCTGAACCTTGGGCAAAATATCGTAAACTGAATACGAATAATCAAATGTCAGCAGTGTGTTTCCGAGCGGGAGATTTGCTCCGGCCCCGAAATTCAGTTTTTCATCGTCATAGTTAAACCTGTAACCGCCGCGCAGATACATTCTGTCAAAGAATGCGATTTCTGTGCCGAGATTAATTCTCTCGACGTTATCATTGGGATGAGTCACATCTATACCGCCTCTCACTTTCATAAAGTTGTTGCGGTAAATATCTATTGCAGCGCCCACCTGAAAATGAAGCGGAAGCGAATACGGGTCAGTCTGAAGCCTTGCAGGTGCAAGCCTGCTGAGCGGATTTGCCGGGTCTTTCAGATATACTATATTCAGATCCGGGCCATCAAACTGCAGGTCTGAACCAAAATTGCTCATGCTCATTGCTATTGTCAGATTCTGAAAATCGAGCGTGTATTGTGTTCCGATATCGAATGCGATTCCGTCGGCAGTTTCATTCCAGATTCTCTGATACACATACTTTGCGGTTACACCCACGCTGAATTTATCTGTGAGCAGGCGGGAGTATGATAAGCCGATTGCCATATCATTTGCATCAAAAAACCTGCCCGTACCATTGGGCTGCTTCTCAGTTGTTATCTCCATTTTACCGCTGGAGACCGATATATAACTCAGCGCAAAGGTGCCGATATCAGGCATTGTGTAAGCAACTGCTGCCGAGTTGATGTCAAACATCTCAAACCAGCGGCTGTATGAAAACTGTGCATCCCAGTTTGCAACACGGCTTAACCCGGCAGGATTCCAGAATACCGAGGTGGCATCATCAATGGTTCCGATTACTGCGCCACCCATACCAACCGCTCTTGCTCCTACGGGTATCTGTAAAAATTGCGCTCCCGATGAACCCAGATTTGAATATTGGGCAAACGATACGGAGCCGAGAAGTAATAAGACTAATAGTATTTTTTTCATTTTAATCTCCGTAGCTTATTTGATTATCGCAAATCTGTCTAAATGTTCACCCGCTGCCGATTTCACAACGTAAATGTACATGCCGGGTGCAATTTCTCTTCCGCCCTCAGATTTAAGATCCCATGTGGCAGTTCCGCTGTTTGAACTGTGATTTATTGTCTTAATAAGATCAGCATCAAGGGTGAATATATGTATTGTGCATTCAGACGGCAGATTGATGAACTGAATCTGACGGAGCGGTTCACGTCTTAATTCACCAAACTCAGGCTCATAAAGCGAGGAAACCACATAGGGGTTAGGAACCACTTTAATGCTGCTGATTGATGCCGCAGCTTTTGGCAGATCAATAACCGGCCCGTTAATGGTGAATGCAAACTTGTCTTTAGGGGTTGGTGAAACCGGTTTTAATGTTTCAACCGAGAATGCATTTCCGCTTCCCGGAGGATTTGCAGAGTTGAATTCTACCCTTCCTCTCACTCCCTGGAATGTGAAGGCTGAACTTGTGTAAACAGTGTCAAATACGGCAACCTGCGCATTATCCTTTTCAACTTTTACAGAGACAAATCCTTCACCAGCAGCATTAGTGCCTTTGCCGGTGATTGTGACAATGTAGAGCCCGCTTACTATAACTGCTTCATCGGCTGCAGAGAAAGTCATCGTTACTTTTTCAAGTCCGCCGATTCTTGAAACAGATTTCACGGGATCAGGTTTTGATACCGTAAAGATCACACCATCACGCGTTGCCTGAGGTTTATCAAAGAAAACGGTTCTTGGGTAGATCACCGTATCAGTTGCATTTTTAATCGCATAAACAGAAAAATCAACCGTGAGAACATCCCCTGCTTTGGGCAGAAATTCTGCCGGTGTTGCGGGGTCGGTGAAGAGCTGAATCCTAACCGCACCGGCAGATGCTGTATAAGTCTGATTGGGATTAGTGTAAACGTAACTGTTATTCTCCTTGATATTTTCACCTGTGGTCAGGTTCACAAGATCAAATCTGTTTGCTGACTTAAAGTATATGCCGTACCGTTCCGGTTTGACTTTGGCGGTATCCTGAATAATTGCCGTGGCTCTTGTGGCAAGAACACCTCTTTCAACCCTTGAGCTGAAGGTGAATCCGAGAGAGTAGTTGTTTCCGGCAAGCGCTGCATCATCAACTGGCTGAATTTTGAAGTTGTAGTTTGATGAGCCTGTTCCTGTCTGGACAGGAGTTCCTGCTGAAACAGGGGTTCTCCCGGCAGCGGCAGAATATGGTGTAAGCGAAATCAGGTTAACTGCATCAGTCGTTTTTCCGAGCGGGCTCTCCAGCGATTCAATCAGTGAATCACCCCTGTCATAGGATGTGACTGTATACCAGTACTCAAATCCGTTAAATACATTGGTATCCTTAAATGAGTACTGAAGGCCTTTGTCTATACCTGTTCCGTTATTCACATCAAAATCTGAAAGAAGGGTCCAGTTCACACCTCTGTCAACGCTTCTGTAGATCCTGTATCCTTCAAAATCATACTGGCCTGTGAAATTGTCTTTTGATTTTTCGGCAGCGTCATCCCAGTAAACCACGTTGGCTTTATCCGATGCATAGCCCGAAACTTTCGGGGTGATGGGGGGCTTGCTGATTTCAAAGTCAAACTGAAGAATTCTTTTTGCATTATCCAGGTAGTAATAGGCATCTGCAAGATTATCTCCTGCTATAAACGCCGTGTAAAATGTAAGGGTATCGCCCACTGCAAGAGTGTAAGGACCTGATGAGAGTGTGGCAAGAATATCAAGACCTGTGGCAGGAATTGTGGAAACATCATCATAATTCAGCCCGGTGTTGTTTCCGAGATGGAAAAACTTAGGGCCAAGGGGCGAATTGTAAAGCGAAGGCGAGCTGGCCATTCTGCCGTAGAGAACTGAATCTATGTCACTGATATCATCATCGTCATAAAGGGCATAATGCATATCAGTGATACCTGCTTCAGCACCATTGATCATCGGGGTTTTCAGAAAAGTGACTCCAAAATAACCGGTTTTCCCGTCGGGCCATTCGGTTGAAATGCCGTCATCATAAAAGTAAACGAAATTATTGGCCTTATCAAACCCTATTCTGTCATCCAGATATTCAGGAACACCGCCGCTCACGTTACCCACGTCAATATCAGAATAAAGGGCAAAGTAAAGATCATTCAGGGTCTTCTTACCGTTGTTGATGACCTGATATTTAAAGAAAAGAATGTTCTGGGCAAAGCGCACGCCGTAAGCATAACCTGTCTGAGTCATTGTAATACCGAGCACCTCCTTGGTGTTGTTGCTGTCGCTGTAAACGCAATAGCTGTCCTGATCAGACTTAATAACGGGGTTGCCCTGAGCATCCTTCACGGGCCAGCCGTTCACGGGGCTCCATGTATTGGGGTTATCACTGAATGCAACCTTGGCACCCTCATTATTATGATATCCTCCCACGGCTTCCCATTCTTCATTTGTGGTGAAACGGCCCTGAATAACATTACCCGGTATCCCCACATAAGGATTAACGCGGTATATATAATGTTTGCCGCTGTTGAGAGGAAACTCGCCGGAGGGACCCTGTGAAAGCCTTCTGGGATACAGCTTGCCGCGGTTTTCAAAAAAGAGCCCTATATTGCTGGCGTTGTGAGTGCCGCCCGCTCTGTCAAGTATTGATGATACTCCGTCAGGATTCTCTTTCTGCAGAGGCGCATCCTTTTTCTGCGGCATGAGCAGCCCTAAGGGAAAGAGAACTGATAAGATGAGAACTTTAATGTATTTCATTTTCAAACCGTAATTCTTAGTTAAAAGGTTAACGAAGCACCAAGGCGTATAGTACGCGGCGATCCATAGTTTGCGGGGTTTTGCATCCATTCGGCCGAGTGCCCTCCTTCGTATGTGAAATCCGGCTCTCCCGTGTCACGATAAACATAAAGTATATTCTTTTTATCGGTGAGATTAAGAACCTCAACAAACACTCTGAGCTTTGATTTCAGGAAGAAGTCAAATTCCCTCCCTATCACAAGATCGACTGTATAGTTGCCGGGCTGTCTGAGTGAATTTTTAACTACAAAACCGACATCCCTGCCGCCCGGGGTGTAAGGATAGCCTGAGCCTGCCCTTATAATCATTGAAATATCTGTGTTTTCCAGGATCTTCTGCCCAAAAAGTTCGGGGCCTTCTCCTTTCGGAATTGTGAATGTGCCTGAAAGATTCAGAACATGCGTTTTATCAAAATCGAGGTAATAAAGCTGGGTTGATTCTTCTGTGCCGGGGTACTGTTCTGCTTCACTTGAAGCACTTCCTTTGGCAACAGAATAAGTATAAGTGAGTCCGGCACTGAAATAACTGTCGGGACGGACATCAAGATTAACCTCAAATCCTTTCATATTGGCGTAGTCTTCATTAACATAGAGCGTATAACCGACATACCTTCCGTCAACAAACGGGAAGAAATACCTTGTGCCGATAAGCCCTGTAACGTCTTTATAATACGCGGTTATATGCATCGCAATTCTGTCGGTAAACTGATGGGCAATACCCACTTCATAAGCAATTGTTCTCTGTGCATCGAGTCCGGGCTGACCAAAAAGCGGTTCACGCACATTCAGGTCATACTGCTTGTTTTCAAAGAGATACTGGAAATCAGGATTCTGGAAGAAATGTCCGTAAGCAAAATGGAGTTTGGTCTTATCGGATATCGGATGAGCTATACCGATTCTCGGACTGAACTGTGAACGCGGGGAAACTTTTATAATATTGCCGGGATTAAGCGGGTCTGACCTGAAAGAAACGTTGGCGTTCATATAATCATACCGGAGCCCAAGATTGATTATCAGGTATGGAAGTTCAATTTTATCCTGAAAATATCCGGAGAGTTCAAAAGGCTCGGTGTTGTAGTTATTAATGTAAGGGTAGTTTCTTTTGGGGTCATAAACTGAAAAAAGTTTAAGATTATGCTGCTTGAACTGCGCCCCGAACTTCAATTCATTAAAGTTACCGAGCTGCCAGACGGCATCCGCTTTGAAATCGTATGTGACGGTTCTGCTGTCTGTGAAACTCAGCGGGTCAGCTTTTGAGAAAAATTCGAACCCGTTGCCTGCGCTGCTCAGATAAATTCTGTCATTAACAGAAAGATACTGTGATGTGTCTTTATCAATTCCGTTGAAGTATCCCTGATTAAAGTATGAAAACCTGACATCATAAAAGAAGTTGTTGGCAACTGTGTGGGTCACAGTGAAAATGCTCTGCCAGCTGTCGGTTCTCGTTTTGGCATACTGTTCGGGGATATACTTGAATGTATGCTCATAACCCTGCCTTATGCCTTTGCTTCCTCTGTTTGAGAGGGTGAACTTAAGTCCGGGTATCGATATGAAATTCAGTTTGGTGAAAAATATTGAGGTTGAGTTGTACCCCGAAGGAAGATAGCTCCCTCTGTTATCCTGCTCAAAAGATGCAAAGAACCTTACATGTGAAGGGATGACAGGACCCCCTATACTGGCGGTGAAACGGTTTTCATTCAGCCGGCTGAACTCAGAAACTCCAAACTCAGTGCTCCTGTGTTCAATCTTTCCGCTGAATTTATCTGAACCGTCTCTGGTTACTATGTTCACCACGCCGCTCAGGGCATTTCCGTACTCGGCACTGAACGTTCCGCTCAGAAGGCTCATTTCCTGAATCGCATCATTGTTTATCTGGGTTGCAAGTCCGCCCAGAAGAGGATCGGTTACATACATACCGTCAACAAGATAGGCCACTTCATTGCTTCTGCCTCCTCTTATGTGGAGATTGGAGCCGCTCCCCACAACGCCTGCCTGAAGAGAGAGAAGTTCGGTGAATGAGGCAACGGGGAGATTTTCAATTGTTTCCCTGTCAATAACCGAAATTGAGCTTGTGATATCTTTCTGAATCATCGGGGCCTGTGCAGTTACAACAACCTCCGACATTGTGACAGATTCAGGAGTCATTTTTAGGTCAAGAGTGGTTGTCTGGTCAACAACTATTCTTACATTTTCAGTGACTACCTGCTCATAGCCTATGTAGGTTATTCTGACCGTGTATGTGCCCGGCGGAATGTTAAGAATATTATATCTGCCGTTCACATCAGTGGCAGCACCATAAGTTGTGCCTGCAAGAATTATGTTAGCCCCAATGAGGGGTTCCCCCGTCTGGGAATCGGTTATTCTGCCTGCAAGTTTACCGGTGACGCCGGCAAATATTGTGCTGCTTAGTAAAAGTGTGAATAAAAACAATTTAAATTTCATGAAACAAACTCCATCTGAGAGTCTTGAAGGTTTTATAAAATCTGGTCCTGGTCTTCATTAATTTCGTTGAAAATTCCGAGAGTCAGTTTGGCTCTTTCCTTATCTTTAAGTGCGCATTCTGTTGCTATCGCGTTGATCAGCACAGAGATTGCTGCAAAAGAATTTGTGTATAAAAGATTGTCAGATTTAACAATCAGAGAAACGTTTGAATGATGCGCCACCGGGGCTGAGTCTTTATTGGTAACCGAGATGACCTTTATTCCCTTCTGATGTGCCTGCTTAACTGTGAGAATGGTCTCACGTGAGTAAGGCGGGAATGAAAACGCAATAAGGAGGTCATTCTTTTTCATGTACCACGCATGTTCCGGAAAAGAAAGCCAGGTGTGGCGCAGGGGCTCTGAATCGATGCCTATCTGTATAAGCTGATATGCAAGTATTTCTGCCAGCAGAAATGAAATGCCCAGTCCCGCAGTGTATACCCTGTCAGCCTTTCTGATTAAATCGATAGCTTTTCTGAAAGAAGCCCTGTCCATGTTTATCACAGTGTCGTTGATGTTTTTGATATCAAGCTCGGCAACATCAGAGAGTGTATCTTTCTTCAGCTCCTTTTTATCAAACAGGGTGAAGATCTCCTTGTTGATAAGCTGATTCTGAAGCGATGCCCCTATCTCATCACGAAGATCACTGTAACCGGTGAACCCGATTCTCTGTGAAAAACGCACTATGGAAGCCACACTTGACTGTGTGGCCTCCGAAAGTTCTTTTAAATTAAGAAAAGGGATGCGGTCAAAGTTCTCAATAAAGTAATCTGCAATCCTTTTATGATTTTTGGGCAGTTTATCATACTGCTTCTGAATCTTGGATTTGACTTCTTTATACCGGCTCATAGATATTACTTCATTAAAAGCATTGATTTTGTAACAGTCAGTCCGCCGAATTTCAGGGCATAAAAGTAGACGCCGCTTGAAAGTGCCGATGCATTAAAGTTAACGCTGTGCATTCCGCCTTTGAGCTGCTGATTCACAAGTTCTGAAACGAGGTTGCCGTTAACATCATAAACACTCAGATTAACATTTCCTTCACCGGGCACGGCAAAAGTAATTGAGGTTGAAGGGTTGAACGGATTCGGATAGTTCTGGCTTAACATAAGATCAGAAGGCACAATATCAACTTCAATTTCATTTGAGAAAGAGAATCTGCCGTCAAGATCGATCTGTTTCAATCTGTATGTTACTTTTCCGGAGCTGACGTTCTGAACATCATCAGTGAAGAAATAATTCTGGGGTTCCTGGGTTGTGCCTTTTCCGTTTTTAAAACCGATTACCGTGAAATCGCTGCCTTCGGTTTTTCTCTGAATTTCAAATCCGTAGTTGTTGATTTCGGTGGCGGTCTGCCAGTTAAGGAGCACCTGGTTGTTTGCAGAACTTGCTGTGAAGGATGTGAGTTCAACCGGCAGGAACTGATAATATTTGTTCATTGCAAGATTTACGTTGGTGAGCATCTCTGCTTCGGTTGCGCCGAGCCCTATTGCAAGGTAAAGCTGGGCTTTCTGGCCGGGGGCAATATTTACAACCGGCGTGCTTACAACGCCTATAAGTCCGTCGACACCCGAAGTGAAGGTCAGATCCTTAGCTTCTGAGCTCATGTAATCATAGAACATGGTATCACTTACTGTTGCGATATAATCAAACATTTCAACGGATGAAGTTACTCTGTTAATGAATTTAAATCCCACGTGAGAACCGTCTTTGTAAATATCCAGAACATCATTAGCAGGGATGTATTTACCCAGTTCATTTCCGTACACTCCCGCTATCTGCGGCTGAATTTCTATACCGATGCGTCCGTTAAGTGCGGTGTTGCCCGGATTCATAACCTCAAAGAGAACAACCATGTATGTGCCGTTATTCCAGCCGTACACTTTATTTGTAACCTTCACGTTCGGAGGAAGATTTGAGGCGGTATTATTAATCACTCCCATAACCTCAAGATCACTGCTCAGCGGTGAAGTAACCGTAACCGCGGCTGTTTCTGTGCCTGCATCCTGCTTGTAATCAAACACTACGCCTCTTGATGTGCCGAACAGAACTGAAAGCCGGTCTATCTGCCTTGTGCCCGTGGCCGTGGGGGTAAGGATTCTGACACGGCCGAAATTGTTGAGATTAACTCCGACAGTACCGGTGCCGAACGACTGTGCAGTCATATCAAACATGAGTATCAAACTCAGAAAAATGGAAGAAAGAAAAAAGTGCAGCTTTTTCATATGTATTCCTTTTGGTTATTTGATTAATGTCATTTTTTTGACCAGGGAGCTGTTTCCAGCGCTCAGCCTGTAGAAGTATGTGCCCGATGTGAGTCCGGAGGCATTAAAATTCACATTGTATGAACCGGCTTCCTTCTCTTCATTAACCGGCTCTGCAACCATGTTTCCCAGTACATCAAAAATCTGCAGTTTTACATTTGAACGCGAATCAATTGTATAGCTGATTGATGTTGAAGGGTTGAACGGATTAGGATAATTCTGTGAAAGCCTGAATCCCTGCGGAGTTCCGTTTTCATCATCAACTGAGGTTAACTGATTGTATTTTGCAACTGCTGCTGCCAGATTAGTATTGAATGTGTTTTCATCTGCACCAACTGCAACTGCTATCCAGAGTTCAGCCGATTCGTTCGGATTGATGTTAACCGCCGGAGCGTTAAAAATAGAAACTGCTCCGTCACCGCCTGCCAGATAAGATACAGGTTCAACTTTGTTCATGCTCATATATCTGAAAAACATGGTATCGGCATCATTGTTATATCCGTCATACCATTCGAATGCAGTGAATGATGCAAGGGGTTTGTTAAGCAGCTTATAGCCAACCTGGAAAGTTTTATAGGTCTTGAGGAGTGCATTTGCTGAATCGCATGACACCCATTCATTACCGTAAGTGCCTTCAACCTGCGGAATGACTTCCATGCCGATGTATGCGTTCATTGCGTTTGCTTCTTTATTTGTGATGGTGTGCTTTACCAGAACATAACCCAGAGTATTCCATCCGTAAACATTCATCCTGTGATTTATCTGCGGGGAATTGCCTGCCAGGGTCATGTTTGTCACATCTATTTCAAAATCACTCATGGTCGGGTTGGTTACAAGTACCGGAAGCACCAGAGTATCAGAATCCATCCAGTAATCATAAACTGTGTTCTGCCCGACCCCAACCAGAATGGAAGATCTGTCTATCTGCCTTACGGTGGCATCCGGAGCGGCTATTCTGAGCCTGGCATAGTTGCTTACGTTTGCAGTAATTGCGCCCGTTGAAAACTCAGCCTGCGCAAAGAGTTCAGGGATCATTATTAATGCCGACAGCAATAAAAGGGTAACTGATTTTTTCATTTGTTTTACCTCAGATTTATTTTGTTAAAGAATATTATTGCCAGTGTATAAGTGCGGGCGGAATCAAAAGAAGAAGTGCAAGCAATGCCAGAATGCCCATCAGCGGCAGAGCCCATTTAGCCCATTTCTCATAAGGAACCTGAGCCATTGTAAGAGCCCCGATTGTCACTCCCGAGGTGGGGATGATAATATTGGTGAGTTCGCCAAGCTGAAACGCAAGAATTGCGGTCTGCCTTGTTACTCCCACAATATCTGAAAGCGGTGCCATAATCGGCATTGTGAGTGCTGCCTGCCCGCTTCCGGAATGTATAAAAAAGTTTATTACTGACTGAATTATAAACATTTTTTGTGCTGCAAAAAACGGCTGTGAAGATTCAACCAGCGGAGCGAGCCCGTATAACATTGTATCAATTATCTTACCGTCTTTTGCGATTACCACCGTTGCTTTTGCAAGCGCAATAACAAAAGCGGTGCTCACAAGATCCTTGGCTCCGTCAATGAAAGCCTTTACAACTTCCTCACCCTTCAGCCTGCCCACAACACCAATTATAATGCCCATTACAAAAAATAGTGCGGCTATTTCTTCTATAAACCAGTGAAGGTAAACCACGCCGAAAACAAGCACTGCCAGCGAAAGAACAAAAATGGCCAGAACAAATTTATGAGCCGTATCAAGGGTGAGATGAACATTTTCACCTGCTGTATTTTTAAGCTCTTCCTTCCGTTTAAGGTCATGTTCATACATGGGGCTTACTGATGGATTCTTTTTGATTTTGGCTGCATACCACATTATGAAGAATATTGCTGCCGCGTTGCAGAGAAACCACACGATAAGTCTGTATTCAATACCCGAAAAGAGCTTCACTTCGGCTATTCCCTGTGCGATGCCCACATTGAACGGATTAAGAAATGCGCTCGCAAATCCGATATGGGCTCCCACAAGAGGAATTGCCACCCCGACAACAGAGTCATAATCAAGCGCCAGCGAAAGAGGAACAAATATCAGTACAAAGGGGATTATCTCCTCATTCATCCCGAACGTTGCACCCCCAAGAGAAAAGAGAGTCACCAGAATAGGAATCAGCATTTTCTGCATCAGCCGGGATCTTTTATGCGCTCTCACCATTCCGTGAATGAGTGCATCAACGGCGCCGGTTCGCTGAAACACATTAAATGCACCTCCGGTTATCAGGATAAAACCGATTATAAGAGCTGCTTCCTGAAAGCCTTTTATCGGTGATTTGAAGAGTTCAATTATACCCTGCGGGTGGCTTTCTGTCTGCTTATAGGAATCGGGAACAACTATCTGCCGGCCGTTAAACTCTTTTCTTTCATACTCACCACCGGGGATGATCCACGTCATTACCGCAAAAAGGATAAGAAGACTGAATATCAGAATAAAAGTGTTGGGAACCTTAAGTTTAATGCGGCCTTTGCTCATTTAATCACCTTTCCTGTTTTCAGATCATATCTGTCTCCGCTCACCAGAATATCTATTTTTATATTCTGTGCGCCGTAAAGATTTTCATGATTTACTTTAATATCTGTTGCTCCTGCTGCATTTACGATAACAACATTTCTGCTCCCCAAAACCTCAAAGGTCATATCGGGTGCCACTATTAATGCCGTTGATTCATCAATGCCAATTCCGGGCAGCTGCGGATTATCAAGAACTGCGCTGATCAGTCTGTTCAGCCTTCTTCTCACCACAAAATGCTGGTCAATAATGCAGTTATCAAGGAAACCGAATCCTTCTGCAGTTTTTATATTGCCGGGCATGATTGTATGAAATGCGTAAGAGGAGTCTTTATTAATGAGTTCGTCACCTGTTATCATGACTTTGCTCATGAAGGCCGCGCCTGCAGAGGTTCCGCCTATCACGCCTCCCTTTTTGTAAAATTCCATGATTTTATCATAAAGTTTTGTTCCGAGGAGTTCACCAGTAAGCTTGCTCTGATCACCCCCGGTGAAAAAGATTCCGTCAATCCCGTCAAGTTTGGCAAGAACTGAGTCGTCCGAGGCTGTTTCTCTCTCAAATCTTATCAGGGAGACATTTTTTGCCCCCTTTGCTCTGAGGATCTGAATGCCGAGCCCGCCCTCTTCTTCCTTATATGCGCTTGCATTCGGAATTATCAGAATATTTGCGTTTTCGCCGCCGGCAAGTTCAAGGAATCTGTTCATAATGGTATCGGGACGTTCACCCCCTCCTATTATCACGAGATATCCCTGGCTGAACAGTGATTCCGCGTATAACAGAACTGCTAATAAGAGAAATAATTTTTTCATCAGTTCACCGTCATCAGTTTCATTGCCAGTTCAGAACTCTTCTTTAAATCCTCAATGAAGATGAATTCGTCATTACCGTGGGGATTCTGAGCACCAATGCCGAGATTCACTGATTTGATTCCTCTTCCGTTCAGTGAATTGGCATCACTTCCGCCAAGAGAGATCACCGGTTCCGGTTTAAGATTGATTTCCTCAAGCATTTTCATTGTTTTAACAAAAACTTCATCTTCCTGTGAAAGTGTAAAGGGTTTAAAGTCCCAGAAAGGCTCAAATTTCACCGATGCCCCGTACCCGGCAGCCGATGATTCAAATTTTCCTTTTATTTCATTTATCAGAACATCAATTTTCGGGATGTTGAAAGATCTCACTTCACCTTCAAGATACACAGATTCTGAAACGACATTCACCGCACTCCCGCCGGTGAATTTACCGATGTTCACGGTTGTTTCATGATCTATTCTTCCCTGCTGAATCTTCGATACCGCATCTGCCGCACAGGCTATTGCATTGATCCCTTTTTCGGGAGCAATGCCGGAGTGTGAGGCTTTGCCTGTTATGTAAACCTTAAAGCTCATGGCACCGCATGATGAGTAAATAAATTTGCCAGGCCGGTGCGAGGAGTCAAAAATGTATCCGCTTTTTATTCCTCCGTTTATACCGAGATTAAGTGATCCTTCAAGTGTTGTTTCTTCGCAGGTCGTGAATGCCAGGGTGAAATCATTTAGCTTCCTGCCCTCTTTAACAGCTTTTTCAATTGAGTAAAGCAGCACGGCTATTCCGGCTCTGTTATCAACGCCAAGAACCGTTGTTGTGTCAGAGGAGATTTTATCATCAGAAATTATCGGTTTTACTTCTGCTGTGGGTCTGGCGGTATCCATGTGAGAAAGCATAAGGTAATTGCCGCCCGTGCCGATTTTGCAGATGATATTACCGGTGTTGCTTCCGGTAAACTTATATGATTCATCTGTAACCGGGTTAAATCCGAGATTCCTTAAAAAGCCGGTGATGTAATCAGCCACGGGTTTTTCTTCCCGGGAAAGAGCATTGATCCTGATAAGGTCAAAGAAAATTTCTATTAAACGATCGTTCTGCATGACTGTAATAATTATTTCACTTTGTTAGATAATTGTAGATTTCCTTTCAGAAAATACGAAAATTTTTTTACAGGTCAAGTCCCGGGATTAATAAAAATGAAAAAAATATTACATTTTTTCCTCCTGAGGGGCTTCATGTGATTTGATCACATTTTTATCAGTGAAAGAACGCTGACTGATTGATATTGATTTAACTATTGGATATTTTAAATAATGCTTATAAATGATTTAAGGATTATAATGAAGTACTTTCTTCCGGTACTGTTTATTCTTATTTCCGTTTCCTTTACTGATCTTTTCCCGCAGAAGAGCATTAAGTTTGATTACGTGGGTGAATTCAGAGAGGGAATGTGTCCCGTAAAGCAGAAAGATAAATGGGGGTTCATAGATACTGAGGGGAACCTCGTTATTGAACCTGTCTGGAATTCATTTATCACGCCATTTTTCAGCTCGGGTGTTGTGAGACTTCAGGATCCCAAAACCGCAAAGCACGGTTTCCTTGATAAAAAAGGAACTACTGTGATTCCCTTCTCATTTTACAGTATAAGCGATTTTCATGATACTGTTACTGTTGCATATTTTCCCGCCTCTGCCGCAGAGAAAAATTCAAAGGCGCAATGCAGAGCAGTACTTATTCTTGCCGGAATAGAACTTCCGTTTGAACTGCCGAATGATTATTCATATTCCACGTACTTCACTGAAGGGCTTGCACGTGCCAGGGTCGATTCAAAATATGGTTATATGAATGTTCCTGGAATGCTTGTAATACCCAATATCTACTATGACGTTAAAGATTTTTCAAACGGCATGGCATCTGTTTCTCTTGCAAGGAAATGGGGAGTCATTGATTCAACCGGCTCCATGGTCTTCGAACCGCAGTATTACACCCCTCCCATGCCTTTCAGCGGCGGTTATGGCTGGTTTAACAATGATAAGAACAGGTTCGGCCTTATTGACAGGAAAGGGAAAGTGCTGATTGACCCTTATTATGAAAAGGTCTTCATGTTCGGCGACGGGTTTGGCACCGCTTATACCAGAACGCCTGATAATGATGAAATCACGCATATAATAGGCGACAGCGGAAAGGTTGCCGTTGAATTCATGAAGTCTGTTATGAAAGACGGCTTTATCATTCCTGAATCGGGGTTTAATGACGGGCTTGCAGCCGCAAGAATCGGGTACAGCAAATATGGCTTCATCGATACAAAAGGAAAAACGGCTGTTGATTTCAGGTTCAGCATGGTTAAGACCTTTAACAGCGGCAGAGCCTACGCTGAATACAAAGACCCGAAAACCAACAAACTCATCCGCGGCTTTATAAATACCAAAGGAGATTTTGTTATCATCCTCGAATAAGTTATATTGCATATATCAGACAAAAAAGTCTGAATTATATATTATAAAGTATTGAGGTTAAAATGGAAAATTCAGAACTCAAAACAGGAGCAACGGTTCTGAAAGATCAGATTGAATATCAGAATGGCACGATTGTAAGCAAGCAGCTCATAAAGAAGCAAAACGGGAACGTGACAATTTTTGCATTCAGCAAGGATGAGAATCTCTCCGAACACACTTCTCCCTTTGAAGCCATGGTATTTATTGCCGATGGTGAAATGGAGATCAAAATAGGGGGCGTACCCCACACAGTGAAAAAAGATGAGATGATCATGCTGCCTGCGGGA
>JABWCA010000018.1 GCA_013359345.1 Ignavibacteriaceae bacterium
GAATCTTTATTATATCTGCACTAAAGAGCAGCAGATAAAGTTCACCGATATATTGAAGAGATTAATGAGCAAGAAACCACCTTCTTATAAACCGGAACGAAAAGACGGCAAATGATAACAATTGTTATTTCTGCCACAGGAATGAATAAAAATTACAAATGTTTTAAGGGGCTGATCGGGTGATCAGACGCTGAGGAAACCGAAGCAGCGGGCCGGGAGAGCGTACCGGCTTATATGCATAAGTTTTATTCAGCGCACTTTTTGATTCATTAATTGACAACTATGGCGGTAGAAGAAATTCTGAATCAGATTGATCAGCTCCATTTTAATATTGAAAGCCGTTAACGCGGAAAAAGAAATTCTTCTTTAAGACCTGACTGTTTTTTTGAGAGCTGCCGTACCAGAAGGAGCGGTACGGTCAGAAAGAGAGAGAGACCCCTCCCCGGTTGCCCTCCGGGGGGGTTTTTATAAAACATCCTGCTGCCCCTGCCTGAACTCATTGCAAAATCATTCCGGTTACCAAACGACAGTTATTTTACCTTTAATGAGCTTAATGCCATACCACTCCTTTAATTAAGCCCCCTGCCGCGCCACCCAATGACCGTGATTAACGCTAACAACTTGAATTTCAAGCAGTTAGCATATTAAATTTTCACAGAAAATTTGACATTGTTTGTTCATTTTTATATAATGTTATTAAAAAACGGTCATTTTATGTAAAACAAAACTTCCCGGCACAAAAAACCCCCTTTCTGATTATTTTTAATCAAGCCCCTCACTTACTCTTTCAGGCGAAAGAGACCAAAATTTAATCCATGTTCTGTTTTCTCTTTTTAATCTGACAGACTTCTTCAACCCCGATAATACGGAGGAAAATATGGAAACTGCAGAAGATGTTTATGGTCTGCTTTTCTTTGTTGTTGTTTTAATTCAGATAATCGCAATGTGGAGAATATTTCAGAAGGCAGGTGAATACGGCTGGCTTTCGATAATTCCTGTTGCGAATATTTTTATTCTTCTCAAAATAGCAGGCAAACCTATGTGGTGGTTCATTCTGCTTTTAATCCCCTTTGTAAATCTCATATTTTATATCATGATCCTGCACGGTCTCTCAACTTCATTCGGAAACGGGGCAGGCGTAACAATAGGTCTGCTGTTTCTGCCGCCGCTGTTTTTCCCTTTGCTCGCATTCGGGAGTTCACAGCACATCAGCAAACGCACAATGCACTCACAGCAGCAGCCAGGCGCAGGATACGGCACGCCTCAGGGTTACAGACCTCAGGAGCAGCACTCTCAGCCGCCCTCAGCTCAGGTGCATACAGATACCGCCGGTGCTGCTGCACCCACTCCTGCACGAAAGCCTGAGAAGCCGCCAACAATACTGAGCGATCTCATTCAGCCGGGTCTTGTCGGCAAAATATTCACGATTTTCTTCAAGGAAGAAGGCATGGTTTTCGTGAAGACAGGTTCGGGTTCAACCAACGCCTCAGGTTCAATGAGGGCTGCGTTGGGCGGGGCGGGTCCGGCAGCCACAATCATGAGCGGTTTTGGCAAGGTGCTGGATATGGCAAATGCCGATAAAAGAGGAGATTATCTGGGTCAGGTGGGTGGATATGACGTCAATTCCCTTCTCTCACAGCACAAGCTTAATTTTTATGTTCCCTACGGAATGGTCGAGCGTGTTGAGCTGAAAGGGCCTTCAATGATGGGCGAGATGAAAGTAAAGGTTTTTGCCGGCGGGCAGGAGCATAAGTTCAGAGTTGACACAAGATCAGACTCTATTGCAAGGATGTTCTTTAACACCTTTAATGAGCACTGTCCCGGGAAAGTGATAAAGCAGTAACAGTTATAAAAAAAGGGTAAGTCTCTTACTTATCTGAGGCTTACCCTTTAATTTCATAGAAAAAAACAGGTTCCTTTACTTAAGCAGTATCATCTTATGGGACTTACTGAAAGCACCTGCATCCATCCTTATGAAATAGATTCCGCTTGAAAGTTTACTGCCGTCAAAAACTGAGCTGTAGTGTCCCGGGTTCTTTATTTCATCAACAAGAGTGGCGGTTTCCGATCCGTTTATATCATATACTTTTATCATTACCCTTTCAGCGCGAGGAACTGAATACATGATTGTTGTTGAAGGATTAAACGGATTAGGGTAATTTTGCGCGAGGCTGAATTCACGGGGGTGATTATTTTCATCATCGCCTGTGCCTGTTAGATTTCTGGTGATAGTTATCTTGTTCAGGTTAAATTCACTTCCTTCTATAGCAAATCTCATGACCTGCTGACCCTGATTAAGGTATACCGCAGTTGTCACAACATCGGTCCAGAACTGCCAGCCGCCTGTTACGGGAACGCTTTTTCTGCCCGTCACATTAACGCCGTTAAATTCAATGTGATATGCTCCGCCGCCGGGCACTGATGCTGTTCTTGCAGTTATATCATAATAGCCCGACTGTGTAACATTCACCGTGTACTCCATCCATTCGCCGGTAACAATCCAGCCGACATCATACCCACCGCCTATATCACCGCAGCCTTCAATATCAACACCTTCATTCGGTCTGAAGGGGATGCCGTTATTCCGGGGATCGCTGTCATGATAGGCGACTCCCTCACCGCCAAGATCATATTCCTCTGCTTCAACCACGCCGGGGAGATTTATCGGGGATCCGTTGTACGCGGTGCCGTTACCTTTAACTGTGATCGTGATATCGGCCCTGCCCGTTAAACCCGCATCGTTTGTAACCGTGAGTGTCGCTTTATAAACACCGGGACTTGTATAGAGATGGCTCGTATCAGCAGAATAAGCATATGATGAATCACCGAAAGACCATTTATAGGCTGTGATCTGGCCGTTCCGGTCAAAGCTGTTGCTTCCCTTAAACTGAACGATAAGGGGAACTTTGCCTGAAGAGACATTGCTTATCGGAACCGAAACCGGCGCAAGTGCTGATGCGGTATCGGTATGGAATGATTTCATCTGCCTGCCGGGAACTGTCATTGAATATCCGTCAGAAAAGTTCACCGTGCGTGATGCCGTGCCGGGGTTATACGCAACATAAGTCTTAAATTGATCACTGTTTGTAAATACAGCATAGGTCGGGATATCCGCAGTTATCTGCGTGTTAAGCTGCCCCATTCTCCTCATATTTCCGAGCCAGTGATATGTGGCTGCGCGCGTTTCACCGTCAAACGGCTCATAGCCGGGATCTGCATAATACTGATTAAGGGCAGTCTGCGGATCTGCAAACGAGAGGTATTTCCACATTATATCCTTCCATTTTCTGGGAAGGCTCCCTATTTCGCTCACCATCTCATTGTAATTTCTCAGCACATAGCCTGTATCCCTGCCAAGATAAAGAGAGGCTCCCGTTATCGGGAGAAAATTAATGCCGTGAATGAATTCGGGGTCTGCGCCAAACCATGTTGAATGAACGCCTTTGCCGCCCCAGATCATGCCAAGCGCTTTGTACTGATAAGGAGCAGGGAAAACCGCGTCATCAATATCAAACCAGTACTGCTCAATTGCAGCGCGTTCATTGCTGTAAAGGAATATGCCGAGATCCCTGATCACAGTGTTCTGTGTCACTGCTCCCCAGAGGGCCACAGCAGCAGAAAAATTCATTGACTCAGAGCTTGATTCCTCATTATTGCCGTCACCGAAATCACCGTGTCCTGCCTCCCATGAATGTCCCTCATAAGGGTCAAAACTTCTTAAATAGGGAAATGCAGTATCTTCTCTGTTCCAGTTAACACAGTCTTTGATAAGCAGATTCACCATCTGCCCCCAGTTCTCAGGAGCTGCCCAAACGGGATCATACTGGGCAACGGTTGCAGCCGCCATTATAAGGTAGCCGTAATGAAAATTATGATCATTCAGCTGATTATCCGCTCCGTACCCCGAAGGATATGCCGAGACTGTGTTCCAACGTGAAATCAGCGAGAGTTCATCTCCGCCGCCAACCGTGAACCAGGCTTCAAGCCTTTTTTTGATCTGCGCAATAAAATAATCGCGCTCGGTGATCTTACCCATCTGATCCGCAATTCTCACAATGGCTGCAAATCTTGCAATTGCTTTTCCGTTTTCATAGATTGGTCCGCGCGAAAGAGATTCTGCCGCAACAGTCTGTATCAGGTTTTTCAGAATAGCGGGGTTATAAACACCCTCATCAGGAAGTGAGGGGAGAATTCCGTTATAGTCAAGTACGGTGCTGAATTCATTTCCGTCATAAATTTTCATCTCACCGCGCACCGAGACATACGAGTATGAAGTAAGCGGGGCATTTGTGTTCAGCCACTGATGTCTGTAAAGTGCAGTAATTGTATTATTAAGATTGCCTGCCGCACTGTCTTTAAGTGTGGTGGAGTAAGTGAATACGGATGTCAGTTTTGACTGAGACTCGCTGTAGCTCCAGCTCACCCTGCTGTCTGTTACAAATGCGTAGGCTCTTTTACGGTAATATTCAAGTGTTGCCGGAGTGTTATCAGGAAGTATTGCCACAGAAAAGTAGTTTTTGCCGTTAAGAGTTGATGTGAGCGTTGTTGTTCCGTTCCATACGGAACCCGTCGGCCCGAATATTCCGTAATGCCTTCCTGCAACTGTAAGGCCCACAACCCCGTTCTGGTTTGACCAGATGACAGGTGTTTCGCCCGATACAATTTTCGCATTACCCCCTGTGATTGTATAATATGTATAAGGCAATCCGTGCCCGAACGTGGCTTTCATTGTCCTCGTGCCGTCATCCCAGAAAGCGGTGACTGTCCAGTCGCCATAGCTGTCAACCGTCGTTTTGGGGGCATTCATCCCGTCAGGACCCACCACGAGCTGCTGCTGGTAAGGATACAGATAATCTGCAGCGGCATAAACAGGGTCTTTTGTGTAACCCATTCCGAGTCCGTTATTATAGGCCTTAACAACAAGGGGAAGAACATATATCGTGTTTGAATACTGGCTGCCGTAAAAAGGAAAAATAAGGCTGCTCCAGTAATCATTTGTCTGAACCGGCTGATTGAATGAGGGTGAAACTTTGGGATTAACGGGGGCGCCCTGGAAATTTGACGGACCAACTGAGTTTGGCGGTAACACCGTGCTGTATGTTCCCAGCCCAAGCTGAATCACCTGAGCAAACAGTTTCTCTGATAAATAAGAGGAGAATATCAGGAATGAAATTAAAAATAAGGTTGTGAATTTATTGGTTTTCATAAGAAACTCCTGCAGTTTTGTTTAATAAAAAAATTTCCTGCAGGATCCCGGAATTTATCCGCAATAAAACAGGATTTAAGAGGAAGAGTAAGCCCCACTGCTACCTGAGGCTTACCCGGAGTATATGAGGTATAGTTGAAATTATTTCATCAGGATCATTTTGCGGGTCACGCTGTTTCTGCCTGAACTGAGTTTCAGAAAATAAACTCCGCTGGGGAATTTCTCTCCGCTGAACTTTGCAGAATGCCTTCCCGGTTCTGTGATTTCATCTGTGAGCACAGCAACTTCCTGTGATAATGAATTATACACACTCAGCCTAACGTGCGATCTTTCTGCAATGCTGTATTCAATTGTCGTTGCAGGATTGAAGGGATTAGGATAATTCTGCGACAACCCGAACTCAGCCGGAGCGGAAATCTCTTCTTCCGTTCCCGTTGATATGAGTGTGAAATCAATATAGCTGATATTAAAATCGCCGGTGTAAAATTTAAGGAGAAGGCGGTGAGTGCCTGCCTGCAATGAAACTCCCTGAACAGTGCGGGTAACCCAGTTCTGCCAGCCCCCTGTTGCGGGAACCGAAACTATCTGGCCAAGCACCTGTGAGCCAAGCATTGCAATTATGCTGCCTCCGCCGTTGGGAGAAGCAACACTGTAACTGATATTGTAAATACCGCTCTGCGCCACACTGACTGTGTATGCAAGCCATTCATTGTTTTGGGTCCAGCCGACATTATATCCGTTTGAACCGAGATCAGAGCATTTTTCAATATCCACGCCGTCGTTTCTGTATTCGAAACCTGAATTATAGCTGTTGCCGCCCACATTCTGAAAATCGTTATCATTATATGCCACACCGTTGCGACCCATGTCATAATTAACTGCGTAAATGGTGCCGGGAATAACATTATCTGCATAAGGAACAGTTGCCTGTGAAAACGGCTGAACCAGCAGCGCCCTTATGTAATCTTTATTATAAGTGCAGTTCTCAAGCTTAAGGAGCTCTGCCTGTGTCATGAGGGCATTAAACGCATAGTCTGCACTTGGCCGTGTGCCGGTACCGCTCCAGTAGTTCAGCAGAGTGCGGTACTGGGGCGAGAGAGTTGCTGAAAGAGGACCCGCCACCGACTGAATTTTTTTATGCGGCCATGAAGCCCATCCGATATTGTTGTTTTTTACAAGCTCAGCAAATGTTGTCAGCCAATGGTTAGAATTCTCTCCGGTTTCACCAAGCCACAGCGGACGCTGAGTATTGTTTCTGAGATCAACCAGATACTGGATAGAACCCTGATCATTATTATTCCAGTATTTGTGGAAACTGTAAACCATCTGGGCATCCCAGGCAGGGGCAAGCCCCGAAAAATCGGTTGCAAACCAGTTGCCTTCAATGTATACTATATGGTTGGTGTCAACCGCCCTGATTGTATCAGTCAGCCTGATGTATAGATTCCTCAGGGGGACATTACCGGCACCAAGGTCCCATTTGGGCTCATTCAGAAGATCATATCCTCCTATCCACTGCTTATCCTTATATCTTTCGGCTATCTTTCTCCAGATTTTAACCGTGAGATCTTTATTTGCCTCACTCTCCCAGAGAGAGGGGAATGCAGGATTATAATCGCTTATATTTTCATTGCTCTGTCCGCCGGGAGCAGCGTGCATATCAAGAATCAGATAAAGCTGATTTGCCTCACACCATGAAAGGAGTGAATCAATAATCTGAAATCCTTTTTCAAGAAACACGGGCGGATTGCTGTTCACCGCAAAAAGATTATAATGAAACGGGAGTCTTATTGAATTGAATCCCCATTTCTTTATAGAATCTATATCAGCCCGGGTAACATAATTCTGCCTGTAAGTTTCATAAAATGTTTCGGTGTTTGTTTCACCTATAAGGTCTTTTATCCTCTCCTTTATCTGCCACTGAGCAGGCGCAAATGAAGAGGTGTGAAGCATATAGCCTTCCTGAAGGAGCCAGCCGCCCAGACCGATACCTTTAAGATAGACTTCCTGCTGAGTTGCTGAATTTATTATCTTCGTGCCCTGGACTTTAAGAAATCCCTGCCCGGAGGCAGCGCCCTGAAGTATTAAAATCATCAGGACGCTTCCGGTTAAATTTCTTAAGAAATGAATGACATTGGGTTTGAACGGAGATTGTGCCATCAGTTTTTAAGTGTGAATCCGGCTTCCATTCCGCCAACAGTAACTTTAAAATCACCCGGCTCGGTAATTCTCTTGTTCTTCTGGCCTATGAAAGACATATGTTCATCAGTGATTGTGAAGGTTACGGTTTTTGTTTCGCCGGGTTTAAGTTCAACTTTCTCGAATCCTTTGAGCTGTTTGTTAGGTCTTGTAACCGAACCAACCAGATCAGTAAGATAGAGCTGAACAACTTCTTTGCCTGTAACTTTACCTTTGTTTGTGACATCAACCGAAACGGTTAAATTCTGACCCATGGAAATTTCTTTTGATGAAATTTTAAGGCCCGAATAAGCAAATTCAGTGTAGCTTAAGCCAAAGCCGAAAGGATACAGTGGTTTATAACCGCTCTGGTCCTGTCCGCTTTCAATCGGTTTATGATCATAAAGGGTTATGCCGTTAGGGGCAGCGGGGTAAGTTACGGGGAGTTTTCCGCTGGGGTTAACTTCACCGAATAACACGCGTGCAATTGCAGTGCCGCCTTCCATTCCCGGGAGAAATGCGTTAACAAGTCCCGCGGCAGCAGCTGCAATACCGTTAATAAGCCTCGGGCGGCCCTGGAGCATCACAACCACAACGGGTTTGCCTGTTGCAATCATTTTTTCTGCAAATTCAATCTGCGCTGCAGGCAGAGTAAGATCACTGATATTGCCGGGGGTTTCGCAGTAAGGCGGTTCTCCCAGACAGAGCACTATCACATCTGAATTCTCTGCGAGCTTTAATGCATCACCGGTGTTACCGGCTTTGTCAAAGGAGCTTCCGGGTGAATAGCTTACCATATCAGCGCCGGCAAGTCTCTGAACCGCTTCAAGCACTGTCTCGTGCTCCTGAGGATAAAGTGATTCCTCGTTGCCCTGCCATGTGATGGTCCAGCCACCGTTAAGAACTGAAAGCATATTTGCCGTGGGGCCTGTAACGAGAATTTTCTGTCCTTTTTTAAGGGGAAGAATGTTGTTTTTATTTTTAAGAAGCACAACTGATTCTTCTGCGGAGCGGAGATTAATTTCTTTGCTCTCGGGTGTTGCAAAACTGTTCTTAAGTGATTTATCGGGATATGCGTTTTCAAAGAGTCCGGTCTGAAACTTAACCCTGAGAATTCTTCTTACTGCATCGTCAATTCTTGATAATGGTACGGTGCCTTCCTTAACGAGTTCAACCAGATAGTTAAAGAAACTGAAATCATAAGGAACCATGCTCATATCAACACCTGCCATAACAGCTATTCTTACCGCATCTTTTGGTGAAGCGGCCACTTTATCACGGGTGTATAATCTTATAATATCTTCCCAGTCAGAAACGGTGAATCCGTCAAATTTCAGTTCTTCCTTAAGAACTTCAGTGAGGAGATGATAGTTTGCGTGTCCCGGAATTCCGTCAACTTCGCTTGAGTTGATCATAACGGTTTTTGCACCTGCTTTAAGACCTGTTTCAAACGGAGGGAGGAAATATTCTCTGAGCATTCTTTCGGAGATCCATGCGGGTGTTCTGTCAAGGCCGTTAATTGGGAAACTGTAACCGACATAATGTTTAAGGCAGGTGGCAAAATTTCCCTGTGCATGCGATGCTCTTATATAGGAATCGCCAAGCTGGCTTGCCAGATAGACATCTTCTCCGTAGGTTTCCCATAATCTTGGCCAGAGCACCTGCCTGCCGAGATCCATAACGGGATTAAAATTCCAGGGAATGCCTGAAGCTTTAGCTTCAATGGTTGTTATCTTTCCGCTGGCAGCGGCAAGGTCTCTGTTCCATGTTGATGCAAGCGCAAGCGACTGGGGGAAAAGTGTTGCACCCATGGTGTAATTTGCACCGTGAATGGCATCAATTCCGTAAATCACCGGTATTTTCATTCTTGATTTATTCAGTGCAATATCCTGAATCATGGTGATCAGTTCATGCCAGTAATCAAGTTCATGCGCTACGTCATAAACATTCAGAATGGAACCGACATTGTATTTTACAATGGCCTCTTCCAGTTTTGCACGGTCAATCTCATGTTTGCTTTTTGCCGTGCCCTGTTTTTTTGAGACTGCCTGAAGGGTGATCTGAGTCATCTGACCCACTTTTTCTTCAAGCGTCATTTGAGAGATGATTTCCGTGATCTTCTTTTCGGTGAGATCCTCAGGCATCTGTGCCATGGCCACATTGCCTGCCTGAGAAAGAAATATCATTAAAAAAACCGTTATGCTTAAAACTTTCATATTTCTACACTGATTTGTTGAATTCATTTACTGTTAATTTAGCAGCATAAGTTTTCTGGTCTCGTTGATCTGACCATTGCTGAGTGAATAAAAATATATTCCGCTTCCGGGTTGACTGTTGCCGATTTCCGACATGTCAAGATTAACCGAATAACTTCCCTCATTAAGAAGTCCGAAATTTTTTTCGAGCACTTTTTCACCAAGGAGGTTATGAAGAAGAAGCCTGTATTCGCCGGGTTTATTTACCGTGAACGAAACTTTTGTCTGTCCGTTGAATGGATTGGGATAATTCTGCATGAGTCTGAAATCATCAGGAGTCACAGGCGATTCATCATTCACACCTGTTGATATAAGCTCAACCTGAATCCCGTTAATCATAGGGCTGTTAATCTTTGCGCCAAAGCTTATTTCAAGAAATCCGTCGGTAACCGAAACATTGTTAACCTCTTTAATGAGAGCAGTCTGCATCCCCCCTGCCTGAGCAAAGACATCAAGATCCTGAATCACTTTTTCCTGCTGAACAAAGACATCAAATATTCTTTGTCCCGCCTGATTAAAATAGTTTTCGGCAAACATCAGCTTTACCCTGTAAATGCCGGCAGGCAGCACAATCCTGTACATTGCCTGGTTGTAGCGCTCGCTTCTGAAAATCTCATCTTCATCAGTGCCGTTAATCTGGATTCCTGATGAGTAAAGGGCAGTTGCTCCGTCAAAATAGCCGTAATCTTTATTGATTCCCCACTCCTGATCGGCAAAATATCCCAGTGCCGCGCTTCCCGCGCAGTTGATCTTCAGGGGAAAAGAGACAGGATTCTGGAGCGTAATATTCAGCGCCCTCGGAATCATGGTGTTGCCAACCCGGTCTTTGATATTCAGCACAAGAAGATTTTTAGCTGTGACAAAATCCCATCCTGAAACAGTGAGCTCAACACTTTTTGAATCATAGAGAAGTTTTGCCCCTGTCACGGTTGCGCCAACAATATTGTAATTTGCCTTATTCACGGCCGTTACCGAATCCATCTCCTCAGAGAAGTAGCACACCACTTTGCCGTCAAGAACTCTTGCAGCTAAAAGCTGGGGCTGCTTCACATCGGTGAATCCGATATTGACATCATTTGTAAGGCAGAGAATAAGTTTTGAATTCTGGATAACTGCATTTTCAACTATGAAATCGCATCCGTTGCCGTCCCAGGTGTGTGTGCCTTTATCCCAGCGTGAAGTATTCCAGAAATCAAAATCATCACGCCATGAAAATGTGAAATTATTGTCGGTGCCATAGTTTCCCGTCCCGGGAGTCCAGGCATAATATGCCACCCAGTCATAATAAGCAAATGCCGGCAAAACATCAGGATTGAACACTCCCACCCAGTTAGGGTAGGTCGGGTTCCAGATATTCATCATGATCTTCTGGGGTTTTGTAAGGGTTTGTATATGAGAACCGGTCTGTCTGTAAACCTCAACGCCGTCAACAAACCATGCCACATAAGCGGGAGTCCACTCAAAGGCATACGTGTGATAATCAGTATGCGGCGAAAACTTTAACGGGAAATGGCTCGCGTGGTTGGTCTGCCCCGGCGTAATGGTGTTAAACTGGATATCCTTACTGTATCTGCCGAGTATTTCGATATCAATTTCATTCCATTCGTTGATTCCCGAAAGATTATCATAGTATGTAAAGAATGAGGAAAGAACACCTTCTCTGTTGGCTGATTTCATCGATACTTCAAATCTGCCGTAGCGGAAAGTGTTTTTTGTACGGAACTCGGCTCCTTTAAAGTCTTTTGCCTCTGCAATGATGCTTATTAAAAATACAATCAGTAAAAATCTCATTATTCTCATGACGCCTTAACATTTTATAATGAAACCTCACCCGGATATGGTGATCCGGGGAGGTTTCTTTTATTCTTAAAAATTGACGGAAAGTGTGAATTTCTGGATATCGGAGAATCTTCCGAAACTCTGATATGCATAATCAAGCAGTATTGCCGCATTGTTCATGAGCGACTGCCTTACACCAAATCCCAGAGTGAATGATTCTTCAGAATCTTCAAGGAACAGGGATTTATATCCGCCCCTTATGAAGAGAAAGTTGTTGAATGAATATTCTGCTCCGAGGTTTACACTTTCATAATCGTCGCTCGGATGCGAAGCATCTGCGGCAACGGTCAGTTTGTGTCTGTCAATCCTGACAGGAGTGTAATTTATTCCCACTCTGAAATTCAGAGGGAGTGACCATGCACCTGTTTCCAGATAAGCGGGTATTTTTCCGTTGTTTCCGGTGGTGCCGGGATCAAGATCATGCAGAACCAGGTTTGAATTACCCAGCAGCTGAATCTTTGTCCCGAAATTGGAGATCGACATTGCCAGAACCGCATCATCAAAAGGTGTAATGTATTTGACACCGATATCAAATGCGAAAGCAGTTGCGTTCATTTTCCAGATGCTCTGATAAATGAATTTGGGATTGATACCAATCGAAAATCTGTCGGTAAGCTGCATTGCATAAGCCAGGCTTATTGCAACATCGCTGGCAGAAAAGGTTTCACCCGTTCCGCCCGGCTGGTCAATGGTAGTAACTTTCATATCACCAATGCTTGAAGAGGTGAAACTGAAGCCAACCGCACCGTAACCGCCAAGATTATAGCTTGCAGCCAGAAAATTATATTTGATATCTGCAATCCATGTAGTGTGATCAAACATCATCTGAAATCCTTCTGCAGAAGTTAAGCCTGCCGGGTTCCAGTAAACCGCACTTACATCATTTGCAACACCGGCAAACGCGCTTCCCATGGCAACCGCCCTTGCACCCTGCCCTATTGAAAGGAAGGGAGCTGCAGTTGTGCCTCTTTTAGACACGTCTGATTTAAATGTTTGAGCAAACAAAGTGTTCAAACAAAATACGAAAACAGCTATTGTAAAAATCTTGTTTTTCATTTCTCTTTGTCCGCTTATTTAATTAATGCAAATTTACCGGTGTATTCACCTATACCCGGGGCATCAACATGATAGATATAAACGCCGTATGCTGCATCCATACCGTCTTCGGTAACCAGGTTCCATGAAATACTTCCGTTTGAATAACCGGACTCTTTATATATAGTCTTTATAAGCTGACCTGTCAGGGTGTAGATCCTTACAGTGCAGACTGAGGGAAGATTAACAAAATCAATCTTTCGCTCGCCTCTGCCCGTTGAGTTGAGATTTCTGGTTTCCCATGCTGCCGCACCGAGATACGGATTGGGTACAACATCAATCTGGCTCAGTTCATCCTGCGCAAGCGTTTTATCAACTTTTTCACCGGTTGTGGTGTAAACAAACTTATCACCGGCCTTGAACGGCTTTTTGGTGGTGATAATAAATTTATCACCGGCTGCGGGATAAGAGGGGGTTGCATTAGGATCAAACGGGGCATCATATGTAATGTTCCATGTGAGTCTTACGTTTGACTGTGACTGCGCACCCTGGAACTCGAGGATTGTGATCAGGTCACCTATTGTAAGCGATTCTGATCCGTCATTATCCTTCACCGCCACTTTTGAGTACTTGTTTTCCGTTTTATTGTAAACCTTAAAGTTTACGGGGAATCTTCTGTAAAGCGGAGGCGACTGAATGAAACAGGTATCCTGCGGAGTATCAGAGAAGACTATTTCATAATCTGCCGGCCAGGCTATTCCTCTCACGGGGGTCAGATCGGGTGAAACAATCATCTGAAGATTGCTTCTGCCTGTTTCCCATCCTGTGAGTGAGTCAACGGTTGTGACGGTTGTGTCATTAAGTATTGAGAGTGCCATACCGTCAAACGGAGGGCTTACTCTTTCGGCACCAAAATATGAAGTGTCATTTGTCGCAATGGTATCCGTAACACCGTTAAATGTTCTTACAATCTTGTAAGAAAGGGTTTTGTATTTAGGATAATCATTCGTTGAGTTAAAGAGCACATCATAGATTGCACCCGGCTTGATTTTTTCTGCATCAAGAACGTTAACCACGAGTGAGCCGGTACCGTTACCCTGGGCAACTTTTTTAACATCGCCTGTGATCTGAGGAGGCACATAACCTGCCACAGGGGCATTAGGCACAACAACCGCGCAGTTGATATCAACAAACTGCAGATTGCCGGCAAAATCCTCTGAGATGATTTTTGTGCATTCGGAAGGCTGAAGTCCTGCTGTTCCGTATGTGGGGTCACCCTGATCATAAGAAACGCAGGCGTAATAATATTTAACACCGTTTTTAACTTCGTTATCAACAAATGTATATCTTAAGCCGGTGTTGTCTCCTCTCCAGAAATGGGCACCGTTGATGCCTACCGGATCGGGACCTTTAATTGTGTTTTTGAGATCAAACTGGGCTATCGGCTTCCAGTATTTGGCTGAACCTTTTGAATCGGTGATTGTCTTAATATCGCCGAACTCGGGTTCCTGACTTCTGTAAATGAGGTATCCCTCAAAGTCTTTTTTGTATCCCTGTGTGGGATCGCCGTTCTCGTAACCAAGGAACGGATCTCTTGACTGTTCAGCCACGTTATCCCAGTAAAGATATACTTTCTGATCTCCGGGCACTGCAGTCAGTATCGGTTTTATCGGCGGTTTCGAGAAATTGTAGTTTGAGTTATAAATCTGCTGAACTGTTTCTTTATTGAAGATGATGTCATTCAGATCTTCACCGAAAATGAGTGCCATTGAGAATCTTTCTCTGAGCTCTTTGTTTAACGGGAAGGGACCGGATGCGAACACCATACTGATATTTGCTCTCTGAAGAGAGGTGTCAAAAGTACCTGCGCTCATTTTTAACCAGAGCGATTCATCATCTTTCGGCCAGCCTCCGCCTGTTCCCCCCTGTCCGAGACGGTAAAGGGAAACTGCTGTAAGACCTATCTGATCTGATTCATCTTTGTCTGTTTTGTCAAAATTCGGCTCGCCGTCTGTGGGAATTCCGTCACCTTCACCCTGGTCGGGGCCTGTGTACTGTCTGTCAAAAGGACCAACGCCGTCTTTACCGACGTCATCATTAAGGGGTTCATTCTGATCTGCATCCCAGACACCGTTTCCGTTAATATCAGTGAATGATTTCCAGTCACCGTCATTATCAATGCCGTCATCGCGCTTTTCATCAATCAGACCATCCTGATCATTATCAACGCCGTCAAAACCGTTGCCGGGGCTTTCAAGATATGCGTAACCGTAATAGCCGGTTTTCCAGCCGTCGGGAACACCCATGCCGTTTGAGTCATAACAGTATGCAAGGTCAAGCACGAGGTCAAAAGATGCATTGTCATCTTCAGAGTCATCAGAGCCGCCCACACCGCAATCGGTATAGAAACCGAAGAGTGTTTTGGGGTAATTGAAATCAGAGATGTTCACAATGTCATAGTGCCAGAAGATAATATCTTCTGCAAGCACGTGCGACCACTGGAAGCCTCTTACTTCAACCCTGAGACCAAGACCGCCTCTGTTTGTATCAGAAGCAATCGGGTAGTAAAAGAAAGGATTTCTTACAAATTCTCTGTCTTTTGAGTCATCCATTACAAAGAAAGTCTCGAAATCAGAGTTAAGCACACCTCTTCCGAAATAGCCGTACCAGTAACCGTCCCAGTCACTTGTCAGATTAAGAGCAGAAGGCCAGTTTGTCGGCCAGGTGGTGGGATCTGTGTTAACTGCAGGTGATTCTGATGAAGCGTTCATATAGCCGGGAACCGGTTCAAGCCCCCAGATTTCACCCGTAACGGGGTCTTTATCCATCCATTCACGGTATGAAGTCTGCAGCGGATGAACAATCTGTCCTGTGCCGGGTGCTGTGATTTCACTTGAAATAAGCACCGAAACACCGTCAAGATAAGAGTGTCCTGTGCCTTTTGGCCATTCACCCGAGGGCTGGAAGGGCCACTGCCCCACTTCACCGTTGTTGTAAAAAAGGGTTCGTATCTGGTTTCCGTCCATAACACCCTGGCGCCTGAACTCAATGTTTCCTTTGGGTTCATCGCGGTACTTTTGTGTCTGTGAAGAAACCTGCGAAAATAAAATCTGCGAAAAAACTATCAGTGTTATAAATGTTAATTTCTGTATCATTCTGGAGCTCCGGGAATTATAAATCAAAACCAATACCTAATCTGATTTCTCTTGGCGTTGAGTACATGCCTGGATTATTCAGATATTCCTGAATTGTGTTTAAGCCGATCACATCGCCGGCATACTGTGTATTTAGGTCAGCATTGGCTCTTCCGGTACTTGCATACACCCCGAACTCATTCCTGATATCAAGAACGTTGTAAATCATGAGGTATGCTCTGAAATTTATTCCGGCCAATTTAAATACTTTATCTGCTCTGAGGTCAAGATTGAAATAAGTGGGCTTTTTACCGCCGTTTTCAAATCTTACGCCTTTTGAGATTCTGATATCTTCTGTGTAAGGCATTCCCGAACCATACTGGAATATAAGACCGGCATTCCAGTCACCGGGCACACCAACGTTCACACTGAAATTAACGGTGTGACGCTGATCCCAGCTTAGCGGAACCACGGTTTTTGATTCTTCAATAGGCGGGTTTGTCTGATTTTTATTGTAAACTGCATAAGGATCTGATGAGTTACCTTCCGCAATCTGGAAAGTGTAATCAAGCTTTGCACTGAAATAGTTTGAAAAGCGCTTATCCAGAACCAGAATGAGACCTCTTACGTTGGCGTAATCCCTGTTGATGAAACGGGCATATTTGAAGCCTTCATAAGTGTTCACAATTTCCATACCGAGCCAGTTTCTGATATCACGGTAATAGAATGAAACGTTCATTGCTATATCATCATAAAGCACCTGCTGCAGACCAACTTCATATATCACGTTTTTCTCTGCATTAAGATCAGGATTGCCTATAATTGAACTGAGGCTGTTGCCGGGTCTTACAATGAAATCAGGGTTCTGATAAAGGTTTTCAAATGACGGTATCTTGAAGAAGTGACCGTATGAGAATCTGATAATACCTTTGTCGGTGATCGGGAATGATGCGCCGAGTCTGGGGCTTACCTGCATTTTTGCTTCGGCATCTGTCCACTGATTATAACCGTTGAAGTTCGGGTTTCTTGTCGGGTTCTTTTTATCAGCCGGCTGTTTTGCCTGCGAATTGAAGTAGTCAAAACGAACTCCGGCATTGATGATCATGATGTCATATTCCATCTTATCCTGGATGTATGCCGAAATTTCAATGGGGCTGCGTGAGTATTCAATATTTGAACCCATGTCAGAAATTGTGCCCACTGCCGGGTAACCGGGCGTGAAGATTGCATTGCCGAGTGAATCAATCTGGCCATCGGTAAGGTTCACGAGATCAAGGTTATGGCTGTAAATATTGTGCAGTCTGCCTTCAACACCCATCCCGATTTTATGTTCTTTTGAAATCTGCGAGGAGAATGCCCACTGTGCCACATAAGTTTTTGTGTAGCGGTCATATCTTCCGCCCTGATTTCCGCCTGATCTGAACGTGTAGTTGGAAATTGCAATGCCTCTTCTCGGGTCAACATATCTGGGATCATAGGGATCTTCGTAAAGATAGCCTTTGTAATTGTAATCATTATAGCTGAACTTGAGTGTATGTGTCGTAGCCGAAGATGGAAGCCATGTGAACTGAAGATTATGGATCATGTCATTACCGTAGTGATTCATGATTCCGTCGGGTGTCCATGCATAGCCATGATCATAATATCTGTTTTTTGTGTTATCCCAGAACAGCGAATATGAAAGTGCCATTTCAGGGAGCACATAGGTAAGCTTTGCGTTTGCCGAGTATTTGGTTGACGGATTCATGGATACAAATTCACCGTCGCCGGTGTTTCTGGGAATCCATAATGTTTTATCAACGGGATTGGGGAAAAACGGAACATCATCAGTAACGTTATAGACTCTTTTTCCGTAAAGATGTCCCGTATTGTCAAAGAATCTTCCTGTAAGAAAGAAATAAAGGTTTTTAATCGGCGAGACAGGACCGCTTATAGTGGCCTGAAAGTTCTTCTGCGCAATGCGGTCAGCCTTGTCAAGGTTTCTGAAAATATCAGATCCCCCCGTAACAAAATTGCCCACATAAGCAGAAAAATCCATTCTGAGCTTATCAGAACCGCTTTCCGTAACAATATTAACAACGCCTGAGAGAGCCTGCCCGTACTCTGCGTTAAAAGTACCGGTAATAACTTCCATCTGGCGTATTGAAGAGTTTTCAACCTCAACGCTGAAACCGCCATTAAACGGATCTGTAACAGCCACACCATCTATTAAATAAGCTACGTCATTTGATCTTCCGCCTCTGAAGTGTCCGTCGATGACACCTGCCTGGAGGTTAACGATCTGCCCGACGCTTTCAATGGGCATCATTTTAATATCTTCATTTGAAATGGTAACCGATGTTGATGTGAGATCTTTCTGGACCATTGGTCTTTCTGAGGTGATCACAACTTCATTAAGTTCAACCGCAGAACTTCTTAATCTTACTTCAACCGGGGTGGTGAGATCTATTTTAACCAGAATGTTTTCTATGATGGTTTTCTGATAACCGATAGCCGAAATGATCAGCCGGTACGTTCCCGGGGGCACATTGTTAATGGAGAAATATCCGTTGATATCAACAGCCGCTCCGAGGTATGTTCCTTCAAGAATGACGTTTGCGCCAATGACCGGTTCTTTTGTCTGATCATCAAACACATAACCGGCTATTTTACCCGTGATCCCGGCAAATGCTGAGCCTGAGAGCAGGATAAAGAGTATTAAAAACCTTACAACCGGGTATTTAATTAGTTGCATCTGAATTTCCAAAATTATATTTCAATACTTGCGGAGCAGGGGCATCAGAACGATGCCCCCTCCGCTGGTTAAAGGCTTATTTTATAAGCATCATTTTATTGACCTGTGAGAATGAACCGCTCTCAAGTTTATAGAAATAGATACCTGATGAAAGTGCGGATGCATCAAACTGAATGGTGTAAACACCTGTTGTCTGTTCCTGATTTACCAGTGTTGCTATTTCTCTTCCGAGAACGTCATATACCTTCAGACTTACCATGCCGGGTTTTTCAATGGCATATTTTATTGAAGTTGAAGGGTTGAACGGATTCGGGTAATTCTGTGAAAGAGCGTATTTATCGGGTGACATGTTGTCATCATCCACGTCTGTGGGTTCCCACTTGTTACCAATCCATGTATAAAGCCATCTTGAAACGTTATTCCATGACTGGTCTTCATTGTAAGGTGAATAAGTAAGAATACCTTCTCTTGATCCTGTTGCATCGGCATCGTTGAATGAGAAGTCTATCGGAATTCTGTATCCTTCAACAGGTGTGAAAACTTCGTCATTACCCGCTACTGCAAGATCAGTCCATCTTACTCTGAATTCAACAACATAACCTGAGGGGAATTTTTCTTCCCAGTAATAATCAACGCCTGTGCCAACGAGGCTGTCTATACCAAGGTTGTCAATGATTACTCTGTTCCATGCAAATCTGAGGTGATAATCGGGTTCTGCGCCTCTTCTGTATCCTGTATGGGGGAATCCGTGCCAGTTATAGAGGCCAAGATAAATATCGGCACCGTCATTAAGATATGACTGCGGCTGAGTGTTTTTTACAATGATGTCATCATTAACATCAAATGCTACATAAAGGAACTGATTATCAGCAGCAACATAACCGAGGGCTGATAAGTCATTATCACCTGAAATAGTGGTGTTTGTGACAACAAAACCTGTACCGTCAGAAGGGAACATCCTGAAAGGAGTGATTCCTGCCCATTCCTGGAGGTTTCCGTCAGCAACAAATGTGTTTGTGGGTGCTGCGAGCGAAATAGTCGGTCTGCCTTTTGCAGTGTTTGTTACTGACTGTGAGTTCTGGCTGAGAACGCTTGAATTGCCTGCAAAATCTTTGCACATAACAGCGTAGTAATAAGTTACCGACTGATCTGTGTTGGGGGCCAGGAGGAGGTGCTCAATAAGCTGGCTGTTTTCAGGCACTCCGAGTTTCACAACTTCAACACCGGGAGCGTTGATATCTGTGATAGGCTGTTTTGAATAGAATATGTCATATTTTTCACCGGTTTCATTCGGTACGTCCTGCCATGTAACAACATTCTGATATGTTCCTGCAAAAGCAGCAACCTGCTGAGGAGCCACCGGGGCAATAACGTCAAAGTTCGGCGAACCTGTCCACCAGTCGGTCATCCAGATAACTGTTCCGGCAACGCCGCTGGCTTCTGCCATGATCTGGGCAACGTTTACGTTTGATGAATCAAAGAAAGTTGTGTTATCCTGGAATACGAAATCTCTGAGTGCAAATTTGTAGCTGTGCCACTGATCATCTCCTGTGGGAGTGAACACAAGGCCTTTTTTGCCTCCGCCGCCTTCAAACTGAACTCTGAGAGCTCCTGTTCCGGCCGGGCATTTAAGCTTGAATTTAACGCTGTCAACCTGCCATGCACCTGCAAGATTAAATGTCGGGCTTACATTCAGTCCCCATCCTGTCCATCCGTTACCCCATTCATTACCCTGGGTCCATTTGATTGCATTGCTGTTCGGGTTGGGTCCGGCACCGTTAACAACTTCCATTGCCGATTGTCCCCATGTAAAAGAGGAGAGATTACCCATAAACTGGATGCCGTTAAAGATAACTGCGGGAACCGGGCGGTTTCCGAATCTTTTGAAAGCATCAAATCTTACGAGAACTGAATCTGCCGGAAGGTTTCCTGAAGGAGCCCATCCTGTTGTTACTGCGGCAATTGCAAAGCCTGTTACTTTATCCCAGTCAAATTCCTGGTTGTTCCAGTTATTGCCGGGTCCGCCGCCCCATGATGAGGGGAAAATCACAAAGCCGGAATCAACGGGGTTCATGCCGCCGTCTGTTCCGAGAATTTTGATCGGGATCTTTAACTCAACCCAGCTTGACTGGTTATCGAGTATTGTTGCGTGTTCATAAATCCACTGTTCAACATTTCCGGTTGCAGAAGTTTTATCCATAAGATGGATTCTGAAAACCATGTTGACCGGAATGGCCGGGGGATTTACAACTTTAATCATTAATGATAGTGAATCTGTTGCAGACCAGTCCCAGAATTCTCCGTCGGGGAGAGTTTTAATAAGCTGGGCGTTGCTGCCCCACTGATGGTGTGCACCGATGACAAAATTGAATTGTCCTGAACCGGTACCCTGTGTGAAATCAGTGGTGTTGACCAGATAATCTATACGGCTGGGTGCGCCTTCATGATAGAACTGATAGGTTGTATCAGCCGCGAGATTCTGATCAAAACTTTCTATCATCTGGGGAAGTGCGTCAACCGACATCCAGATCATAAAAAGAAAGGATAGTAAGAGCTTTTTCATTACTTACCTCAAAGTGAAAGATTAGTTAATTAATAATTGATTGATTTTATATTCATTTTAATGCCATATGCTCCAGAGCCCTATTATCATAAGGAGAATTATTGCCGAAAGCACAAAACTCGGGCTTAACCGGGTGATATGTCTCAGTTCTTTAATGTCTCCTTTGAGTTCGGTCAGGATTTCCCTGAAGGTCACTCTCAGCATTATTGCAAACTTGTTTGTTTCTCTGCTGTTTCTGAAATTCAGAACCACTATCATTGATACGCTCAGCAGAAAGAGGAATATTGAAAAATGTAAAAAGTTGATGCTGAGCACCCATGCAAAAAAGGCTCCGGGGGCAATGCCGTTATGGGTTGCCATCTCAAGAATCAGCCTGCCAACCCCTATAAACTCTGTTACAGCGAGGGTTTTAATTGCTGTTCCTGAACTCATTTTCCTTGAAAAAAGACCGAACAGAAATACCGCAGTGATCTGGGGACTCACAAATGACTGTGCGCTCTGGAGAAAGAGATATAACTGTGAGCTGATAAGCTTAACCATCGGTACAATAAGAATTGCAACAACAACCGCGGCCATTGTTGAAAGCCTGCCCACCAGAACGAGTTTACGCTCGCTCGCTTCAGGGTGCTTTAACTTGTAATAATCATTAGTAAAGAGAACAGCTATGCTGTTGAATGCGCCTGCGAGTGATGACATTATGGCTGCCAGCAAACCGGCAATAACAATTCCTTTAAGTCCCGCCGGAACGACATTCCCGTTGAGAAGCGCAGAATAAGCGCCGTCTCCCTTTGATTCAGGATAAAGAACGGCGGCAAATAAACCGGGTAATACAAGAATAAAGATTGGTAAAACTTTTAATGAGGCTGCAAGAAGGGATCCGCGGCGTGCATCGTCAACCGAGCGCGCACTTAAAATTCTCTGGACAATGTACTGATCTGTGCACCAATACCAGAATGCTATAACCGGTGCCCCGAAAACAATACCTGTCCAGGGGTAATCTTTATCACCGGCCGATTTAAACATTGTGAAAAAATCACCGTTAAGTTTTGTGTAAAGCCCCTCAAAACCACCCACGGCTATAAATCCCGATACCGAAAGAATTGTGGCGCCTATGATAAGCACAATTCCCTGAAAGGTCTGGGTTCTTATTACAGAGTTTGCCCCCCCCGTGACACTGTAGAGCCCTGTAATGAGAACAATCATAATTGATGAAGCGTAGATATTAAGCCCGAAGATATTGTAGAATAGCAAGCCGGCGGCAAAAAGGGAAACAAGAATCTTTGTGAGGATGTAACTCAGAATTGAAAAGGCAGCAAAAAACTTTCTGATTCTGATATCAAAATTAAGTTCAAGAAATTCAGGAACAGTATAAACCCCGGTCTTAAGAAAGACGGGGGAGAGAAACCAGCCGGCAAAAAGGAGCGTAAAAATAGCCATCAGCTCAAACTGACCCACCGCAAGCCCCCTCACAGAACCTGCGCCGGCGAGACCGATAAAATGCTCGCTCGAGATATTTGTTGCGAAAATTGATATTCCAATAGCAAACCAGCCTATGTTTCTGCCTGCCAGAAAATACACCTGGTAACTTTCACCATTCTTTTTTGAGTAGTAAAAGCCGATACTCAGTGCCACTATCAGATAGAGGATGATGAAAAAGGCGTCAATGTATGTAAATGTACCGGGCATATCTGACTGTTAATTTTAGTAAACATCAGCAGAAATCATGCCAAAGTGTATTAAGTTGATTAAATATTCATTAAAGCTGTTAAATAAAGCGCTGTCAGTTCCCTTTGAGTTCTCATTTATCAATTTAATAAGGGGTGTTTTATTAAAATGATAAGAAGCGGTTTGAAATATTGCGGACCTCCGTGACAAAGAAGTAAAAGTTCAGGGGCTGAAAAGGAACGGATATCCTCTGTTTTTGCCGCAGATCCGGCTGTTTTTATTTTATACCGAGCTCCTTTGTCATTCTGTAATAATTGGGCGGTGCAAGACCAAGCTTCTTGGCTGCATCAGAATCGGAGCCGGAGTGAATTCTTACAAACTTGAAATATTTCTCTCTGAATATCCTTTCGGCATCTTTCAGGGGAGTAACATTTTCGGGATCAAAGAGCTGATTTATTTCCGTTCCTTCGCCGGCAAAAACCTGCTCATTTATGCCAAGAGCTTTGAGTGCTGCCGAAGGGCTGACTGCATCACCAGAATTAAATAATATGCGCTGCACAACATTTTTAAGCTCTCTCACATTGCCCGGCCAGTCATAATTAATGAAAACCTGCATAGTTTCACCCGGAATCTCAGGTTTATCTTTCCCCATATTGAGACTGAAATTTTTGAGAAAATGCTCAATAATGAGAGGAATATCAGAAGTACGCCTCTTAAGATCAGGCACCACAACCGGAAGAACGTTCAGCCTGTAATAGAGATCTTCCCTGAATCTCCGCTCCCTTACCTCCTGTTCAATATTTCGGTTAGTTGCAGCAATAATCCTGACGTTCACCTTGAGGGTTTCCGTGCGTCCTATTTTCTCTATTTCACCCTCCTGAATCACTCTCAGCAGTTTAACCTGCGCGCTCAGAGGCAGTTCGGTGATCTCATCGAGAAAGATAGTGCCGTTGTTGGCTATTTCAAAAAGTCCGGGCTTTTTCTTTTCGGCACCGGTGAAAGCACCTTTCTCATAACCGAACAGCTCGCTTTCAACAAGCTGCTCCGGCAGACTGCCGCAGTTAACTATCACAAGATTTTCAAATCTTCTCTCACTTTTATAATGAATGTTGTGTGCAACCAGTTCTTTGCCGGTTCCGGATGACCCTTTTATAAGAATGTTGATATTGCTCTGTGCCAGTTTTTCAATATCGTTTTTCAACTCGGTCATTAAGGGCGATTCACCGATGATGATTTTCTGAGTAAGTTTGTCATCTATTTCGCGCTGGATCTTCTGCAGTGATTTGATTCTTTCTCTTTCGAGCCTGCTTTTTTCATAAGCGTTAAACACGCTCAGCACAAAATCGGTGGGCTGGTAAATGAAATCTTCAATGTCACCGGGATATTTTGTGCAGTACCATGATGCTCCCGCCTTTATCAGCTTGCTCGCAAAATTGTAATCACTCAGATTAATGGTCATTTTGGTGATAACAATAATCTGAATTGCTGAATCAATCTGCTTTATTTTCTGAATAAGCTGCTCGCCCATCAGTCCGCCGGAGATCTGATAGTCCATTATCACGACATCAATGGTTCCTTTTTCAGATTCAAGATATTCAAGAGCTGCTTTCCCATCAGATACGTATTTAACTATTTTCAGTTTATCTGAAAAGGGTTCAACGGTCTTTACGACCCTGCGGACGTCAAAATCCTCATCTTCAATCAAAAGAATGTTAACGCTGATATCCTGAAATAACATTAATTCTCCGTTAGTGTTTTATTGATATAGTGAATCTGCAGCCGCCTCCGGGAAGGTTTTCCGCATCAATCTCCCAGCCGCATCTTTTTGCCATGTGATATGTGATATAACATCCGTAGCCGGAATTGCGGTCGCCCCGGGTGTGAGTTGTGGTGCTTTCAAGAAATATCTTTTTCACTCCCTGATCGCTGATTTCCAGCAGTTCAGGTGCTATCCCCCTGCCGTTATCTTCAATTAATATTGCCGAACTCCCTTTTTCAGGGTAATGAACCGTTTTAATTGAGGTTATAAGATCCCCATCGCCTCCGTGATCAATACTGTTCTGAATTATAGGTTCAATTATCTCCCAAACTACAAACTCATTGATATTCACAATCGGGAGTTTTTCATCAAATGCGCAGACAATCCTGTGCGAATCAGAAACCGCGGCAATTCTCTCAAAAATGTTTTTCACGATGAAACTGATCACCTCATTGAGGTCCGTTCTGAAAATCTGGCTTCGGATTGTATGTACCGGCGGATCGAACCACTTCATATCATAGATAACCCTTGATATAAAGCTGGAGTATTTTGATACCCTGTACTTTACCTCCTCAATATTATTTACATCGAGTATCCGCAGATCTTCCTTAATGAAACCCATCACCTTTTCGGCTTTATGGTGAGTGTGATAAATTCTCTTGGTGAACACCAGCTCTTTCTCATAATTGATCTGTTTTTTCAGGTTCTTTTCACTCTCCTCAAAAAGAATTTTCTGCGTTTCATCTCTTTCTTTCACCGTGTATGAAGAGATAAAGTACATAGCCATAAGCCCGAGTGTGATAAGCGAAAGGTAAATCACAGAGGTTTCATCATAATTGCTGATAATCTGGTTGCTGATAAAACTGAAATCGGGGGATATAAGCATATAGATTGCCCCCATATATTCACCCTTGATCACAAATGGCACGAATATTCTGTATGCCTGTCCGTCGGTCAGAAGTGTGATGATTTTTTCGGATGATTTAAGCTGATGTTCAAGAGATTTGTAAAGTGTGGTTATCTCCTGATAGGATCCTGCCGCAGGGGTAACCTGTGCCCTGTCTCCTCCTTCATAGAGCACGTTATAAAGATCTTTCCCGTTATCAATGCACAGAGCTGATGAATCACCGGGAATCACAATAAAAAGCTGATCGATATTATGGGTGAGCTGCTGCTGACTGAATATTATATCGAATGACTGGATAAGCCTCCTTGCCTCTTCAGGTGCAAGCACTTTCCCGGGATTGATTGATTCTATCACAAGCTCAATTGAAGTGGCTGATAAGTTTGCTATCTCTTCTGCTGATTCCTTCTGATACCATTCTTTTGTGGTGCCAAGGAAACTCTGGATGGAAGATTTGTTAATGACTGAAACAATTATCTGGAACGAAAGCAGCACAATAAAGATCACTGTGACGTGCCTGAACTCAAAGTGATATTCTTTAAATTTCTCAAATACCTTTTTTTTCATCTGGCAATACTTGTGCTGATTTGTTTATCAATTTCTTCGGCGACCGGGGCGGCATCCAGCCCGTCTTTTATTGCCCTGCTGAGGTTTTTTGTCAGAATATCAGAGAGCCCGGTGTAATTTTCAAATTCGGGCCTGTAAATCCCGTTCCGGAAAAGCTGCTTATAAAATATCAGTTCGGGAAACTGATCTGCAAATCCCGGTGACTTGTAAAGACTGTCAATAACAGGAAGAATTCTCCCCTCTCTGTAAAGCATCTGCTGATTTTCAGGTTTATGCAGAAATTTAATGAACTCAACTGCTTCAGGTATATTTTCGGAATTATCGGAAATCATGAGATTCCATCCCCCGAACACAAATGCCGGCTCAGATCCTTCTTTATGGGGCAGAGGTGCGGTCTTAATCACCGCTCTCAGTGAATCCGGGAAATATGGATTATCGATGCTCATAAAACCGGGCCAGCCCCTTACGGCAAATGCTTCCTGATCAAAAAAATATTCATAACTTTCCATCTCTTTGAAGCGGGTAACCTCCCGGGGTGATAATCCTCTTTTGTTTACAAGTCCGGTCATGAATTCAACCGCCCCAAGTCCTGCTGTATTGTTAAGCCTGAATCCGCCTGACTGAGGGGAGAGAGTTCCGCCAAAATTATCAAGCACTTCGGTAAATGAACACATCAGTCCCTCATATTCATCTGCCTGAAAGAGATAAAATGGCTTATTGCCTCTTCCAGGAAGAGCAGCAATCTCCTGTCTCAGTTTTGTGAATTTTTCCCAGGTTATTGATGAGGCAAGCTCCCGTGAATACTCCTCATAATTGCTGAGCTTCTTCAGAAGATCATCACGGTAAAACATGAGTGCAATATCAGTGTAAAACGGCACCGCCACGAGCGATTCACCCGCATAACATGATCGGAGAGTGTGAGGGGGCAAATTTTTAACAAAAGATGAATCAAAATACTGGTTGAGATTTTTTGTCCATCGTGAAAATCTTGGCACCCATATAACATCAACCGTAAAAACATCTATCCTGCTGTTTTTGCTTCTGAGATATCTGGCGAGCAGCTCTTTTCTCTCGTTTGTGCTGAACTTATCGAAAGAGAGATTAATTGCCTGAACTCTCAGTTTTCCTTTATATTCCTGATTGAATTTATCTATGAGTTTCTGAACGGCGGGTGAGATATTATCGGCAAAATAAATGACTTTTCCGGCTGAACCGGATTTATCGTCAGATGAGGCCGGTGAAAACACAAACACTATAAGTACAAACACCGTTACAAATACTGTGCTTACAACAAGATAAAAGATTTTTTCAAGATTCATAAGGTCTGTTTATCTTTTTTGAAGTCGGGTATAAAGTGACCGTAAAAATAAAATTCAGGCCACGGTTATTAAAATAATAATTGACTGTTTATTAAAATAATAAATCGGATTTTCCCGATTTTGGGATTTTAACCGAATTATCTGAGAAACCGGCTCAAATATTTCAGTTTTAATTAAGGCACACTTATTGATAGTAAATAGTATTTTGAATTTACGACATTATTCCGGAGAATAAAATGGCTAACTTTTCCACCGGCACACAAAATGCGCCGGTTGCTTCAGGCGGCAAAAATTATATGCCTGAGCTGACCATCCTCACTTCACTCTTTTTTATGTGGGGATTCCTCACCTGTCTTAATGACATTCTAATACCGCATCTTCAGAATGTCTTCTCACTCAACTACACCGAGTCTATGCTGGTGCAGTTCACCTTCTTCCTGGCGTATTTTCTGGTTTCGCTTCCCGCCGGAAAGCTCGTGGAGAAAATAGGATATAAAAGAGGTATTGTAATAGGATTGCTGACTGCAGGTATCGGCACACTGATTTTTTATCCCGCTGCCGGCTTAAGATCTTATCCTGTGTTCCTGACAGCTTTCTTTATTCTGGCTGCAGGCATTACTCTGCTTCAGGTTGCAGCCAATCCTTATGTCACAATTTTGGGCAAACCCGAGACGGCATCATCCAGACTTAACCTCACACAGGCTTTTAATTCACTCGGCACAACAATTGCTCCCTTCTTTGGTTCACTCCTTATACTCTCAACGGCTGTGAAAACAACTGAAGAAATAGCAAAAATGACCCCTGAGGCCGCTGAACTTTACAGAGCATCAGAAGCAGCTGCCGTTCAGTATCCTTATCTTGGCCTTGCCGCAGTGCTGATACTCCTTTCGGCTGTGTTTGCAATGATAAAGCTCCCGCAGGTTGAAGCAGGTTCAGGCGAATCTGATAACGGAGAAAAAGTTAACCATGATGAGCTTCACGCAAGTGCGTGGGGATACAGACATCTTATTTTTGGTGCAATCGGCATTTTTGTTTATGTGGGCGCAGAAGTTGCCATAGGAAGTTTTCTCGTTAAATATTTTGTGTTTCTTGATAATTCCATCAAAGAAGTTGATGCCGGTAAAATGGTTTCATTTTACTGGGGCGGCGCTATGGTGGGCAGGTTTATCGGTTCTGCCGTACAGAGAAAAATCAATCCCGGAACCGTGCTTGGCTTCAATGCAATAGCAGCTTCCGTTCTTGTGCTT
>JABWCA010000221.1 GCA_013359345.1 Ignavibacteriaceae bacterium
TCATCTGATTTTCAAATGTTTTGCTGCTTAACAAAGAACCTCTGCACAACGAACCAAGAACAGAAAAAAAATCCGTGTTCATCCGCTTAAACCGCAAAATCCGCGTTTCAAATGTTTTGCTGTATAACAAAGAACCCCTGCACTACGCACCAGGAACTGTAAAGTTACTTCCCCTCGTACGCCATCCTCAGAAGAGTAACGGTATGGATTGCCTTAACATTCAGATCCCATTTCTCAATGCCGTGGTTAATCTGCCCCAGGCATCCGGGATTAGCCGCAAGCACATATTCAGCACCCGAATCCTTAATATTCTTCATCTTTCTTTCAAGGAACTTCTCTGCATCATCGTAACGTGCCACGTTATAAATTCCCGCTGAACCGCAGCACCAGCTTGCTTCATTTAGAGGTACAATTTTCAATCCCGGAATCTGAGCAATGATATTCCTCGGTTCATTCACCACCTTTTGCGTGTGTGCCAGGTGACAGGCATCATGATAAGTGACTGTCTTATCAAGATACATCCCCTCAGTATTCAGACCGGTTATACTGAGAAATTCAGTGATATCCTTAACTTTGGCAGAAAACTCTTTTGCGATCTCACCAAAAACGGGATCACCCTCAAAGACATGCCCGTACTCTTTCATGAATGCTCCGCACCCGGCCGAGTTTGAGATCACATAGTCAAATTCAAACTCCCTGAACAGGTCAAGAGTTTTTGCGGCAAGTTCAAATCCCTTCTTCTTCTCGCCGTTGTGAGCATGAAGCGATCCGCAGCAAACCTGATTGTATGGTGAAATCACCTCACAGTCATGCTTTAACAACACTTTAAGCGTATCAATATTAATATCAGCAAATGCAAAATCCATTATACAACCCAGCGGAAACAGAACTTTGTATTTTGCCTGACCAGCCGGTTTTGTGACTTCAGGGATTGTTTTTCTCGCCGGTTTATCCGACATTTTCGGGGCAAGCTTATCTGCATCAGCCAGTTTCGGACTGATAAATCTCAGAAATCCCGAATTATGCATTATCTCCTGAATTCCCGATTTCTGATAGAACTTTATCAGTGCTGCAGTGGTATTCAGTACAGACGGATTGGCTACCACAGAATTCAGCCCTATCCTTTTTATAGTCCTGGGTAAAAATCTGTCAAGATTCTCACGTGAAATCGCTTCTCTTGCCCCTTCCACCATCGATCCGTACTTTACTCCGGCCGGACACGCAGTTTCACACGCCTGGCAATCAAGGCAGAAATTCATTTCTTCTATAAAGGTTTCTGTGATGGGGAGATTACCTTCGGCAAGATTTTTAATGAGCTTTATTCTTCCGCGCGGGGATGAACGCTCCATCTTGGTAAGTTCATAGGTCGGGCAGGTGGCAAGGCACATACCGCAGTGCATACACTGGCTCAGAACATCATCGTCCGGCAGATAAGGCAGGTATTTTTTTAAGTCGGGACTCTTTTCCATAAAAACTCTGTCACAAATTATCGTAGAACAAACAAGATCAGTAATGATCAGGGTTAAAGACGGGAACGTCCTCCCTCTTCTGAAACAGATACCCTTCGCATCTGGGCACCACATCAAATATTTTACCCGGATTCAGCACATTCTTCTCATCAAGAACGGCTTTGAACTTTCTCATGACATCAACGCCGGCTGCACCGGCAACCTGTTCAAGGAAATGCTTCTTGGCAAGACCCGTTCCGTGTTCACCGGTAATTGTTCCGCCGAGTTTAATTGCCTCATTAAAGATAAAATCAAAGGCTGCGTGAGCTCTGTTTATCTGATCATGATCCCGCTCATCTGTGAGACAGGTCGGGTGGAGGTTTCCGTCACCGGCATGACCAAAGTCTCCGAATGTCACATCAAACTTTGAAGCGGCTTCATTGACCTTTTCAATCATAACCGGCAGTTCACTTCTGGGCACTGTGGCATCTTCAAGTATTGTTGTGGGTTTTATGCGGGCAAGTGCAGAAAAAGCGGCTCTTCTCGCAGTTTTAAGAGTGTTTGCCTCTGAAGTGGTTGTTGCACTCTTTATTGCAGTGGCATTGTTCTTTTTCAGCGCTTCAACCACCTTTTCATATTCATAATCAACATCTGACCCTCTGCCGTCAACTTCAATCAGCAGCATTGACTCTGCATTGCGGGGCAGGCCAATCTTAGTATAATCCTCTACGCAGTTCATTGTTGTTTTATCAAGAAACTCTATCATACAGGGAGTTATATGGAATGATACCATATCAGCAACTGCTTTGGCGCTGTCAATAAGCTTATCGAAATATGCGAGTATTGTGATTGCTCTGGTTGGTTTTGGTATCAGTTTAAGAAGCACCTTAGTAAAGATGCCGAGTGTTCCCTCACTCCCTATGAAAATATCACGAAGGTTGTAACCTGAAACATCTTTGAAGTTCTTTCCCCCGGTGAAAATGATCTCACCGTTCGGGAGAACCACTTCAAGTCCGAGGACATAATTCTTTGTAACTCCGTATTTCAGCCCCCTTAATCCGCCGGCATTTTCAGCCACATTTCCGCCTATTGTGCAGATCTTCTGGCTTCCGGGATCGGGGGGATAAAACAGCCCGTGTTTTTCAACCTCAAGCTGCAGCCTTTCGGTTATCACTCCCGGTTCAGCAAGCACAGTCAGATTATGAGTGTCGATCTCAAGAATTCTGTTCCACCTTGTAAGCACAATAACAATTGAGTTTTCAACCGGAACCGATCCCCCGCTTAACCCTGTGCCTGAACCCCTCGGCACTACTGCAAAGTTTTCTTTATTCGCTAATTTTAATAATGCTGAAATCTGCTCTGTGGTCTCGGGAAAAACAACTGCTTCCGGTAATTTGTGCAGGAGCGGGGTGCCGTCGTATGAATAACAAATCTTGTCTTCAAGGGCATCTGTATAATTTTTTTCTCCTGCAATTTCTTTTATTTTGCTCAGAGTGGATGAATCCATTACTATCTTACAAACCGCTTAAGTATCTCTAGTACAATAAATCCCACGAGAATCGCAAAACCTGCATACAATGCCACGTTTCTCACCGATTCCCATGTTAATGTTATAGTTGATTTGAAGCCCCTCCATCCGCAGTTGTTGCATCTGAACGGCTTAAATATAGTTGCCTTTTTGAGAAATCCCTCAATGAGATTCCTTGTCTGTGATCTTCTTAATGTATGATATTTTCCGCATGAAGGACATTTTGAAAACGCAGGGTCTCTTCTGATTAATATTGCCGTGTAATTCGCTTTTTTTCTTCTTTTGCTTGCCATTATTTATTATTTAGTAATTTAAGAAATTTAGTTTTGTCGGTTATTATACTTACAGCCGAATTAGCCGAATTGAGTTGAGTGTCATACTCCATCTGCTTTTTTATTTTGCCCTCAGTACCTGAATACCTGTAAGCAAGTTCACTCAGGAGTTCATTTACAATTTCTTCTCTGAATGAATTTATCTCATTTTTAGAGAGATCCTTCACTTCCGAAATTAGTGCATCAAATTTACCCTGCAAACTTACGTAATTTTTATTCGTTTTTAAATTTTCGATAGATGCATAGGTGTCTTTAACCAGTTCTGACTCATACTCAAACTTTTCCGATTTCAGAAAATCAGTAAATTCTGCAAACAATTTATCTCTTTTGATATCATTAAAGCTGATACTTTTGTTTTTATTATGGTAATTATTGCAGAACTTGAAAATATAACCCTTTGCCCATAAGGCCCTCGTAATTTCCGCAGCCTTTTTCTCTTCCATAAGGGTATCGGGCATGATACCGCCGCCCGAGTAGACATTACGCTTGTTATCGGTCTGGAATTCTTTTGTCAGCACATTTTCTGTTGCTTTAATGACTTTGCTGTCTTTAGCATAGTCAACTATCTGGATGCTTCTTCCGCTCGGGGTGTAATACCTTGAAGTTGTTATCTTGATTGAAGTGTTGTAGCTTAGCGGTGATATTGTCTGCACGAGGCCTTTGCCAAATGATTTGGTGCCTGCAACAAGAGCGCGGTCATGGTCCTGAAGTGCTCCCGCAACTATCTCTGAAGCCGATGCCGATGAACCGTTAATCAGTATTATCATGGGCACATCCGGGAGAAGCGGTTCCTGCTGAACATAATAATTCCTGACTGATGAAGAATCACGTCCCTTGGTGGTTACAACAAGCTGTCCTTTTCTGAGAAACTTGCTGCTGATATCAACTGCCGCATCAAGCAAACCGCCGGGATTTCCTCTGAGGTCAAAAATCAGGCTTTCAACCGGCCTCTTTTTCTTAAGTTCCATTATGGCGTTTTTAACTTCTTCGCCCGAAGGTCTTGAAAATCCGGTGAGTTTAATATAGGCATTGCCGCTGTTTTCAGGATAAAATCCGTAATAAACAACATTTTTGAGAATGATCTCTTCGCGCATTAATGTGAAATTGAGCGTATCGGGGGCATCTCCCCTTAAAATGGTCATATTGACAAATGTGCCCGGTTCACCTTTAACCAGCGATGATATGTCGTCATAATTTTTTGGTGTGATCAGGACGCTGTCAACCATATACATTATATCGCCTACGAATATCCCCTGCCTCTGCGCAGAGTATCCGTCCATAATCTCAACTATCACAACACGGTCATTCCTTACCCCTACAGAGATGCCCACGCCCCCGTATTTACCTGTAGTCATCAGGTTAACATCATCCTGCTTTTTTTCATCAATAAAAACAGTGTAAGGATCAAGAGCAGAGAGCATGCCTCTTATTCCGGCTCGCAGAAATTCACCGGGATTGATGTTGTCAACATAATTAAGCGTAACGTCTTTATAAATTCTGGTGAATATATCGATGTTTTTCGCAATTTCGAGATAAATATCTCCCGGCACTGCCATCCATGCAACCATGAGAGGGAAAGCAAGAATCAGTAAAAGTTTTTTAACCCGTTTCATCTTATGCTCCGCTTTTTTCAAGTATCATCTCTCTTCTTTTAATCACTGTCTTTTTAATAAGCGAGTGTATTTCCTGAACGGTTCCTGTGCCGTCAACCAGTTCAAATCTTCCGGTTTTTTCTGTGAGTTCAAGATAGCCGTTTCTTACCCTTTCATAAAAATCGTCACCCGAAAGCTCCATTCTGTCGAGCTGATTTCTCTCTTTTGCAAGCTTCCTCTCGTTAAGTTTATCAAGCGGCAGATCAATGAAAAAAGTTATATCGGGCACCGCGCTCCCTATGGCAAGATTGTTAACGCTGTTTATGATGCTGAGATCAAGTCCCCTGCCGTAACCCTGATAGGCGGCCGATGAATCATGAAATCTGTCAGAAAGGACATAGTATCCGGCTTTCAGTTTAGGGATGATGATCTCACGCACAAGCTGTGCCCGTGCAGATGAGAAAAGGAGGAATTCGGTTTCACTGTACATTCCCAGATGCTTTTTATCAAGCAGAAGGCTCCGCACTTTTTCAGATATCTCTGTTCCGCCGGGCTCTCTGGTAAGAAGAACTTTTTCACCCTGTGCAGTAAGATATTGTTCAAGGAGCTGAATCTGAGTTGATTTTCCGCAGAAATCCAGCCCTTCAAAGGTTATAAACATAATTAATACTTTTTAATGATAAACTTAATTTTTTCAGGTTTAATTATTGTCACATCTGTGAACGGGGGGATTTCGATACTGGGAATAATGAACCCCGTAGTATCTGCAACCACGTCATTATAGATTGTGAAAGCCTTAATCATATCGGGGCTTAAAGCACTTATTTTGTCAATTCCGCCCCGCACCGATACAGAAATCCTTTCGGGTATCAGTTGCACATCTCTGTCCGGCGGAACGTCCCTAACTATCACCGGCACATCTGTGAATTCCTTATCAACCATAAGCTGAACATCAAGCTCAATCTTTACTTTTTCGGGGTAAAAGGCAAGCTGATTTGTTACCAGCAGCCCTGCTTCTATCACTTTTGATTCCTTGAGCCCTTCCAGTCTTATGTTGTTTGTTTTGACTGACGGATATTTTGCAACAACAGAGGGCAACCCCGTAACTCTAACGTATTCAGGGGTAATCTTTACCGGAGCAGCAAGCCCGAATCCGCTTTCAAACACGAGATCAAGCACAGCTTCAACTTTTTTATACTCTGTAACGCTTCTTTCAACATTAATATCAATTTTAGAAGGAAAAAATTCAACCACATTAATTGATGAAGGGAGCCATGAATTCTCACTCAGTGAGTTCATCAGATTGATCTGCGACATCATTGAGTCGCGGTTCATTGATACAAAATACTCCCTGTCAGACTGGAAATAGAGCCCTATCAGCTTCCAGCCTGTGGCTTTTACTTTCATCTGCACTGTCTGGGGAATTCTTCCGCCTGTGGCATAACCTTTCGGCAGATTTATAATCTTAAGGGGCAGATCAAGTGTAATATAGTAGTCTCCTGAAAGAGTGATGGAGATCCATATTATTACAGATACAAAAAAGGAAAAAATGATACCGGATAAATTTTTCTTCATACTTTAAATTTAATGAAAAAGCCGGTATGAGGCACCCGGCCGGGGCACAATGAGTGTAAACTAAAGAAATATATGATTAAAGTTGTATATAAAAAAAGGTTGAATCCCATGTGCACAAGGGATTCAACCTTTCATAGAATCTGAAAACGGGAAATCAGCTTAAACCAAGTTTACCGAACAATTCAAGAAGTATGGTTTTATTGGCCCTTGAAATCTCCCTGCCGTGAATGGGAAAATTTTCAGTGGCTCTTGCCAGTCTTCTCAGCTCCTGAACGCTTTGCGCTTCAAGTGCGCCCTGAGCATTCTTAACCTCAGGTTTTTTAACCGTACTTTCCTGCTTAAGGGTTTTGGGTTTCCCGGTTGTTTTTGCCGCTGTTGATCCGGCTCCGGCAGATGATCCTCCGGAAGGAGTGCCTGCCGTTTTCACAGGCGCTTTTTCCCCGGCAGAGGGTGGTGCTGCATCTGCTCCCGTACCGCCTGTTTTAAGCAGTTCAGGATACATTGCAGTCATCTGAATATCCGGACGGGGAATAACATGAACCGAAACCAGCTCACCCACTCTCTGAGCAGCCGCTGCTCCGGCATCGCAGGCAGATTTTACCGCTGCAACTTCACCAACTATTTTGATGGTTACAAGAGCGGGATTGGTTTTTTCTTTCCCGATTAAATGAACATTGGCGGCTTTCACCATTGCGTCGGCCGCCTCAATTGCTCCTACAAGCCCTCTGGTTTCAACCAGACCAAGAGCGTATGTCATCAGCCTTATGCTTTAGGTCTTTTGGGCAGAATTAATTCAACTTCAGAATGAGGTCTCGGTATTACATGAACTGATACCAGCTCTCCCACTCTCTGGGCTGCAGCTGCACCGGCATCGGTTGCTGCTTTAACGGCACCAACATCTCCGCGTACCATTACGGTAACGTAACCGCCGCCGATTGTCTCTTTACCGATTAATTCCACATTAGCGGCCTTTACCATGGCATCGGCAGCTTCAATTGCTCCGACCAGGCCCTTTGTCTCTATCATTCCTAAAGCGTCTAATGACATTATTTTCTCCGAATTTTGTAATTTCTACATCTAAAAAATAGCTGATTAAAATATAATAGTCAATCAGTAAGAATTCCAAATTTTTTCTTCATATGTGCTCCCTTCACAGGGGTGAAATCTGCCTGATGCTCCGCTTTTTTTCAGACATCCTGTTTCAGATATCTTACTTCCCTCTGCGGGAACGGAATTGTGATGCCTTCTTTATCAAACGCCTTCTTTACATTTTCTATCATGTAATAGTAAACTTTCCAGTAGTTTGCCGTCTGACACCATGTTCTTACTGCCAGATTCACTGAACTATCGGCGAGCTGCAGCACCTCTATAACGGGAGAGGGCTCTGTGAGAATCATCTCATTATTTTTCACAACTTCAAGTATTATCTCCCTCGCACGGTCAATATTATCTGAATATGCAATGCTGAAAACGGTGTCAACACGGCGTTCCGGCTTATAGGTGTGGTTTATCATGCTTCCGTTCACCAGCACTGAGTTTGGAATGATAACCACTTTGTTATCATAAGTGTGAAGCCTGGTTGAAAAAATGCTTATCTCTTCAACCACACCTTTATCATTGCCTGATTCAATGTAGTCGCCCACCTGAAAATATCTCTGCACCAGAATCACTATTCCGGCAGCAAAATTTGACAGTGAGTCTTTAAGTGATAGACCGATTGCAAGACCTGCCGCGCCTATTATCGTGACAATTGAGGTGGTCTCAACACCCATTGCACTCAGTGAAATCACTGCAACCAGCGCAAGCAGCCCGAAATACAGAACATTAAGGAAAAAATTGCTGAGCGTTTTATCAACATTAATCTTGTTAACTGATTTTTTTGCAATTTTTTTGATTCTTTGTATCAGCCAGTACCCAATCACAAATAAAATGATGCCCGTGAGAACCTTTAATCCGTGTATAATCAGGGTATCAGCCAGTTTTTCCCAGCTTAAAAATTTCTCCAATTCTTCTTCTCCTTTATTTAGAATAGTAAAGATGTGATTTAAGAACACTGTTCCTAATATAAATTTTCTTAAATTTTATGCAAATTTTGTTTATTTACATCATTTTGGCTTAATATAGATATTAGATTTAAATCTTTTGATTGAAAATGAAAAAATTACTACTAATGCGGATGGCGCTTGTTTTTCTGATTGCCATAAGTCTTAATGCTCAGAAGATCAGTTTTAAGAAAGAATCATCCGCACCCGTAACCTCAGGTGATCCCGTCAGAATCGTATCCACCCCCGGCGGTGAAAGCCTTATAATCTTTTCCCCTGAATCTGCTGTGCCCTATGATCTTAAGACCGGCACTTTCCTGACGCCTTACGCCGGATTAAAAGGACCAATGGCATTTATTGCAACAGCAGCTTCTGCCCCCTTTATCCTTGCCGCAACTCAGGAGGGAGCTCTCTTTCTCCTCGATACAAAAAGCGGTGTCACAACAGGCAGCAAGACCATTCAGGAGGGAATGATCTCAGCAGCAGCTGTGTCAGACGATGGGAAACTGGCGGCAGTTGCCACTCAAAGCGGCAGTATTTACACATTCAATCTCCCTTCAATGCAGGAGACCGGAAAAATTCAGGCTCATGCCAAGGTTGTTAAGGGCCTCCATTTTATTGAAAACGGCAGCAAAATTATTTCAGTGAGCATTGATAAAAAGATTTCAGTTTCAGATGTGGCATCAAGCCGTTTTGAAAGAAGTTTCACTGATGACGGCATGGATTTCATAACTGCTACAGCCGTGAACAGCACAGGTGAGTTTATAGCCATTGCATCAGGTTCTGCAAATATAAACATTTACATTTTCCGCATCAGTGAATCAAAGCTTGTAAAAAAAGTAAGGGGTCCTATCCAGCCGGTATCAAGGCTCGGGTTTATCGGTGAAAGCCCTATCCTCTATGCATTTTCGGGCGGCGAAGAGATAGAATTGTTTAACAGTGCCAACGGCAATTCAATCGGATTTCTCAAAAATTCAGGTTCAAAAATTATTGATTTTGCTCTGAGTGATTTCGGGTCACCTTCATACACGCTCAGTCTTGACCGTAACCTTTCAAAGTGGAACGCATCTCTGCCGGGTGATTTTGCAGATCTTGCCGCAAATAAAATCAGCAATCTGAAAAACAGCCGCAACAGCAAGCC
>JABWCA010000454.1 GCA_013359345.1 Ignavibacteriaceae bacterium
CGATCCGCTAAAGGCGGACGCTGATCTTTTCAAATTCACGCGGATTTTTCTTTATAATTTATCCGTGTTAATCCGCTCTGTCCGCGTCATCCGCGTTCCATCTCATTTATGCTGAAACGAGCAACGAACAACGAGCAACTAAAAACGTACTCTGTACTCCGCTCCGGCAACAAACTTACGGGTGAGGCCATCGGGACGGGCATCACGGGTTACGAAAGGCATTCCGAAGCTCACCTGCACACTGCTTGTTGCCGAAAGCATGATATCGGCAAAGAGATTCATGTTGAGAGTTAGTCCCTGTGAGCCGGTGATTTCCTTTTCTGCACCAAATGCATCTGTGTATTTGTCATTTGCAAGGTGATATATGGGGAGCACCGAGGCGGTGAGCATAACATTATCGGATGCCCGGAACGGATAGGATACCCTAAGCAGCACATCTCCCGCTCTCCTGTAACTGTTGGTTGACTGAATGGCAAAAAGCACAGGGTTGCCGGGATAAAGTGACGGGAAAAATGCATTTTTGTTATCGGAAAGGGGCTGCTGATATCCCAGCACAACCTGAAACTTGCCGAATGAACGTCCGTATCCCAGTATGAGGTCATAAGTGCCGAGGCTTGCCTGATAATCCATCGGAAGGGGCACATCACCTTCACGCGCATCGCTTTTGCTCAGAGGAATTTTGACTCCCGCGGTTATAAGTCCGCCGCCCCCGGTGTTGTAACTTCCGCTGACAAAGAGATCGGATAAACCGAACTTCGAAATCCCGTTGCCCGACTGGCTTACCGAGGTCACCCTGAAATCCATCCCGAAATTATGACTGAACTGCCTGCGAACACCCCTATTGAATTATCCCCCCTGCCGTAATTGAGCCCGATCTTAATCTGGTTCATTGCGTGGGTCATTTTGGCTTCATCGGTATGGGGTTTGAAACTGTCCATTGTGCAGAGACCCGCATCGCTGCAGCCCTGCCCCCTCACGGGAATCATGTATATGAATAAGGCGAGGAATAAAAGTGAGATGGTTTTCATGGAATTAACTCCGGCTGGTTAATAAAATCTTCTTGCTATTAAACGGATGAGCAGGCAGTTTGGTTCAGGAAAGGAGATTATTACTTTTCATCATCATCCTTACTCTTCTTTGAAATATACCCCGCCAGCAGCCCAATGCCAACAAAAATAAAAAAGAAATGATACCATTCCATGGTTGTGCTCCTGAGAAAGATTTAAGTGAGATTATTAATAGTTAATTATCCAATCGAAAGTTTGGCGCTTGCCTCCCATAAATATGGCGGAATTGGTTCCTCAAGCTGCCAGTTTATACTCATTGGTTTTTGACCATCAGAACTAATAAAATTTGCTCTTCCTAAAAAAACATAGCCAAGAGTATTTTTGTTCTCATCCTTTTTCTCTTCTCTAACAAATAGCAAGATAATTTTACCAGTTTCACTTTGCTGTATATACGATAACCCTTTCCCTTTATCCGGCCTCGCTGCATTTTGGGATTGCCAATGAAAAATAGTTTCATTGATAGCATAATCCTGATAAAGTGTTGATGGGGAATAGTCTTCTTCAGATTTATTGAGATCAATAAATAGCAGTTCACTATTCAATTCCTTAATTTCTGCAACTCCTTCACGATTTGAGGATTTCTT
>JABWCA010000019.1 GCA_013359345.1 Ignavibacteriaceae bacterium
TACACTCTTAATCTGAAAATTCTTTTTAATTTTATCGAAAAAGAGGGTTACAAGCAGTATCAAGCCTGTTAACACAGAAATTGCCTGCTGAAGACCAAAGACCTCAAGACCCGCACCGAAAAATCCGAATACCGCACCTATTAATGCGTAGGTTGTTATTCTGCCAAGGTTATACAGAAGTTTTGAGGTATAATAATGTGAATTTTTTCTCACACCTAAAGCTGCTACTATAGGTCCGCACATACCTATGCAATGTAAACTGCCGAATAATCCTATTATGAGTCCTGCAAAAACCTGCATTATTGAACCATCAGTTTTTCTTCATTAAAATATTTAAGCTTTCCGTCTGTCCACTCAACAGCAACTTTCCAGTATCCCGGAATGATCTTGTCTGATGAGATCAACTGTTCATTGTTTGAATCACGCTTCACGGGAACTGTGAAATCAAACGAAGGATGATCGGGCCGGTAAAAGTGAACAGAGCCTGAAATCTCCACCGAATCCATCTGCACAGGATATTTAACTGTCACTTCCCTGCTGCCATTTATGATAATGGTTAAAGGGGTGAGCAGCTGCGCAGAGTTATTTTTCATATCAATAACATCCTGATACTTAAGCTCTTTTGCGTAATAATCATCAGTTACGAGATGCACATCTTCACTGAAAGCAAAAATCACAACAATAATGTTTACAGCTAAAAAAATACCGAGAGTGATTACAATGCCGGTGCCCCAGCTAATTTTTTTCATTTGTTTCTCTCTTGCCTAAAAATGAGGTTTTAATAACATCAATTTCCTGATTGTTCTGATAAACCCCGATCTCAAGTTTTGTATTCAGCTTTTCGATCTTTGATTTATCGATAATTATCATGAACTTGCCTTCCATTACTTGCTGAGGCCCTGCTTCAGGTTTGGAGCCGAGAAGCACGATTCTGGCGTCCATGTTTTTAACTTTCATGTTAATCCCTATTTTATCAAAGGTCTTATTAATAACATGAAAATTATAGATATTGCTGATCTGATTGCCCGGCTGCTCCTGGTAAAGCATCCCCGGAGTGCGGAGTATGTTAACTTCAACATCTTTGCGGTTAAGCATAAGCACTGTAATCAGAGCTATAAGCAGTGTCAGAACTGCAGTGTAAACCCCCATTCTCGCGGTAAATCTGAGCTTTTTCTTTTCCTCGATACCGCTGAGTGAATCGTATCTTATCAGCCCTCTCGGTTTGCCTATTTTTTCCATAACGTTATCACATGCGTCAATACATGCGGTGCAGTTAACGCATTCAAGCTGGGTTCCGTTTCTGATATCAATTCCGGTAGGGCAGACATCAACACAGATTTTGCAGTCAATGCAGTCGCCTGCGGTTCTCTCAGCACCCTTTTTTATTTTTTCTCTTGGTTCACCTCTTATGAAGTCGTAAGCAACCGCAATGGAATTTTTATCAAGAAGCACACCCTGGAGCCTGCCATAGGGACATACAATAATACATGCCTGCTCCCTGAACCACCAGAATACAAAAAAGAACAATCCGGTAAAAACATTTATGGCTATGAATCCGCCGGGATGCTCCGCAGGACCCGCCTTAACAACATTCAGAACCTCATCAACGCCAATCAGATATGCCATGAATGTATGAGATATCAGATAAGAAATGACAAGAAAGATGCCGAACTTAAGGGATCTTTTAAAGATTTTCTGACCGTTCCAGGGTGAATCTTTAAGTGCTTTCTGCTGACGGAAATCGCCGTCTATCCAGTATTCAATTTTCCTGAACACCATCTCCATAAAGATTGTCTGCGGACAAACCCAGCCGCAGAAAACCCTTCCGAAAATGGCAGTGAAGAGGAATATAAATACAATAAACGCAATCATGACCAGAACCATAATATGGAAATCATAAGGTCCGAACGCGATTCCGAAGAAAATGAAGTTCCTCTCAAAAATGTTGAAGAGCATGAAAGGATGCCCGTTAAGCTTTATGAAAGGCGTGGCAAAGAGAATGATAAGTAAAATAACACTTACAATGGTTCTGGCATTATAAAACCTGCCGGATGGTTTTTTAGGGTAAACCCAGACCCTCTTACCTTCTTTGTTAACGGTTGAGATAGAGTTCCTGAACTCTTCATTCTCGTAAAAATCAGACATTTGAAGTATTCCGAAGAAATCTGTTATATAAAAAACGGGAGCAGGCTCTGAGACATGCTCCCGCTGGAAAATAAATTACGAAATCAGCTTTTCTTTGTACTGTCGGCTTTTGCCTGGGCTTTTGCGGGATCAACCCAGATCTCACCCTGCGGTGCTTTCGGGTTGGCCGGTTTTGTGCCCTGCAGACTCAGCACATAAGAAGAGACATCCTGAATCTGTTTGGATGTAAGCTGTGATTTCCATGCAAGCATCCCTTTATCAAGAACGCCGTTCACAACAACTTTAAAGACATCTTTAATGCCGCCGCCGTGAATCCAGTATTCATCGGTAAGGTTGGGACCAACCAGACCGCCGCCATCATTTGCATGGCATGAAGCACAGTTCTTCACGAAAATATCTTTGCCTGCATTAAGTGATGAAGCATCCGTGAGCAAAGTTACGTTATCTTCTGTTACAACAACGTTTCCGCTCTGCATATAGGCAGCCATATCAAGTTCAGCCTGCCTTACTTCCCTTCTGTACTCTTCGTCAGATGAAGGTCCGCTGAGAACGTGGTAGTAAACCATATATACAACGCTGAAAACTATTGTTACGTAAAACAGATATTTCCACCATGGCGGAAGTGAATTATCAAGCTCCCTGATACCGTCAAACTCATGACTGAACATAATCTCTGATTCCTGTTCAATCGGTTTGGCATCTGTGAGTTTCTGGCTGAATTTTTTGATCAGACTTGCTTCCTCTTCAGGTTTTTTATTATGCCCGAGAAGGAATATTATGGTCATAAGCAGGAGATACCCGAAGAAGAAGTAAAATCCGGTCGTGATATACTCCATAGCTGCCGATTCATCAGCTGCAAAGGCAGTCATAAAACCAAAGAGGAGCATGGCAATCAGATTGAGTCTGAACTGCGTGCCTGATAATATTTTTTTAAGTTTTAACATCTCAATTCCTCAGTTTAATTTTCTTTATCATCTTCCAGGGGAAGATTGGATAATTTATCAACTTTCTTTTTATCCATCTTAAAGGCGTAGTAAACAACACCGATAAACAGAGGGAAGAAAAGTATCAGTCCCACCACCGGAAAAATTGCGACGCCGTTAATTGAGTTTAAGACTTCTTTTATCATTTGTTACCTTGTTGCGGTTTTGTTGCCTTTAATGTCTGTACCCAGCCTCTGCAGGTACGCAATCAGTGCAATGATTTCCTTATTTGCATCAACATCAACGCCCTGATTCTGTAGATCCGTGGCTATTGTTTCTGCCTGTTTCATAAGAACATCATTTGCTGTTTTCTCAAATCCATCGGGATACGGAACACCGATTGATCTCAGAGCCGATATTTTTGCGGCCGTTGTTGAGATATCAAGATCATGCTCGGCAAGCCAGGGATAAGGAGGCATGATTGAACCCGGTGACATTGAAGTCGGCTCAACCATATGATTGTAATGCCAGAGATTAGGATATTTGCCGCCTTCTCTCCAGAGATCGGGGCCTGTTCTCTTGGAGCCCCAGAGGAAAGGATGATCATAAACATATTCGCCTGCTTTGGAATACTCACCATAACGTTCTGTCTCAGATCTGAACGGCCTGATAAGCTGTGAATGGCAGGATACGCAGCCTTCTCTGATATAGAGATCCCTGCCCTGCAGTTCAAGCGGTGAATATGGTTTTACTGCCGCTATTGTTGGTACGTTTGATTTGATCAGAAAAGCGGGAACAAATTCAACTATTCCCCCAATCAGGATTGCCACTGTTGAAAGGAGCATAAACTGAACGGGTCTTGATTCAATCCATTTGTGCGGATATTTTGAATTGAATTTTTCACCTTCTTTAACAAGCGGAGCTGCCTGGGCTTCTTCATTATTTGAGAAACTACCCTGCTTCATTGTTTTATAAAGATTGTAAACGCCGACTATAATTCCGGTTAAGTATAACAAACCGCCAAATGCACGGATAATATACATCGGGATAATCTGAAGTGTTGTTTCCAGGAAGTTAGGATACTGAAGTAATCCTGCAGGTGTGAACTGTTTCCACATAAGTGACTGTGTTATTCCCGACCAGTACATTGCTGAAGCGTAAAACACAATTCCCAGAGTTCCGGCCCAGAAATGGAAGTTAGCCAGTTTTTTGGAGTAAACTTCGGTTTTGTAAAGCCTTGGTATTAACCAGTAAAGCACACCAAATGTAAGGAATCCGTTCCATCCCAGTGCTCCTATATGCACGTGTGATATAATCCAGTCAGTAAAGTGTGCAAGAGCATTCACATTTTTAAGTGAAAGCATGGGTCCTTCAAAGGTTGACATACCGTATGCAGTAACCGCCACAACCATGAATTTAAGTACGGGATCTTCTCTTACCTTATCCCAGACACCTCTCAGTGTTAAAAGGCCATTGATCATACCGCCCCATGAGGGAGCAATCAGCATGATTGAAAACACCGTGCCCAGTGATTGTGCCCAGTCAGGAAGTGCCGAGTAAAGCAGGTGATGAGGGCCGGCCCATATATAGATGAATATAAGTGACCAGAAGTGAATGATTGATAATTTGTAGGAATAAACGGGTCTGCCTGCGGCTTTGGGCATAAAGTAGTACATAAGCCCCAGATAAGGTGTTGTAAGGAAGAATGCAACGGCATTATGTCCGTACCACCACTGAACCAGTCCGTCCTGAACGCCTGCATATAAAGAGTAACTCTTGAACAGGCCTACGGGAATTTCAAATGAATTAACTATATGAAGAACTGCAACAGTAACAAATGTTGCAATGTAAAACCAGATGGCCACATACATCTGCTTTTCTCTTCTTTTGATTATGGTGCCTATCATGTTGATACCAAACACCACCCAGATAAGTGCAATCAGAATATCAATCGGCCATTCAAGTTCAGCATATTCCTTACTGGTTGTTATGCCCAGCGGAAGTGTTACTGCGGCAAGCACAATGATAAGCTGCCAGCCCCAGAAATGTATCTGACTTAAAAGGTCGCTGAACATTCTTGCTTTACACAATCTCTGCAGCGAATAATAAACTCCCATGAAGATTGCATTACCTACAAATGCAAATATTGCCGCGTTTGTGTGCAGCGGGCGTAATCTTCCGAAAGTTAAGAATGGTAGTGAAAAGCTGAGCTGGGGTAAAAATAACTGGAATGCTATGATAACGCCTAACAGCAATCCAACTACACCCCACACCAACGTGGCAATGGTAAACTGTCGTACAATTTTATTATCGTACTGAAAAGTTTCAACCTGCATTAACACTTCTCCTTGTGAGTTTTTATTTATTGTTTTTTGAATTTTCTTCTTTTTTAACGGACTTGGTCACAGGTTTATCATCATCAAATAATATTCTTACTGACGGAGTGTAATTATCATCCATCTGGCCGCTGCGCACTGCCCATATGAACGCAGCTAAAAAACCGAGGGCAACAACAAGGCTTGCCCCTATCATAACGAAAATAGCACTCATAATTCTAAACCTCGTCGTTTATTAGCAAATATTGTGCCAACAGTGGCTATTGCGATCACTGTTATCGAGCTTAACGGCATTAATACTGCCGCAAAAAGTGGTGAAAGGTTGCCGGTGACCGCAACCGTAAGGCCAATCAGATTGTAAATTGTTGATACAACAAAGCTGAATTTTATAACGTTTACACTCGATTTTGCAAATTTAAGGTATCCTGAGAGGTTTTTGAGTCCGTCAGACTTCAATATCACATCACTCGCAGGGGTGAAACTCATCAGATCATCAGTAACAGATACCCCTATATCAGCACTTGAAATTGCACCCGAATCATTGAGTCCGTCCCCTATCATCATCACTCTCTTCTTCTCATTTTTGAGATTTTCAATAAATATTTTTTTCGTTTCCGGCTTTTGATTAAAAAACATCCTGCCTTCGCCAAAATTTTTCTCAAATCTGATTTTCTCCTTCTCTGAATCTCCTGAGAGCAGATAGATATCATATTCATTTTTAAGTTTCCCGAACAGCTCATCCAGATTTGCTCTGAGTTTGGAAGTAACTGTAAAATAACCTCTTAGCGTATCACCGAACTTTAACCAGATTCTTGACCCGGTGCTGTTTGTAAATTCAGCCTGTGTAACGGTACTTAATTCCCCGGCACCTGTAAATTCACTGTTTCCGGCCCTGATTTCAATCCCTTCATACCTGCATTCAATGCCTTTTCCCGCGGTTTCTCTGAACGAATCGATAACGACATAGCCCGCATTATTAAGTGCGGAGTGTACCAGTTTACTCAGCGGATGAAGTGAGTTTCTGAACATGCTTTTAATTATGCCCGTTTCAAGAGTGGTGAGCGGTTTCCCCTCAAATGTTATATCGGCCGCTCCGGTTTGTGTGAGGGTGCCGGTTTTATCAAAAACAATCGTGTCAATTTTTGATAATGTTTCAATAAGCAGTGCATTTTTCATGTAAAAATTATTGCGCCCCAGCAACCTTAAAGCATTGCCCAGGGTGAACGGAGTTGAAAGCGCCAGAGCACACGGGCAGGCCACAATAAGCACCGCACTGAAAACTGTAATTGCCTTCTGAATTCCCTGTGGCAGCCAGAATAAGAATGATGCCGCACCAATAATGAGAATAACTATTGTAAAATATTTGCTTATCACATTCGATAAATGCGTGTAACCTGTTTCATTTGAACCGGTTAACAGGTAATTGTTCCATAATCGGTTTAAGTAGCTCTGCGATACTTCATTCATTACTTCAATTGTTATCAGGCCTCCTGTTTGTTTACCGCCCGCAAATAGTTTTTCACCCGGGTTTTTCTGAACGGGATCAGATTCGCCTGTTACAAAGCTGTAATCAATATTGGCATCCCCTGTTAACAGGTATGCATCGGCAGGAATTATTTCATTGTTGCGGATAACAACTTTATCTCCCTGCTTAAGTTGTGAGAGCGGAGTGTAAATTTCATCGCCGTCTTTAAGAACTGCTACAGAAATGGGGAAATATGACTTGTAATTCCTTTCAAAGCTGAAGAATTCATAAGTTTTGTTCTGGAATATTTTTCCGAGCAGAAGAAAGAAAATCAGTCCGGCAAATGAATCCATGTACCCGGCCCCATGCCCGGCTGCAATCTCATAGACACTTTGTCCGTATAGTGCTATTATACCGAGAGTGAGAGGAACATCAATATTTATAAATCGCTGCTTTATGCTTTTGAAAGCAGATTTAAAGTAGTCGGAACTGCAGTAAACAAGTACGGGAAGTGAAAGAAGTATTATAAGTGCATTAAAAAGGAATTTAAGATCAGTGGATGACACATCAATTGAAAGATATTCAGGGAAACTGAGCATCATTATATTTCCGAAAGCGAATCCGGAAATACCGATTTTATAAATTAGTGACTTATCCTTAAAAGCACTCTCTTTTTTCTCAAGTTCATCAAGGCTTAATCTTGGCTGGTATCCTATTGAATCAAGAAGAGTTACAACCTGTGAGAGTTTTATGTTATTGGAGAACCTGACAGAAAGGGTTTTAGCCATGAAATTGACCCTTGATTCAAGTATTGAGGGTTCAAATTTATGAAGCTGCTCAAGAAGCCAGATGCAGCTGCTGCAGTGCATTCCGGGAATAAAAAATGTGACCCTGGTTATCTGCTCAGTTGAAAACTCAACAATTTTTGACCGGATTTCATCTGAATCAAGATAATCATAGTTTTTACCCTGCGCTTTCCCCTTCTGGTCATTGCCGGGGTGAGAGTTGAGATCATAGTAAGTGCAAAGGTTGTTATTGTTAAGTACTTCATAAACAATTTTGCAGCCTTCGCAGCAGAAATACATATCTTCTGATTTTATGGAGTCATCGGCGCAGATATCACCGCAGTGATAACATTTAAGCACCGTCTGAGTATCATTCACTTCAGTGGTCATCTGTAAAATTAATCGTTCTTAAATATAATGAATTTGGTTGTTAAACCTGAATAGGCAAGGGAGAAATAACGGATTATTTCTCCCCGAAAACTAACAGACTATTCTTCTACCGCTATTTTACGGTTTTTATCTTTTCTGTCGAAATAATGGGTATGGAGCAGTTCATGAGCAACATGGCTTCCCGGTTTCTCAAGGAACTCTTCATACAGTGCACTAACCGCTTTATTTTCATGCGAATTTCTGCTCTCGCTCCTGCGGTCGATATCATACAGAGCTTTTACTCTTTTAACCACTTTTTCGTAGTTCTGATGTATTGGCTGGCCGCCGCCGTTAATACAGCCGCCCGGACATGCCATCACTTCAACAAAATGGTATTCTCTTCCCTCTTTCATACTGTTCAGGAGAGTCGGGAAATTACCGATACCGTTTACAACGGCAATTCTGAGTGTTGTGCCGTCAATGTTAAGTTCTGATTCCTTAACTCCGTCAAACCCTCTTACCTGCTCAAATTCAACATGGTCTGATGATTTACCCGTCAGAAGTGAATATGCAGTTCTGAGAGCCGCTTCCATGACACCGCCGCTTGTGCCGAAAATGGCAGCCGCACCGGTTGATTCACCCAGCGGATTATCAAACTTATCATCAGGCAGTTCATTGAAATCAATGCCTGCAATATTGAAGAACCGAACAAGTTCTCTGGTTGTGAGCACTGCATCAACATCATGAAGCATATCACTGCTGAGCTCAGGCCTTTCAGATTCAAACTTTTTAACGGTGCAGGGCATTATTGATACCACAAAGATATCTTCGGGAGCGAGCCCCATCTTCTTTGCGTAAAATGATTTAATTATCGCCCCTTCCATTTCATGCGGGGATTTGCAGCTTGAAACATGGTGAAGCATATCAGGATGATTCATCTCGATATATTTTACCCAGCCCGGGCAGCAGCTTGTAAACATAGGCATTTCCCTGCCCTCTGTAATGCGCTGCACCAGTTCGGTTGCCTCTTCCATGATTGTAAGATCGGCAGCAAAATTTGTGTCGAACACTTTTTTGAATCCGAGTCTTCTCAGACCGCTTACCAATTTGCCTGTAACATCAGTTCCTGCCGGCATATGATATTCTTCGCCCAAAGTGGCGCGCACTGCAGGAGCCACCTGAACAACCACATATTTATTCTTGTTATTCATGGCGTTTGTAACTGCTTTCAGACTGCTTTTTTCTCTCAGTGCTGCTGTGGGGCATACGAGAATACACTGACCGCAAAGAATACAGTCACTTACATTAAGCCCTATATTAAAGGGAGTGGTGACAGTGCTGGCAAAACCTCTGTTGCTGAAATCAATTGCGCCTATTTTCTGTACTTCGTTGCACGCTCTCACGCATCTTCCGCAGAGAATGCATTTTGCGGGGTCGCGTTCCATTGAAGCGCTTGAAATATCAATTGCGTGGCTCTTTGATTCGCCGGCAAATCTGTGTTCCCGCACGCTGTATCTCTCTGCCAGGTCCTGAAGTTCGCAGTTCTTGTTCCTGACGCAGATAAGACATTCCTGAGGATGGTTCTCAACAAGCAGTTCCACAATGGTCTTTCTTGCCGTTCTCACCCTCGGTGAATTTGTTTCTACATTCATTCCCTCATCAACAGGATAAGCGCATGAGGGTATTAAATTTCTGTATCCGTCAACTTCAACCACACACATTCTGCAGGCACCGGTTGGTGTGAGGTTTTTCATGTGGCAAAGGGTCGGGATGTTGATTCCTACTGATTTAGCCGCATCAAGAATGGTCATTCCTTCTCCGGCTTTTACTGTAATACCGTTTATTGTTAACTCTACCATCTTAGCCACCTTTAATTATAATTAATTGCACCGAATCTGCAGGTTTCGACACAGAGTCCGCACTTGAGGCACTTTTCCTGTACGATAATGTGAGATTCGCCTTTGTTACCATAAATCGCTTCGGCACTGCAGACTCTTTTACAGAGGCCGCAGCCTGAACATAACGATGACTCAACCGTAAACGTTAACAATTCTTTACATACACCCGCATTGCATTTTCTTTCAAAGAGGTGTTCTTCATATTCTTCAAGGAAGTAATTGAGACCGGATATGATCGGGTTCGGAGCTGATTGCCCGAGTCCGCATAGTGAGGTGTCTCTTATCACTTCAGCAAGCTTTCTGAGATTGATTATTCCTTTGAATCTCTGGAGCTGCTCAATTTTATCATGCCTGTCATTATATCTTACAGGAATTCTTTCAATGATCTCAAGCATACGTTTTGTACCTTCACGGCACGGAACGCATTTGCCGCATGATTCACTCTGAATAAAGTTGAGGAAGTATTTAGCCACATCAACCATACAGGTGTCTTCATCCATTACAACAAATCCGCCTGATCCCATCATTGCACCCACCGTCTTAAGCGATTCATAATCAACAGGCGTTTCAATTACTGATTCAGGTAAACATCCGCCTGAGGGGCCGCCTATCTGAACTGCCTTGAACTTCTTGTTGAACGGAATGCCTCCGCCGATATCAAACACAACTTCTCTCAGGGTTTTGCCCATTGGTATTTCAACCAGGCCCGTATTCTGAATTTTACCGCTGAGAGCAAAAACTTTTGTTCCTTTGCTTCCTTTGGTCCCGATCTCAGAAAACCACTCTGCGCCTTTAAGTATGATTGTTGTGATGTTTGATAAGGTTTCAACGTTATTTATAACTGTCGGTTTGCCAAATAAGCCTGAAACCACCGGGAACGGGGGTCTGGGTTTCGGCATTCCTCTTTTACCTTCAATCGATGCAATTAATGCTGTTTCCTCTCCGCAAACAAAAGCACCGGCTCCTTTTTTAACTTTAAGATGGAAGCTGAATCCGCTCCCGAGAATATTGTTGCCGAGCAGTCCGTATTTTTCAGCCTGCGCCATGGTTTTTTCAAGCCGCTCAATTGCCAGCGGATATTCTGCACGGCAGTAAATATATCCGTAATTTGCGCCGATTGCATAACCGGCAATCATCATTCCTTCAATGAGTCTGAAGGGATCACTTTCAAGAACTGATCTGTCCATGAATGCGCCCGGATCACCCTCATCGGCATTACATACGATATATTTTTTGTCTGATTTCTGTTTTGAAGCTATTTCCCACTTTTTACCTGTTGGGAAACCGGCTCCGCCTCTTCCTCTTAATCCGCTTTCAAGAATCTCTTTTACAACTTCTTCGGGCTTCATAAGTTTAATGACTTTATCAAAAGCCTTGAATCCGCCGTTTGCCAGGTATGAGTCGATTGATTCAGGATCAATAATGCCGCATTTTTCAAGAACAATCTTTACCTGATGCTTAAAGAAGCTGTGGTCATTAAGCGAGGGCAGTCCGTTTGATTCGGCTGTATGGGCGCCGAGAAGATTCTGAGCAAACACGGTTTTATCAACCAGGGTGGTTTTAATGAATGCGGGCACCAGATTTGCCGTGACTTCACAATATGACACTCTTGGTTTGCCCGGCAGTTTTATATCAACGATGGGTTCTTTTGCACAGTAGCCGATACATCCCACATGAACAATTTCTGCCTTAAGGTTAAATTTGTTCAGTTCGGAAATTATGGCTTCTTCAGTCTTTCTTGCACCTGATGCAAGTCCGCATGTGCCTGTGCCGATAAAAATAATCGGGTCGGTATGCTGATTGTAAAGTGTTTCCTGCTTGAATGCTTCCCATTCATCTTTACAGGCCTGATCATTATGGCAGAGCGGCCCTTCGGTTGTGCACTGCACAAATTGTCTGCAGGGATTAAGATTAGTATGCCAGCACTTTTCACAGCAGTTTTCTATAAAGCTCTTCATTTTTCCACCTCCTGTGCTGCAGGCTGTTCTGTTGATTTATTTTTATATCTTTTGATGATCTTATCTATGTCTTTAATGGCAAGTCTTCCGTAATATTCATCATTAACGCAGATAACAGGTGCAATACTGCATGCACCAATACAGCTTACAACTTCAAGTGTAAACACTTTGTCTCTGGTTGTCTGTCCTGCCGATATTTTTAACGTGTTTTCAAGTGCAGCTAAAATATTAGCCGAATTTTTAACATGACATGCCGTTCCGCGGCATACTTTGATTACATTCTTTCCAATTGGTACTAATCTGAACTGATTATAAAAAGTCGCAACTCCATAAATTCTGCTCAAAGGCAGTCCTATATATTCTGAAGCTTGTTTCAATACATCTTCCGGCAGGTAGCCGTATTCACTCTGAATATCTTGTAATAAAGGTATCAGGATACTTTGATCGTTTCGGGGATATTTACTGAATAACGTGTTTTCCATTTTGCTGGATCCTAATAATATGTCGCTTTGTATGATCAAATTATATGCCATAAAAAACATATTGCTTTAAAACCACTGAATACAATGGCACGGTAATTGACAAATGAGTGGCTTTTCATATTTGAGAATCAGGCTTTCCATTAATAAGAAATTGATTTCATTGATGATTTCCGCAAACTTTAGGGATGATAAAAACGTCTTATTTTCGTATTTTTGAACAGTTTTTCAAATAAATATTCGGTGCTGAAAATGGCGGAAAAGAAGAAAATCATATTCATGGCATTTGCTGCTTTTATCTTTCTGGCTTCAGGGGTTGTGATAATTACAGCAAACATAAACAGCAAAGGGAGTCTGGATAAAGTTCTTCAGCAGGATGAAAACAGGGTCCTTGAAAACACACAGAAAATTAATAATGAACGGATAAACATCATCACCAAAACGGTTGCAGATGTTTCTCCGGCGGTTGTGAGCATTAATGTCACGGAAATCAGGGAAGTTGTGGATCCCTTCTTCTCCCCTTTTTATAATGACCCGTTCTTCAGACAATTCTTCGGTGATAACAGTTATTCCCGCGAAGTGAAAAGCCTCGGCAGCGGATTTATTATCACTGAGGATGGTTATATCCTTACAAATGATCACGTTGCGGGGAATGCCACAAAGATTGTTGTCACTCTGACCGATGGTACTCACCATGATGCCAAACTTATAGGCTCAGATCCGGTTTCTGATATAGCCCTTATAAAAATTGAGGGAGGAAAATTCCCGTTTGTGAAACTTGGCAACTCAGATGATGTTATTATAGGTGAGTGGTCTATTGCACTCGGTAATCCGTTTGGCCTTTTTGATGTTAATGACAAGCCAACAGTGACAGTCGGCGTTATAAGTGCAACCAACATGAATCTTGACCCCGTTGAGAACAGATTTTACCTCAATATGATTCAGACCGATGCGGCAATTAACGGCGGAAACAGCGGCGGGCCGCTTGTTAACAGCCTTGGTGAAGTTATCGGGATGAACACGATCATATATACAGCCGGCGGCTCAAGAGGTTCAATAGGCCTTGGGTTTGCAATACCCGTGAACAAGGTTAAGAAAATTATTAAAGAACTGCAGGATAACGGGAAGATTGACCGTGATTTTTACACCGGACTCAGTGTTCAGGATGTTGATGAGAGAATTGCAAGTTACTTTAACCTCAAGGATGCGAGAGGCGTTATTGTAACGGGTATCCTTAAAAATTCACCTGCATCGGAAGCAGGGCTGGAAACAGGAGATCTTATCCTTAAGGTTGATAATTTCAGGATCTCAAACAGAAATATTCTTCTTGGTGTGCTCCAGGAGTTCAGATCGGGGCAGACAATAACTCTTGAAGTTCTCAGAGACAATAAGACAATTACAAAACAAATGTATCTGCAAAGGAAATCATGATAGAAAGATATACCCGTAAGGAAATGGGTGCCATCTGGCAGGATCAGTTTAAATATGAAACCTGGCTTAAAATAGAAATCCTCGCGGTTGAAGCCCGTGCCTTAAGAGGTGAAGTTCCTGAAGAAGATCTGAAAGTGATTAAGGAAAAAGCTGCTTTTGAGGTTGAGAGAGTAAATGAAATTGAGCTTACAACCAATCATGATGTGATCGCATTCCTTACAAATGTTGCCGAGCATGTGGGAGCCCCTTCAAGGCATATTCATTACGGTATGACATCTTCTGATATTCTTGATACAGCACTCTCCTATCAGATGAAAACTGCAGGTGAACTTCTGCTCAGGAGTATGAAAGAACTCCTCGGAGAACTCAGAATAAAGGCTCTTGAATATAAAAATACGGTCTGCATCGGGAGAACCCACGGTATACACGCCGAGCTGACCACCTTTGGCCTCAAGTTTGCCCTTTGGTATGAAGAGATGAAACGTAACATCACCAGAATGGAAAATGCCGTCGAATCTGTGTCTGTCGGGCAAATCTCGGGTGCAGTTGGTACGTTCGACTATCTTGATCCCTGGGTTGAGGAGTATGTCTGCAAACAGATGGGCTTAAAACCTGACCCTATAACAACTCAGGTTATTCAGAGGGACAGACACGCAGAATTTATGTCGGCTATAGCAATCACCGGTGCAACTCTGGAAAAGATTGCAACTGAGATCAGGCATCTGCAGAGAACCGAAGTGCTTGAGGCTGAAGAATACTTCTCCAAAGGGCAGAAAGGATCATCTGCAATGCCGCATAAGAGAAACCCGATCATATCCGAGAGAATCTGCGGCATGGCAAGGCTGCTCAGGAGTAATCTCATTGCCTCAATAGAAAATATTGCTCTCTGGCATGAGCGTGATATCAGCCATTCATCTGTTGAAAGAGTTGCAGTTCCTGATTCATGTATCACTCTTGATTATATACTTGATAAATCGGTAAAATTAATCAGGAACCTGCTGGTTTACCCCGAAAACATGACAAAAAATGTGAATCTTACCCGCGGACTGGTTTACTCTCAGAAAGTTCTTCTGGCTCTTACAAAAAAAGGGATATCAAGAGAGGAGGCTTATTCAATAGTACAGTCGGCAGCAATGCCTGTGTGGCGCGATACCGATAAAAATATGCTTTCTCAGCTCAAAGCCGACGGACTCGCGACAAAATATCTGAGTGACACCGAACTGGAAGCTATTTTTAATCCTTCCGAAACCCTGAAAAATGTGGATGAAATTTATAAAAGAACAGTTTCAGCCTGAATTACACAAAACCGAAAGGAATAATTAATGTTAAAAAAATCTCTGTTAATTGCAATCGTAATGTTTTTTTCTGTGCTTCCCCTTGCTGCTCAGCAGCTTGAAGTTGGCATGGAAGCGCCTGATTTTGAGCTTAAGGATCAGCTTTCCATTCCTTATAAACTCAGCCAGTTCAGAGGTATTGCTCCTGTTATTATTTATTTTTATCCGAAAGCAGCCACGCCGGGATGCACAAAACAGGCATGCGGAATCAGAGATAATTACAATTCTTTTATCGAGAACAATGTTTATGTGCTTGGTATAAGTGTGGATGATAAAGAATCAATTGAAAAGTTTGCAAATGATAATGAGATTTGGTTTCCTCTTCTCTCAGATGCAGATAAAAAAGTATCAAAGGCATACGGAGTGCTTAACGAAAAAGGTGTTGCATCAAGAGTCACTTTCATTATTGATAAAGACAGAAAAATTGCGAAAATAATGAGAGATATCAACATTGACACTCACGCAGAAGATGTCCTTAAATATGCACTTACCCTTAAGTGAAAACTGCACTAAGATTTTTTCATAAATCAGATATCTGATACCTGAGTCTTCAGGATTATAAAAATACCCGCTCAAAGGCGGGTATTTTTTTTAAGAACGGTATGATGTTTATCATATGATAGAGTTAATCAGGTGCGCAAAGATATGCCTGCTGAATTAATGAAGCCAGGCAGCAGTGTATATTATCATTTAAGCAGTATTGACTTAACGGTTCCGGTAAAAATCATTCTTCCCTGCTCCCGGCTGTACACCGTCAGCCTGAGGAGGTAAACTCCCGTTGCAAGATCTGAACCGCTGAAATGGAATGTATGCGTGCCCGCTTCTCTCTCCTCATTAAGAATTTCTTTTAATTTCTCGCCCGCAGTATTGTAAACCTCCAGCTTCACCAAGCCCTCAGAAGGAAGACTGAATGTTATATTTGTGGAGGGATTAAAGGGATTCGGATAATTACTTAGTGTGATTGATTGCGGTAATACAACCTCATCAGAAATTGCGGAAGCGGGATTCATGACTTTATTAAGCTCTTTCCAGATCGAATTGCATAGGGTTGTCGGCACTTCAGAAGATGAATCCGGCACATCTCCCATTCTCAGAACTACCAGTCCTGAGGAGGGTGCTATACTGAGAATCTGGCCATTTTTCCCTAATGCGGAGAACATATCTGCGGGAGCATCCGGAGCATATGAACCGGGGAAAACGAACTGAGTCTGCGGGAGCATGTAAGATTCCTTGCCGTTCAGCCACCAGAGGTAACCGTAAGATTTATTGATTGACTGAGAAGTGTTAACCATGCTTCTGAAATAAACCGTATCAGCAAGGAGTGTATCATTGTTCCAGATTCCTTTGTTCAGTACAAGTAAACCGAATCTTGCCATACTCCTTGGGCTGCTGAAATAAACGTTGTTATAACCCTGTTTTACCCAGAGCCCGTTCATACCAATACGGCTCCTGATTTTTTGCTGAAAATACTGATTGAGGGGCAGACCTGTGCGCTTCATAAGCACAGAATCAAGAAGAGTGTATGGTGCGTTGTGATAGGCCCAGCGGGTTCCCGCTTCAGCCTTATAAATAAGACACTCCGGGAGTGTACAGTAGGGATCAGCAACAAAATCGTTAAGACCTGTGGTCATTGTAAGCTGATTTAATATGGTGATTTTTCTCTCCTGCGCCTGAGTGAGTGAGGTCCAGCCATCGCCCAGTATTGATGAGGTTGTATCTGTAAGCTTCAGCTTACCTTCCTGAACCGCCTGCCCTGTCAGAAAGGCTGTGAGAGTTTTACCCGCTGATGCCCAGTACCAGATGCTGTCGGCTGTAAATGTGTCAAAATATTTTTCGACTACAATTCTGCCATCCTTGAGAACAATAAAAGCCTTACTGTTTTTAGATTCCAGAAAATCATAGAGCCCGGGTAATTTTGTCGTATCCCAGCCCATAGATGAAGGTGATACAGTTTCCCAGCTGCCTCCTGAAACCGGAGGAAAGTATAAATTCTGAGAAATTGCGGCATTGATTAAAAGAATAAAAAGAGATAATGTTTTTATCATATTTTTCCATCAGTTTACAGTTCAGACAAGGTTTTTGCAGTCAGGGTTTAAAGCAAAAGAGCCATCCCTTCTGAGGATGGCTCTTATTAATAATTTATTAACATTCAATCTCAGAGATCGAACTTAATACCCTGTGCAAGCGGTAACTTTGAACCATAATTTATGGTGTTTGTCTGCCTGCGCATATACTGTTTCCAGCTGTCAGATCCTGATTCTCTTCCGCCGCCGGTTTCTTTTTCACCGCCGAAAGCTCCGCCAATCTCAGCACCGGATGTACCGATATTAACGTTTGCAATACCGCAGTCAGATCCTCTTACAGAAAGGAATTCTTCAACCTCACGCATATCAGTCGAAAAGATTGATGAAGAAAGACCCTGAACAACTGAATTCTGAATATTAATTGCTTCCTTTACATCACCTGAGTATTTCATCATATAGAGAATTGGAGCAAATGTTTCTTCCTGAACAATCGAATACTCATTTTTTGCCTCAACCATTGCAGGGCTAACATAGCAGCCTGATTCGTATCCCGGACCGCTGAGAACTTCTCCGCCAAAAAGTATATTTCCGCCTTCATCTTTCACTCTGTTAAGAGCATTACAGAAATCTTTTACGGCTGAAGTATCAATAAGAGGACCCACATGATTATTAAGATCAAGGGGATCGCCTATCTTGAGTGATTTATAGGCTTTCAGGATTGAATCGCGCACTTTATCATAGATTGATTCATGAACAATAATTCTTCTGGTTGAAGTGCATCTCTGCCCTGCTGTGCCAACTGCACCAAACACGATTGCAGGCACGGCCAGTTTCAGATCTGCTGAAGGTGTTACAATAATCGCATTATTTCCGCCGAGTTCAAGAATTGCCTTACCGAATCTTCTGGCAATAACTTCGCCGGCATGACGTCCCACCCTGGTTGAACCTGTGAGAGAAATGAGTGGTATTCTCTTATCGTTAAGAAGTTTTTCACCGATTGTGCTTCCTTTACCGATGATGAGATTAAAAACGCCTTCGGGTAATCCGTTTTTTTCAACAACTCCGGCTACAATGTTCTGCACTGCAACTCCGCAAAGCGGTACTTTTGATGAAGGCTTCCATAAACAAACATCACCGCATACTGCTGCAAGTGCTGCGTTCCAGGCCCATACAGCCACCGGGAAATTGAATGCAGTTACTATGCCCACTATACCGAGTGCATGCCACTGTTCATACATTCTGTGATCAGGTCTCTCTGAGTGCATGGTGAGTCCGTATAACTGACGGCTCAGGCCCACCGCAAAATCACAGATATCAATCATTTCCTGTACTTCACCCCAGCCTTCCTGAAGAGATTTTCCCATTTCATAGGAAACGAGTCTGCCAAGGGGGTCTTTATATTTTCTTAATTCATCACCAATCTGACGCACAATTTCACCGCGTTTTGGAGCGGGCATATCACGCCAGATAAGAAAAGCTTCTTCGGCTTTTTCCATTATTAAATCATAAGTCGGTTCATCGCACTGGGTAACGGTCCCGATATGGGCACCATTGGTAGGAGTGTAAACTTCAAGGTTTCCGCCGGGGGTGTTATAAAAGTGAGTTTTTCCCGTGGAGGCACCATAATTTATTTTCTCAATGCCTAATTCTTTTAAAAAATCCATCCTTACCTCTATAAAATAAATATTTTGAAACAGATATATAATATATAAAAAGTCTGAGGTATGACCACCCTGCCGCCTCAAAATTTATGAATCAGAATTTAGTTATCCGGTTTGTAAGCTGTAAAAAAAACTGAGATCAATTTTAACGATCTTTTTTTATGATATTTTAATAATGTTATAACATTACCGGGTTTGCCTTAAATAGCCTTTTTTTTGTATTTTAAATGCTGTCATGATAATTACTTCTGTTTATACAAACCGTGTCTATAATTCCTCTGAACTGAGGAGTTACTTTGTTTCCAGCTTTGAATCCGTCTTTTAGGATTCCCCCTTTTCTATATCCTTTCTGATAAAATTACAAGATTTTTAAAACATTATTGCACGGAGGTATTTCATGAGCAAAAATGCGCTTCATGATGATTTACATACATTAAATTACTCAATTGATGCCGGAGATGTACGTGACGTTCTGAGCAAATACATATTGGCTGACGGATATGAATTTGTTCTGGATGTTGAAAATTCCCGGGGCTGCACTCTTGTTGACGCTGCAACCGGAGATTCATATCTCGATTTCTTTTCTTTTTATGCATCATCTGCATTAGGCATGAATCACCCAAAAATGCTGACTCCGGCATTTAAGGAAAAGATTGCTTACGCAGGAATAAATAAACCCGCCAACAGTGATATCTATACTCAGCAGATGGCCGAGTTTGCCGAAAATTTCGGGAAGCATGTAATGCCATCCCACTTCAAATATCTTTTCTTTGTTGAGGGTGGTTCTGTTGCTGTTGAGAACGCGCTTAAAGTTGCTATGGACTGGAAAGTGAGAAAGAACCTTGCAAAAGGAATTACTGAAGAGAAAGGTCATCAGATTATCCATTTCAAAGAAGCTTTCCACGGAAGAACCGGATATACTCTTTCACTCACAAACACCGATCCTAATAAAGTACGCTATTTCCCTAAATTTGACTGGCCGAGAATCTCAAATCCTAAAATAATTCAGCCGCTTGAAAATCATCTTGATGAAGTTATTGCCGCTGAGAAAAAAGCTGTTGAAGAGATTCACACCGCACTTAAAAACAATCCCGATGATATTGCAGCAATAATCATTGAACCGATTCAGGCTGAGGGCGGAGATAATCATTTCAGGCCCGAATTCCTCAAAGCATTAAGAGAAATATGTGATAATAATGAAATAATGCTGATTTTTGATGAAGTTCAGACCGGTTTCGGGATGACGGGAAAATGGTGGTGTGCAGAACATTACGTAATGCCTGATATTATTTCATTTGGTAAAAAAGTACAGGTTTGCGGTATAATGGTAAGTGAGAGAGTTGATGAAGTTGCCGATAACTGTTTCCATGTATCAAGCAGAATAAATTCAACCTGGGGCGGTAATTTCACTGACATGGTGAGATCCGCAAAGATCATTGAGATTATGGTTGAAGAGAATGTGGTTGAAAATTCTGAAATCATGGGTGAATACCTGCTGGCTGAACTCAGGAAGCTTCAGAATGAATTTCCCGGACTTGTTGCCGCACCAAGAGGCAAAGGTCTTATGTGTGCCTTTGATATGCCTGATTCTGCAATGAGAAACAGCTTCATTGATAAATGTTTTGAGGAAAAACTCTTTATTCTGGGATGCGGACCTAAAAGTGTACGTTTCAGAACTCCACTCATAATCACGGCTGAGGAACTTGATAAGGGCTTGACAATTATCAGAAAAGTTCTTAGTTTAATGTCTTAACAACAAAACATTTTCCAAAATCTACTTGCACGGTTTAACGGCTCCCGGGTGGGAGCCGTTTCCGTTTTAAAGAAGCTATTCTTTCATTCCCAGCAGATCAAGCATAAATGCAAATCTTAGTGCAATCTCTTTGAAATATCTGAATCTGCCCGATGCTCCCCCGTGTCCGGCATCCATATTTGTTGAAAGATACAAGGGGTTGTTATCGGTTTTCACAGCACGCAATTTCGCCACCCATTTAGCAGGCTCCCAGTACTGAACCTGTGAGTCATGCAGACCCGTGGTGACAAGCATAGCCGGATACGCTTTTTTCTCAACCTGGTCATACGGCGAGTAAGAGAGCATATAATCATAATAGACTTTTTCATTCGGGTTTCCCCACTCATCATACTCCGCTGTTGTGAGGGGAATTGACTCATCAAGCATGGTGGTTACAACATCAACAAAGGGAACAGCCGCTATGACACCTTTGAAGAGGTCAGGCCGCATATTAATTATGGCACCCATCAGCAATCCGCCCGCACTTCCGCCATAAGCGAATAATTTATTCTGATTTGTGTATTTTTCCTTAATAAGCACTTCGGCGCAGTCAATGAAGTCATTAAAAGTGTTTTTCTTATTCAGGAGTTTGCCGTCTTCGTACCATCCTCTGCCAAGCTCCTGCCCGCCGCGTATGTGGGCAATTGCATAAACAAATCCCCTGTCAAGCAGCGAGATATTTGCTGCAGAAAATCCCGGGAACATACTGGCGCCGTATGAACCATAGCCGTATAAAAGGAGCGGATTATCTCCGTTAAGCTGCAGACCTTTTCGGTATACAAGAGAGACAGGCACCTTTTTTCCGTCTCTCGCGGTCGCGTAGAGTCTTTTTGACACATAGTCTTCAGGATTGTATCCCCCGACTATTTCTGTCCGCTTAAGCAGCTTCTTCTCCCTTGTTGACATGTTATAGTCGTAAGTGGAGCCTGGAGTTGTGAGTGAGGTGTAAACATACCGGAGAACATCGGTGTCGAAATCGGGATTTATACTGAGATAGGCAGAATAAGTCTCCTCACCAAAATCGATATAATGTTCCTTCTGTGTGTTCCATTCAATAATCCTCATTTTGATCAGTCCCATGTCAACCTCAGAAAGGACGAGATACTTTTCAAAAATCTCCATCCCCTGCAAAAGAACATTCTCTCTGTGCGGGATAACTTCTGTCCAGTTTTCAATTCCTGTTTTGCTGACAGGGGTTTTCATAAGCCTGAAATTTTTTGCGTTATAGTTGGTAACTATATAAAAATCATTCCTGAAGTGATCAACAGAATACTCCAGATCTCTTTTTCTGGGCATGAAAAGAGTGAACTCACCTCTCGGATTATCGGCATCTATGTAACGGTATTCATTTGAAAGCGTCTGTGATGAACCTATGATTATATATTTTTTTGATTTTGTGTTAAACACATAGGTCGTGAACGTGGGGTCGGTTTCTTCATAGACCAGATCAGATTTTCCGTCCTCAATCTGGAAACGATGAATCCTGTATGCCCTTAGTGTGTTATCCTTTGTTGTAAAGAACACCGTTTTGCTGTCATTTCCCCAAACGCTGCCTCCGGTGCAGTTTGTAATTTTATAATCAAGGATTTTTCCCGTTCTCAGATCCTTAAAGTAGATGTCATAAATTCTGCGGCTTAAAGTATCAACGCCATAAGCCAGAATATTATTATCGGGGCTGACATTCAAACCTGCAACATTTATAAAAGAGTACCCCTTTGCCATCTCGTTAACGTCAAGCAGAATTTCTTCAGCTGCATCAAGTGAACCCTTTTTACGGCAGTAAACCGGGTATTCTTTTCCTGTTTCATATCTTGAATAATAGTAATAACCGTTTTCTTTATAAGGAACGGATTCATCCTGCTGCTTTATTTTACCTGTAATTTCAGTATAAAGCTTTTCCTGAAGCCCTTCTGTATGAGCCATCTGCTGCTTCATCCAGGCGTTTTCATCCTCAAGATATTTAATTACTTCGGGATTTTCCCGTTCATTGAGCCAGTAGTAATTATCAACTCTGTCATGGCCGTGTTTGCTCAGTGTCTTTGGTATTATTTTCGCAACCGGAGGTTGGGTCATGTTTTGTCCGTAATTATTTGATAGAACTATTAAAACTAAAATAACAGATAGTTTTTTTATCATAAGATTGCTGTGTCTGTTTAGTGAATTTATTGATTTACAGAATTGAATCCTGACCTTAAGAAGACCGTGATATCAAAACTGCAGATGATTTAATTTTTTGAATGCAGAGCTATCCTGTTTCCTTCGGAGTCAAGAAAAAGTGCCATATAGCCTATATCCTCCGTAATCAGGGTTTTTTCCTGTATAATTTCTCCGCCCGCTTCTTTTACTTTATCAAGCATGCTGTTCAGATCGGGATTTGCGTCAAAATAAATAACAACTCCGTTTTTTGAAGGAACATAGTCTTCTCCGTAACAGATTGATCCGCTCACCGACTTCTGGTCATAAGGAAACCACCCCATTTTAAAACCGCCGAAGTCATGAATTTCAAGCTCACCCTCAATGATGTGATTATAAAACTTCAATGCCCTGTCAAAATCAGAAACCGGTATCTCAAACCAGGTGATTGCGTTTTTCATTTAATGCTCCATCTTTTTTTGTTATTTCGTAAATTAGCAGTGTACAAAAATTATTAAATAGTGGAATAATGACAAAATATTATCTTTTAATTTTCTTTTTTATTGCAGTAAATATTTCAGCCCAGGAAAGTAATGAAATCGGCCTGAAGTATTATGGTATAACCGTCTCCCCTGAATATAAATGGAATGTGCTGGCTGATGATTCCCTTACTGTTTTACTGTCTGAAAACGGTGCTGAAACGGTGTATATCTATAATCATGATTGTAAAACAGGTTATGATCTTGAAAGGCTTCTTTTCAGGGAATATAATTTTGGTGATACCGTAAGTCTTGTGGCTGCATACCGTCCGAAATTTACTGACGGCGATATTTATGTTGTTGATGTTGAAGGCTTCAGGAGAGGCGCCAGCATGATGGGGAGAGCAGTCGGTATTCTTTTGCCTGAAGGGGGCGGATATATTGTTGTCGGAATATCTGATGAAAGAGTTTTTCGTCCCGACTTTAAATTTGTGCCGTACAGACTGCTCAAAACAATAAAGAAATCTGATCAGAGCTGATCAACATCAATTTTAAGCCCGACTCGCAAGCCTGCAAACGATGAGTTATCTCCGAGGTAATGATAGCGTATCATCCCCTCAACCGAAAACAGCTCATCAAGCGGATACAAATATCCTGCGCCAACAAATAAACCGTATTTTTCGGTGGATTCGGTTCTGAAATACGTATAGACCTGTCCTGTGGGACCCTGGCTAATATCGGATTTTGTGTAGAAAAAATTAACACTCGCTCCAAAAGAAAAGAAGTAACCTTTTTTCTCATAAAAGGTAAGTCCGGCAATAACTTCGCCGATATTATAATAGATGAGGTAGCTTGTATTATTGGGATATTTGAATGTTTTGCCCGAAAAAGCAAAATATCCGCCATTGATGAAAAAGGAATAATTCTTTTTCATTTTAATCTCAAATTTTATGGATGCACCACCCCCTGTTCCGGTCTTTTGAGCAAACTGACCGGTTGGGACAACAAATTCAGGGCTGAATGTTATATATTTGGACTGCGCTTTTAATTCTGTATATAAGAATGAAAGAATCAGAACAATTAATAAACTATAAACAGAAAATTTCTTCATATAACTCTTATTTTTGACATACAAAAATAAGCAACCGGAGAGTAAATACATATAAGGAAATTTAATGATTGATTTTTTAATGGCCGGCATTGAGAATCTTAAGCATCCGGCAATCCTGTTTTTTATTCTGGGGTTTATAGCCACTCTTATAAAAACCGAAATAAAATTTCCGGAACAGATTGCAAAGGGGCTTTCGTATTTTCTCATGATCGCAATCGGCTTCAAGGGCGGAGCAGAAATTGCCAAAAGCGGAATAAATGAAAGTTTATTTTTATCAACCGGTCTCTCAATATTTCTGGCATCTCTCATACCTGTAATGGCCTTCTTTTTACTGAAAACATTCCTTAAAACTGACGCAATAAATGCCGGTGCCCTTGCCGCTCATTATGGCTCGGTAAGTGTGGTGACATTTGTAACTGCAACGGCCTATCTTGGCAGGCAGAATGTTGATTACAGCGGATTTATGGTTGGAATGATTGCTGTCATGGAATTTCCTGCAATCCTGATAGGTCTGGGGCTTGCAAAATATTTCGGAGATATCAGGGAAAAAGAGTTTGACGTCAAAAATCTGATTCGCGAATCACTCACAAATGAAAGTGTTGTAATTCTTGCAGGTGCCATGCTGATCGGGTTTGTTTCAGGCGAAAACGGTTACAAGTTAACCAGGCCTCTGTTTGTGGATGCTTTTCCGGGTATTCTTACATTTTTCCTTCTTGAAATGGGAGTTCTGAGTGCAAAGAAGATTTCAGATTTCAGACTTGCAGGCGTAAAAATCATTTTGTTTGGCATATTCTTTCCGTTATTCAATGGCATTTTTGCTGCGGTAATCTGTGCTTTGTTCAATTTAAGTCCGGGTAATGCCACACTTTTTGCAGTTCTGGCGGCCAGTTCTTCATATATTGCAGCACCCGCTGCAGTAAGACTGGTTCTTCCTCAGGCAAATCCCTCGATTTATCTTACATCATCTCTTGCGGTCACTTTCCCGTTTAATATAATATTAGGGATACCGGTTTACTATCTTGCAGCAGTTCAGTTCACAGGGATGTTTTAGGAACGGGAATATTTTTACAATGATCAGGCGCTTTTAAAATATTATAACTCATTAGAAATAAAACAGATGACCCTTGCCATTTAAAGCAAAAAAGGCTGTTACGAATATTATGTAACAGCCTTTTTTTATAAAATCAGACGAAGTTATCAGTGGGTATCTTCAAGTTTTAATAAGGATGAAGACTTTTCACCATCTTTCTTCTGCTTCTTGGCGTGGTATACATGAGATTTTATTATGAGGAAGATGGCAAGTAATACCAGTCCTGCAATTGCAACATATCCGCCGTAAAATACTGCAAAAGCAAATATGAAGGCCATTCCGAAGGCAAAAACCGCAGTCATAAACCAGCTGCCGATTACCGTAAGAACACCGTTAACTCTCTTTTCTGCATTTTCTTTACCCCATGCCCTGTCGGAGAGCGAAGTGCCCATAGCCACAATAAAAGTCACGAATGTTGTGGAAAGAGGCAGTTTGTATGCAGTGCCGAATGATATAAGGCTGGCTGCAATAAAGAGATTAACGGCAGCACGCAGCAGATCAAATGCAGCGGGTTTGTGATCTTCAGAAACTTCAGGAGTGAATTTTGATTTGTCAAATCTTGAATTGACTTTGTCTTTAATAAACTGAGGAGTTATCACCAGAATAATATTAAGGAAAAATGACCACATATCAACAACAGCTTTTGAAAGAAATGATTTTTTGAATTTTTCTTTCTTTGAAGCCTGGCTTGCAAGTCCCACTTCCGTCTTGGTAACCGTTGATGCTTTTTTATTAAGCCACAGTGTACCAACCATTATCAGACCAGCACCTATAAGAATAAAGAGATTGGCCTGAAAAGGGTTGTTAAGTCCGCCCATCATCTGACCGAGCGGATTTTCTGAGGAGACTGCTATTTCATATGCGCTGAACGCTGCGTAAGGAACCCCTATAAAATTGACGAGGTCATTTGCCGCAAAGGCCAGTGCAAGAGAGAATGTTCCTACCAGAACTATCGGTTTAAGAATATTGATTTTTGTTGTCATTACCAGTATCTGGAAAATAACAAACCAGAACAGAACACTGTACAACAGAAATGTGCCCATATTGTGGGTAATCCATTTCCCGAGTTCCGTTGTACTGAATACGGAGCCCTTAAGTCCTTTTACTACAATAAAATATGAAATTGCAGTTAAAGCAACTCCGGCAAACATTCCGCCATATCTTTTCAGTTTTGCTTTGTAATCAAATGTGAAAATCATTCTTACTATATATTGTATAATAAGCGAAACAAAGAACGAGATCACTATTGAAATAAAGATTGCGGAAATAATTTTAAGCGCACTTGCGGCATTTATGTAATTTCCGAAATCATCAAATGACTGGCCGGCGCTTAAAAGCTTAATTATTGCCATAGCGGTGGAACCGCCGACAAGGCCAAAGACAAGCGAAACGGTTGTTGAAGTGGGGAGCCCGAAAGTGTTATAGAGGTCAAGAATCAGGATATCAGCAAACATGGCCGCCATAAAAATGGCTATCACTTCATAGAATGTGAACATCTGGGGATTAAAAATCCCCTTTCTGGCTACCTCCATCATGCCGCCTGAGAAGAGACACCCGGCTATAACGCCAAAACTGGCAATTATCAGGATGGTTCGTTTAGGGGCTACTTTTGAGCCGATTGAAGAGTTAAGAAAGTTTACCGCATCATTGGCAACACCGAATATCAGATCTGATATTGCCAGAAGGGCAAAGACGATTAAAACAACAACAAATATTTCCATATAAATCTGGTTTGTTAGAAAAAACTTTTCTTCACTTCAAAAATAATTCCGCAATCTTGCGTGAACTAACAAACTTGTATTAAATTATTGTTAACAATCATTTCCTTGAACCGGGAACAAATCCCCTGTAAGGTATTGATGACTGTACGGATATGAATGCTTTCGGATCTATTGATTCAATTAATTCAATAACTTTTCTCTGGCGCTTACGTTCAACAATTGAAAAAATCATGTTGAGATTGCCCATTAGTCCTTCAGCGGGGAGTTTGGTTATCCCGTATTTTTCGCTTCTCATCCGCTCGGCAATTTCTTCCGAAAACTTCAGCGAAATAACCGTAACCTGAACAAAACCCATCCCTATTTTCTGTTCAAGCCAGATGCCGACAATATTTCCTATTGCGTAACCTGTGGCGTACCCAAGTATATTCCATGGATTGCTCAGATGAGCAAAAACTATTGATATCGCATTAACCCAGATCAGCGCCTCGAGAAAACCGACTGCTCCGGCCTGATATTTTTTACCCTGAACAACCATTATAGTTCTGAATGTACCTATACTGACATCGCAGACACGAAGAGCACCTATAATAAATGGTCCCAGAATGGTTTCAAACATCATAACTCCTTTTTAGTAGACTTCCCAGAATTTATCATCATAATATTTAACAAGAACCGGATCGGTAAGGGTGTTTACTTTCAGACCGGTGGTATCCGCCATCTGTTTACCACGGTTAATCATCATCCTGATGGCGCTGTTATTAAGAAATCTGAATGACCTGCTTTCAAAATCTGCACTCAGCAAATCTTTTCTCATCATATCTGATGACCTGTTAACACTCCCCGCAACCCATCCCCACTCGCCCATTGTAGGCACATTATTGTGCAGTTTTAATGTTCTGAACCCCGCAGCCTCCATTGATTTGTTTATGCACTCAAAGGCCATGGGAGAATACAGCGGGCTGGTGGCCTGAGTGACCAGTACCCCGTTTATTTTAAGATTCTTTCTGCACAAATTAAAAAATTCCCTGCTGAATAAACGGGAAAGATCAGCAGATTTAGGGTCAGGAAGGTCAGAAATTATAAGATCATATTTAAAATCAG
>JABWCA010000222.1 GCA_013359345.1 Ignavibacteriaceae bacterium
AAATCTTTTTATGCAGGCCACTTCAGCTATCTTCACTGATGTTAACAATGACGGCTTGCAGGATCTCTATCTTATTAATTCACTTAACCTTGTAAGCAGCAAGCTTTATATAAACAACAGAGGGAAACCTTTTGAAGAGTTTTCAGTCAGTTTTTCTCCGGAACCGGAACTCCCGATAGCTAATTCATCTTTAGTTGATTTTGACAATGACGGGAGAGCTGAACTTCTTCTCGTGCTCCGGGATAAAAAGGAATTAAGGTTAAATCTCTATACTCCTGAAGAAGATAAACCTTTTCAGTTTAACCTCATCTCGCCTGACTTCCTGAAACTCCCTCTCCGGACACATCAGCTTAACTTTTCGGATATTGACAGAAATGGTCTCACTGATATTATTGCCTCGGTTTATCTCACTGAAGAGCAGAAAAAGGGCTATGCGGATGTTTATCTGAATCATCTTTACGGCAGAACTTTTTCACAAGACAATACCATCCGCAAATTAAGTTCAGGCTGGAACACAAACCTGATAACGGCAGATTTTAATGGCGATGATATAAGTGATTATTATTTTGCCTTCAGATGGAAAACTGATATAATTCTTCTTTCTTCAGGTGAGGAATTCATGACTGACTCAGCTTTCCATGATGGCAAATTACCCTACAATACGCTGGCGGCAGTAAGTTTTGATAAAGATAATGACGGAGATTTGGATCTTATTTTATCGTCCGAGGAAGAATTTCTGACTCTGCTTGAAAATAAAGGCGGCAGATTCTATAAGAATCACTCCCCGCTTCCCGGATCTCCGCTCTCCGTAAATCCGGCTTCAGTGAAATCAGTGCATTTCAGAACTGCTGATTTCAATAATGACGGGTGGCTTGATCTTTTAATTAATTACGGATTTGATACGAGTTATCAGAATATTCTTTTTATGAATGATAAAAAAGGGGGATTTGAAGATTTATCTGAATTCGTGGGAATCAGATATCCGTTCACTCCAAAATCGGTGATTGCTGATATAGATGATGACGGTGATATCGATATTCTGGGCTATGGTCAGTCAGGCAACTATCTTTGGATCAATACTCTTGATAACAGGAAATTTATAAGAGTCAGGATTGAAACTTCTGAATCAAACAAGGGTGCATACAATACGAAGATATATCTTTACTCAGCGGGACATTCGGGAGATAAAAAATTTCTTCTCGGCTACAGGGAAACAGGCAGTGACGCTAATGTCCTGGGAGCAGGGAATGAAGCTGTAATCCATTTCGGACTTGAAGAAATTACGGCTGCAGATATTATAGTCAGGTTTCCCTCCGGAAGAATTGTAAAAAAGTATAATATACCTGCCGGCACAATAGTCACTGTGAATGAAACCGGGCTGGTAACTTCTGTACTATATCTGATCCCACCTGTGCTGCTTGATTTTTTTACAAATTCAGAAACCTATCTTTATGCCTCGAGCATTTTACTTGCGGCTTTTATACTGTACTTCGGTATGAATCAGATAAAAAGGAAATACCGGACAGATGAGCTTACCGTAATAGTTATACTGGCTGTGAATATATCAGTCTACTGGATATCTCTCTTTCTTACATCCCGCTTTGACGGAGTCTTTAAGTACTATTCGGCTGCGGGATTTTTAACTGCAAGCATTCTTCTTCCCCATCTGCTTTTCCTTCGTCTGTATGGCAGAAAGATATCAGGTATAAGACCGGAATTATTATACGATAAGCTTCTGGAACATCATTTCAAATTTTTTCACGGTGAGTGGGCAGCAAATAACCTTAATGGTATACTATTATTTGCAAAGAATCTTAAACAGAACCCTGAAAACAAAAAAGAGATTGAGGAAAGATTTTTTGGAAAGATTTCACTTTTCAGAGAACTGACAATGGAGTCAGTCTCTGAGATAATTTTATTACATAAGGAAACTGAACCTGATGATCCTGATCTTTCAGGGCTTGAGAAATCTGCAGACACTTTAGTCACCGCAACCGGTGAAATTCTCCACAGTCTTAAAGATGAGGAAATACATACGCGTCTGGAAATAGTCACAGCTGAGATTCCGAGGCTGAAAAATTATCTGCAGAAATTAAGATTTAAAACCTTCCTGCACTTCAGCACACCTCTTATTCCGTTTCTCGAAAAGTTAACAGGTGAATTCAGAGAAAGCAACCCCGGTATTGAAATCAGCCTTGAAGTTAAGAGTGAAACGGTGAAGCAGATAAATGTACTCATAAAACCCGCTGAGTTCACTGTAATACTTGATAATCTTTTCCGGAATTCGGCTGCTGCTTTAGGCGGTTGTAACAAAAAAAATATTTGGGTGAGTGTTGAAAGAAGAACTCCAAAGATCATTATGGAATTCAGGGATAACGGACACGGAATCAGTGATGAGATTCAGCAGAAGATTTTTGAAAGAGGATTTTCAGGACATAACAGCACAGGAACCGGTCTTGCAGATTCAAGGAGTACCCTGCTCAAATACGGAGGGAGGTTATACATGAAGGAATCATTACCGTTTCAAAATACAACTTTTGTGATTGAATTAAATGAAAGCCATAAAGATGCGAAACCGGATTCTGCTGATAGATAATGATAAGGATTTTCTGTCTGATCTCAGTTTACTGCTCAGCTCAGATTATGAAATAATCACTGCAGTTGAACTTAAGCAGGCAAAAAGTCTTATTGAGCTGAAAACTCCTGATATCATTCTGCTTGACCTGATGCTTGATAAGGGGCAGAGCGGCTTTGAACTTCTTGATCATTTCAGAATTAATCAGATCGATATTCCCGTTATTATAGTAACCGATTACAGCAGCGTCAGTTCTGCAGTAGAAGCTATGAAAAAAGGAGCGTTTGATTATATAACCAAATCAATGGATATTGATGAACTCAATCTTCTTATAGAAAAGGCGCTCAATCATAAGCTGAGCAAGCTTCAGTTTCATGAGCTTACCGCAGAGATTAATAAGCCTTACTCTAAAATCATAGGTGTAAGCAGCGCAACAGAGGAAGTCAGAAAGCTGGTGCAACTGTTCTCAGATAACAGAGGCACTGTTCTGATTACAGGAGAAAGCGGGGTTGGCAAGGAACTGGTAGCCCGCCAGATTCATAAAAAAGGAAGCGGAGCTTCTGCTCCTTTTATTGCTGTCAAATGCGGAGCCATTCCAAAGGATATTGCTGAATCAGAATTGTTCGGTTATGAAAAAGGGGCATTCACAGGAGCTGAGACCCGTAAACCCGGAAAATTTGAAATTGCCGGGGCAGGCACTCTTTTCCTGGATGAAATATCTGAACTTGATCTGATCATTCAGGTTAAACTGCTAAGGGTGCTGCAGGAGAAGGAATTTGAAAGAGTGGGAGGCAGCACTGTCATTAAATGCGGAGCGAGGATCATTGCGGCTACAAATAAGGATTTGAGATCACTTGTTAAAAGAGGAGAATTCAGGGAAGATTTATTTTACAGACTGGATGTTCTCAACATCAGCATCTCCCCGCTCAGAGAGCGCAAAGATGATATATTGCCATTGCTGAATCACCTTAAAGAGGTGATCTGCAAAGAGATGAACTTAAAGAACAAAGATTTTACGGATGAGCTGACTGAACTGCTGCTGGCTTATAACTGGCCGGGCAATGTCCGCGAAATGAATAACGTCCTGACCAGGGCTCTTCTGCTGAGTTCTGCAAATAATGGCCCGCTCACGAAAGAAAATTTTCCGGGAATTTCAAAGTCTGTAAAAAACACGACCGATTTTGATAATGAAATAACTCCGCCCGAAACATGGGCAGAGATGAATGATCTCAGAAGAAAACTGAGTGACAAAATTTCCAGAAGGGTTGAAGCTCTTTTTGTAGAAAATCTGCTGAAGAAATTTAACGGGAATATTACACGGGCTGCTGAATATGCGGGAATTAACCGGATTAACCTTCACAAAATGATTAATAAATCAAAGGATCTGTGAAGTATAATAATCTGAAAAACAGAGGCGCAAAATTTTGATAATTTAAGTTTTTTACGGAATTTGAAGCAACCAAATTATTTAACTAATTAATCCGAAAGTTTTAATGTTTAAATCGTTCCTTGCTTTCATTTTAATCTCTGTGGCCATGCTCCCTCAGCGATCGGCAACCAATCCCTGGGCCGATAAAGATGAAAACCTTATTTCATCTTCACTTGAAAAAACGATCAGCTCGACATCTTCAAGAGTTTTAAGTCTCGATATTCCTCAGCTTAAAACCATCCTTGAAAGCGCACCCGAAGAATTTTCGTCGGGAGCATCATCTTCCGCTCCCCTGCTCTCTGTTCCGCTTCCTGACGGAGCGAATTCAGTAATGAAAGTACTTTACTCACCGGTTATGGAACCGCTGCTTGAGGCAAGGTATCCTGAAATCAGAACATATCTGGTTACATCAACCGATAATAACGCATGGTGGGGAAGAATTGATCTCACTCCTCATGGTTTTCATGGAATGATATTCACTGAAAAGGGGACAGTATTCATAGATCCATATTCCAGAGGCAACACAGAATTTTACCAGTCATATTTCAGGAGCAATTACATCCTTCCTGCTGAGAAAGCTGAATCGGGTATCTGCTTAACTGAATCTGACGGATCTTCAGGCGCTGTGCCGGCAAGAGTTATTCCGGGCACACTAAGAACCTATCGTCTTGCAAATGCATGCACGGGAGAATATTCCACATTTCATGGCGGAACAGTTCCCCTGGTGCTCGCTGCAATGGTTACATCACTGAACCGCATTAATGGTGTTTATGAACGTGAGGTTGGTGTAAGAATGCTGCTCGTTAATAATAATGACCAGATAATCTTCCTGAATGCCTCAACAGATCCTTACACGAATAATAACGGCAGCACAATGCTTGGTCAGAATCAGACCACCTGTGATAACATCATCGGGAGCGCAAATTATGACATCGGGCATGTATACAGCACTGGCGGCGGAGGTGTGGCATACCTGAGAAGTGTATGTTCATCCTCACTGAAGGCAGGAGGCGTTACAGGCGGCCCATCACCCGTAGGTGATCCGTTTGATATTGATTATGTTGCTCATGAAATGGGACATCAGTTTGGCGGTAACCACACACAAAATAACAATTGTCAGAGAAATGCTTCAACCGCTTTTGAACCTGGCAGTGCATCAACAATCATGGGTTACGCGGGCATCTGTTCACCTAATCTCCAGAGCAACAGTGATGACTATTTCCACATCGGGAGTCAGGTTGAAATAACAAATTTCATAAACGGTACCGGTAACGGCTGTGCTGTAAGAATTTCAAATAATAACGAACCCCCGGTATTAACACTTCCCCAGAGTGGTTATACAATACCGATTAACACCCCCTTCAAACTGACAGGTTCGGCAACGGATCCCGATAACACCTCCCTCACTTATTGCTGGGAACAGTATGATGTGGGCCCATCAGGAAATCCTAACACACCCTCAGGCAACGCACCGATCTTCAGAAGCTTTAATCCGGTTGTGACAGGTTCGAGATATTTCCCGAAACTTTCTGATGTTTACAACAACACCCAGACTCTCGGTGAAATTCTGCCTTCTTACACCAGGAATCTTAAGTTCAGATTTACTGTAAGAGATAATAATCCGGGTGCAGGAAACTATACTTCAGGTGAGGTGACATATGCTGTTGATCAGACAGCCGGACCGTTTACGGTAACTTATCCGAACGCTTCCGGAATCTCGGTCCCTGCACTTTCACAAATGACGGTCACATGGAATGTTGCCAATACAACAAATGCCTCGGTTAACTGCCAGAATGTGAATATCCTGCTTACAAAGGATAACGGACTTACTTACACACCCGTTCTGATGAATACTCCTAATGACGGATCTCAGGATGTTACAATACCTGATATCCAGACAACAAACGCCAGAATAGTGGTTGAGGGTGTCAATAACATTTTTTATGATGTCTCAAATGCGTCATTCTCAATTACAAGCGCAATACCTGTTGAATTAACTTCATTTACAGCAACCGCACAAAACGGTTCTGTTATAGTTGAATGGTCAACTGCCACCGAAACCAATAACAAAGGTTTTGAAGTCCAGAAGAAGGCAGGAGAAAATTTTATCGCTATAGGATACGTTAACGGAAACGGGACATCTGTTACCGGTCATTCATATTCTTATACTGACGCTTCTGCAGTTACAGGCAGGAATGTTTACCGACTGAAGCAAATTGACTATGATGGAACATTTGCACATTCCCCGGCTGCTGAGACAGAGGTGCTTGCTCCCTCTGAGTTCAGCCTTGCGCAGAACTACCCTAATCCGTTCAACCC
>JABWCA010000020.1 GCA_013359345.1 Ignavibacteriaceae bacterium
CTCCGACGGCAATTGTACCTGTTGGTGCAATTGCGGTAACCTGTGCATTTCTGAAACCGTGCTTTGTACCTAACTCAAGCATCCTGTCAGCATCTTCTCTTGCTGCCTCAAGAAGATCTGAAGGGCAGTTTCTCGGGTCAATGCCCATGGGTCTGATAGTTAATCCTTCATATTCCTCATCAGGAACGTTATAAGCAGCTCTTCTGTGGTTTCTGATAACTCTGAGCATGTTTTCAGCGTTCATCTGATATTTGGGGAACGGACCAAACTCCTTAGCCATCTCTGCGCTTGTTGCGTATGATATACTGTGCATAATTGCAGTGAGAGCACCTGTAATGGCAAATCCTTCTTCGCTGTCATAAGGTATACCCATGATCATAAGAAGCGATCCCAAATTTGCATAACCAAGGCCTAAAGTTCTGTAATCATAGCTGAGCTGTGCAATTTCACGGCTCGGGAACTGTGCCATAAGAACGCTTATCTCAAGGGTGAGGGTCCAGAGTCTTGATGCATGACGGTATTCTTTAATAAAGAATTTACCTGTTTCTGCATCATAAAATTTCACGAGATTCAGCGATGCCAGGTTGCATGCCGTATCGTCAAGGAACATATACTCAGAGCAGGGGTTAGATGCCTTGATCTCCCCTTCTGCAGGGCAAGTGTGCCATTCATTAATGGTTGTATGGAACTGAAGTCCGGGGTCAGCGCAGGCCCACGCAGCGTATGCAATATCATCCCACAGAACTCTCGCATTAAGAGTTTTGCAGGCTTTGGGCTCCCTGCCCTCTTTTGCTGCTTTTTTCTTTTCGGTTCTCCAGTAGAGATTCCAGTCGCCGCCTTTATTAACGGCTTCCATAAACTCATTAGTGACGCGTACAGAGTTGTTTGAATTCTGTCCTGAAACTGTATGATAAGCTTCTGAATCCCAGTCGGTGTCATAAACGGGGAATTCTATTGATGTATATCCCAGTTCGGCCAGTTTTATTACTCTGTCTATATAATTTTTTGGTATCTCGGCTTTTTTAGCCTCGTAAACTGCTTTCTGAAGTTTGAGGTTAAGCCTCGGGTTGAACCTGTCATTTTCAGGATGTTCAGCATAACAGGCTTTCATAATATTATTAAGGTGAAGATTACAGAGCTTTGAACCCGTAACCAGGGCAGCAACTTTCTGCTCTTCAATAACTTTCCAGTTAACAAAATCTTCAATATCGGGATGGTCAAGATCAAGGCATACCATTTTTGCGGCACGGCGTGTGGTTCCGCCTGATTTTATTGCGCCGGCAGAACGGTCACCGATCCTCAGGAAGGACATTAAACCTGATGATCTTCCTCCTCCGCTTAAAGGCTCCTCTTCACCGCGGATACTTGAAAAGTTTGTTCCTGTGCCTGATCCGTATTTAAATAATCTGGCTTCACGAACCCAGAGATCCATGATTCCGCCTTCGTTTACCAGATCATCACCTATTGACTGAATAAAGCAGGCATGCGGCTGAGGATGTGTGTATGCGTCAGTTGATGATACTAATTCTCCCGATTCATAATCAACATAGAAGTGTCCCTGTGAGGGTCCCGAAATACCATAAGCCCAGTTAAGTCCGGTGTTAAACCACTGAGGAGAGTTTGGTGCCGCCATCTGATTAGCGAGCATATATGTCATTTCATCGTAATATGCCCTGGCGTCATTTTCTGTCGTGAAATACTTAGCCTTCCAGCCCCAGTAAGTCCAGCAGCCGGCCAGTCTGTGAAACACCTGACGGGCAGAGCTTTCTGAGGTATATCTGTCTTTATCAGAAAGTTTGGCGAGATTTTCGTGATCGGGCTCTGAAGGAAGCAGCCACTCGGGCACTCCCGGTTCTTCAACCTTTTTAAGCAGTCTCGGCACGCCCGCTTTTCTGAAATATTTTTGTGCAAGAATATCAACCGCAACCTGTGACCATCCGGCCGGAACATCAATATCTTCCATCTTAAAGATAATTTTCCCGTCAGGGTTCCTGATTTCTGAACTGCGTTTCTTAAACTTCACAGAATGCAGAGAATCTTTACCTGAGGAAGTAAATTGTCTTGTTATCTTCATTTAACACCACTGATTTTATTAAAAGTCTTCAATTCTCGATTATGAGCTTCGGGGAGATTAACTCATTGTTTTATAATGCTTTAGCAGAAAAAGTAAAAGCAGGGGCAAAGCAAAAATCTTTACTTTGGACTCCAAAATAAGGATTTAACCAATAACCATGCAAATTAAATTTTAATACCAACTAAAATTTAATATTGAGTACAAGGTAGGTTTTCCCTTGATACTTTCCGATTATTTTCTAAGGCTTCACCGACCCTTTTCGTTAATTCACCGAAAACTGCTTTTAATGCTGAATGCATAAGATTAATTTTGCATCAGTAAAGTTTCACATTCGGAGGCAATATGGCAAATAATAATTCAATGAAGGCAAGGCTTGTATTAGGCGTGATTCTGATCACAGCAGGTATACTCGTTTTTCTGGAAAACAATGAGATTGTGCACTGGAATCTTATCGGTCTTTTATTCAGTTTCAAGACCTGGCTGATTCTGATCGGCGTAGTTATTCTGGTGAACTCAAGAAGAAAGCTTGTGGGTGCGGCATTTGTGCTGATAGGCTCGCTATGGTACGTTTCGGATATCTTCAGGTTTGATTTCTCTGAGCTCTTCTTCCCCGTGCTGTTGCTTATTGCCGGTATTGCTATCATCTTTAAGCAGAATAAAAACAACGGGCAGGGCACAGATTACAGAAAAAAAGGTGTGCTCCACAAAGATGTCATAGATGAAGTCGCCATATTCGGCGGCGGTGAACGGAAGTTTGAGTCTGATGACTTCAGAGGCGGAAATCTTACTGCAATATTCGGCGGGCTCGAGATAGATCTCAGAGGCTGCAAACTTTCAGAGAACAATAACATGCTTGATATTTTTGTGCTCTTTGGCGGTGTTGATATCAAGATTCCGGCAGACTGGAAAGTTCAGAGTGATGTTATGCCAATATTCGGCGGATTTTCAACTAAACACGTTACCTTTGAGAATCCCAGAATAATTGAATCCGGCGGCAAAGTGCTTAATATTAAGGGCGTTGTGCTGTTTGGCGGCGGGGAAGTAAAAGTTTTCTGATTATTCCCCTAAAATTACAGCCGGGTATTTGCCCGGCTTTTTTATTTTAAACATCACGGCTCAAATATTTTTACAAGAGAGTTTCACCAATGCGAAAACTTTTTCAGCTGATCATACTTAACGTAGTTTTATCCTCATTCCTCTTCCTCTCCCTTCATGTCTTCCTGGGTAAACCATTTGTTCCTTCCCTGCTTGATTCTCTCTTTTCGGTTTTAACGCTCATTCCGTTCGGTATCGGAATGATCTATCAGACGCGCTACATGATTCTTGAAGCCATAAACATTGCAAAGATAAGCTTCAACCATCTGATCACAGCCATTATTATGTCGGTTGCGGCTGTTTATATCACTTACTTCTTCCTTCAGATTGTGTTATCCTCTGCTGATGATTCATACATTATTTTTGTTAAGACAACAATCCCCTTCAGAATCTTCGCATCTTTCACAGGATGCATAATCTTCACTTCATTCATTTACACACGGTTATTTTATATCAGGAGCATCCAAAGCTTAAAAACTGAAACCGACCTCAATGCCCGGCTTAAGGAGGCAAAGCTTGATTCACTCAAATTTCAGCTTAATCCGCATTTTTTATTTAACAGCCTCAATTCAATTGCATCGCTCACAATCTCATCGCCTGAAAACGCCAGAGTTATGACAACAAAACTCGCCGGGTTACTGAGAAAGACGATGAAAAAAGACGGGGTCTTCTCAACGCTGGCTGACGAACTTGATTCGGCAGAAAATTATCTTGAAATCGAAAAGATAAGGTTTGGCGAGAGAATAAGCCTGGATAAAAAAATTGATGCCGGTGCTTTGGGCTTTAATATCCCCTCAATGATACTTCAGCCTCTTTTCGAAAATGCTGTGAAGTTCGGGGTTGGTTCATCCGCAGGGAAAATAACTGTTTCCTTATCGGTTGCAAAAAAAGATTCATATATTGAGATAGAGATATCAAATCCTTATGACCCTGAAGAGTGTAAAAAACTTAAGGGTGAGGGTGTGGGGCTCGTAAATCTCACCTCAAGGCTCAGCCTTACTTATAACCGGAACGATCTTCTGACAATCAATGCATCCGGAGATATTTTTACTGTTACTTTAATGATCCCGACAAATGAAAAAATTTAAAGCCATCATAATAGACGATGAAAAACTTGGCAGGGAACTGATAAAAAGTTATCTCTCCGGTTACCCTGAGTTCACCACTGAGGCAGAATGTTCTGACGGCTTTGAGGGACTTAAGGCAATCAGGGAGATAAACCCTGACATTATCTTTCTTGATATTCAGATGCCTAAACTGAGCGGCCTTGAAATGCTTGAACTGATTGACGTAAAACCATTTGTTGTTCTTGTAACTGCTTATGATGAGTTTGCTGTGCAGGCTTTTGAGTTTAATGCTCTTGATTATCTGCTTAAACCGGTTGAAAAAGAACGGTTTGATATCACGATAAAAAGATTTTTAACTGAACACCGTGTAAATGCCGCACCCCGGGAACCCCTCAATGAATCATCTCAGAAAATAACCAGAATTGTTCTTAAGGAGAGGGAGAAAGTGATCATCATTCCCCTTGAGAAAATTCTTTACATTGAAGCGCAGGATGACTATGTAATGATCCATACCGGTGAGGGGAAACATCTCCGCAAGCAGACAATGAAGTATTTTGATGAGGCGCTTGATCCTGAAAATTTCATCAGAATTCACCGCTCTTATATAATTAATATAAACCATATATCAGGCATTGAACTGTTTGAGAAAGATTTGTACTACGCGGTGATGAATAACGGGAAAAAACTTCCTTTAAGCCGCCAGGGTTACAGTAAGCTTAAAGAAAAACTGATCTGATGCACACCTGATGAGTTGTGAGGTATTATTTTTTTCTGCCGCCTGAATCGGTCATGAGATCAGTGAATCTTCTGGCTCCCATGTAGCGGTCAATGTAGTATTTGGTTTCGAACGATGAAATGATCACACCCTCCTTGGTTGAGGAATGCGCAAAAAGCCCGTCGCCTATGTAAATTCCGACGTGCCCGGGTCTGGCTCCGCGCCTTGTGTCAAAAAATACCAGATCACCGAACTTCAGATTCTCAAGCCCGTCAACCGGGTCACCCTGAGTGAACTGATCTCTTGCGGTTCTGTGAAGATTAAATTTAAGGGCATGTTTATAAACCCAGCAGGTAAAACCGGAACAGTCAACCCCGCCGTCCTCCTTTGAATTTCCGCCCCATTTATACGGAGTGTTGAGCATCCTTACAATCTCAATCATCACCTTTTCACTGGCATTTGAGAAATCGGCTTCAAGCTTTTTATTCTCCTGCTCAAAACGGGAAAAGATTTTGTCTTTATCTTCAGCGGGTAAATAGTAATATCTGTCTTCTTCATCATCTGCGGCAGCTGCCGATGCCGTATCGGTTACAGGTGTGTAATCAGGCTGAGGAGTCTGTTCAAATCTGGTTTTTGGCTGACTATCAGGAGGGGCATCTCCGCGCGGTTTATCTTCAAATCTGAGATTGCCTGATGAAGGGGTACAGCCGGCAAAGAAAATGCCGGCTGCAAACAAAAACATAACGAGTTTTTTAGCCAAGATAGGCTCTGAGATTTTTACTGCGCGAAGCATGTCTTAATCTCCTTATCGCCTTTTCTTTAATCTGACGCACGCGTTCTCTGGTGAGATTAAATCTTTCACCTATTTCTTCAAGTGTGAGAGAGTGTTCTTTGTTAAGACCAAAATAAAGTCTTATAACTTCGGCTTCTCTCTCAGTAAGAGTTGAGAGCGCTCTTTCAATTTCCATCTTCAGCGATTCAATCATCAGAATGAAATCAGGTGAAGGCTGCTGATCATTGGCAAGAACGTCAAGAAGTCTGTTATCTTCGCCCTGGGCAAACGGAGCATCCATTGATACATGGCGGCCTGAGATCTTAAGCGTATCAGCCACTTCGTTAACGTCCATATCAAGCTCTGTTGCAAGCTCGGCTGCCGAAGGCTCTCTCTCATATTCCTGTTCAAGGTTTGAATAGGCTTTGCCTATCTTATTGAGAGCGCCCACACGGTTAAGCGGAAGCCTTACAATTCTTGACTGCTCGGCAAGAGCCTGAAGAATAGACTGTCTGATCCACCATACTGCATAAGAGATAAACTTAAAGCCTCTGGTTTCATCAAATCTTTTTGCAGCCTTGATCAGACCCAGGTTTCCTTCATTAATGAGGTCACCGAGTGAAAGCCCCTGATTCTGATACTGTTTAGCCACCGAAACCACAAATCTGAGGTTTGCTTTGGTTAACTGTTCAAGTGCCAGCTGATCGCCGTTTTTTATTCTGATTGCAAGTTCTATTTCCTGATCCGGAGTCAGAAGTTCAACCTTACCTATTTCCTGCAGATATTTGTCTAAAGACTGACTCTCGCGGTTGGTATACTGTTTAGTAATCCTCACTCTTGCAAATCTCCTTAACTATTTTAAATGTTGTAATATTAGACTTTTTAACCCGGCTTTTGTTAACTGGCTGATATGTTTATGCAGCCGGGCAATGTCTTATTTTTCTTTGTATTCATTATTGACGTAATCAACAATAGCCACTATTGTGGCATCAACCGGCGCATGATCTGCGGGCAGAGGTATAACTGCTTCGCTTGCGGTAATATAAACCACCTTTTCTCCTCTCCCGGCTCCCATTGTATCGGCTGCAATTATCGGGCTTCCCGTTTCATCCCCGTCTGAGTTCAGAGGCTGCACAAGCAAGAGTGCAACTCCCGTGAGAGTGGGGTATTTTTTTGTTGCCCAGATATTGCCGATTACTTTACCTAAAAACATCAGAATTTATTCCTTGGTTTCAGGCACGTCAAGGCGGTCAACAATTCCCATGATAACCGCATCTATTGGTTTGTTTTTTGTAAAAGTGGTCTGCCTGGCAGATGAGCCCGTTGCAACAAGCACAACCTCTCCCTCACCCGCACCCACGCTATCCACGGCTATCACAAAATTTGATTTCTCTGAATAATCAAGACTAAGCTCCCTGACTATCAGAAATTTTGCTCCGGTCAGGTTTTCATCCTTTTTAGTTGACCAGACAGTTCCGATAACTCTTCCCAGTATCAAATTTTTGCCTTCAGTTCTGATACATCAAGCGTATCAATGTTTAGTTCAGAGTATTTTTGATTATCAAAAGTTACTATTGTGAGTTTATTGTGCCATGCAACTGATGCAAACATGGCGTCCCGCCAGCCAGTAACCTTACCATAAAAATCAGGCAGTTTCAAAACATATCTTGAGTTTATGCCCAGAATTTTTATGGCTGCAAATATATCATTTATTATGTTCAGATTCATCACTGCACTTTTGCTGCCGTAAATTTCGGCGGCGTTAATGGCGGTGGTGAAACATAATCCCGTAACCATGCAGTGTTCAAGGGCTGACTGCTTTTCGGTTTTTCCCCTGATAAGATGATCTGTGATTATATCAGTTTCAAGCAGGAACGACCTTTTTTCAGCTCCCTGCAAGCATGCCTCTTGTTTCAAGAAACCTGATTGCCACCGAAAGGGGAATTGACTGCACCCGGCTTATCTCAACTGCCTTGCTGAAAAGTTCCGGGTCGGTTCCCTTCATCCCGGTTATCTCAATCTGTATTTCATTAATACCGAGCTTCTGAAGTTCCCTGCTCAGGCCCGGTTCTTCTTCAAAAAATCTGTCTCCGTCAAATCTTAATCTTGTTTTCATCTGCCCAGAAATGAAGTGCCGTCAAGACTGTTTTCAATATCAAAAAAATCGGCGGCGCTTTTGCCAATATCTGCAAAAGTTGCCCTCACACCCAGATCAGCACTTTCGGCCTGCTTTGAATAAACAATCAGCGGAACATACTCACGGCTGTGATCTGATGAGTTTGATGTTGGGTCATTTCCGTGATCTGCAGTGATCACCAGAACATCTGTTTCATCAAGCGCATCTAAAATAGCCGGCAGATTTTCATCAAACTCCCTGAGTGCATTTGCAAATCCCGCGGGATCATTTCTGTGCCCGTAATAAACATCAAAATCAAGCAGATTCGTGAAGATCAGGCTTGATTTGTATTTGCGGATTACATCTGCGGTTCTGGCAATTCCCTCAAGGTTAGATTTCGTTTTGTATTTAATATTTATTCCCCTGCCATTAAACAAATCATCAACCTTCCCAACCGAAACTGTGTTAATTCCGTTTCTGAAAAGAAGATCAACAAGAGTTTCACCCGGCGCATCCAGCGAATAGTCATGTCTGTTGGTGGTTCTGGTAAAATTACCCGGCTCACCAATAAACGGTCTTGCTATCACGCGGCCTATGTTGTGCCCTGCAAGAACCTTATTCCGGGTGATATCGCAGACTTCGTAAAGCTTTTCAAGTCCGAAATACTGTTCATGGGCAGCTATCTGAAAAACAGAATCAGCCGAAGTGTAAACTATTGGGAATCCCGTTCTGATATGTTCTTCACCCAATTCCTTTATAATTTCCGTCCCCGATGCGGCTTTGTTTCCAAGATATCCCTTCATACCGGTAAGCTCCATGAACTTTTCCATCATTTCCTGCGGGAAACCGTCAGGATAATATTCGAAGTCCTTTTTTATAATAAGTCCGGCAATTTCCCAGTGTCCTGTTGTTGAATCTTTTCCGGCGGAAACCTCAGCCATTTTACCAAATGAGCCCATCGGTTCAGCAACTTTTTTCACACCTTTAACCGGGTGGATATTTCCGAGCCCGAGTTTTTCGAGATTCGGGAGGTCAATTCCTCCTGCTTTTTCTGCAGTATTGGCAATTGTATTGCTTCCGCTATCGCCATATTTTGCCGCATCAGGCAGCTCACCGATACCGCATCCGTCAAGAACGAGTATTATAAAGTTATTAATTCAGGCACCTCATGTATTGGTATGTTTTACCTTATTGCCCCCCTGCTCAACGCACTTCTGGAGTGCAAGCTCAGCGGCATTGTAAACTTCGGTAAAGTTGCCTGTTGAAACACCCGAAATACCTATTGAAACGGTGAAAGTAGTCTGCTTATCGCCAAGGTGTACAGGCTGCTTTGCAATTTTACCTCTGAGTTTTTCGGCCCACATGAAAACTTCATTTGAATCTTTGTTAAAAAGAAACATTCCGAATTCTTTTCTGTTAAGCCGGCCGATAACCGCAGTGTTGGGATCTGTTTCATTTTTGAGTATTTCAGCAACTGATTTAACTATTTTTTTAACGGGATTGCCTTCAAAAAGGTTTTCCTGCTCTATAAACTCATCAATTTTTATCAGAACAAGCGTGCCGGGAATTTTCAGGAGAGATGTTCTGAAAACATCCTGCTGCGCCCTTTCAATAAAAGCATCTCTTACCAGCAGTTTGGTGTCAAAATCTATGGATATATACTGTTTATAGCTTTCTACAGAACCGGTGGCAAATATTGATGCCGACATTATTGAAAGCATCTCCGAAACAAATGCTCCCTGCTCGGCTGTGAAATAGCCTTTCTGCACTTTTTCAAAACAGAGCGCACCTTTTGCCTTCCCCTTATATGCAAACGGTACCACAAGAAATGATCCGTCCTGGTCAATATCTTCCTCAAGAGGTGAAAATCTTTTCTGGCCCCGTTCATTCAGATCGGCCACATTATCTGTTTCACACTTCTGAATAGCCTTCCCTGCAACCGAAGCAAAGAGGTCAATGCCTATTCCGTCAGAAATGTATCTGTCATCCCTGAAATTAAAAACCTTTGTAAGTGTGTAGTTTTCATTCTGCGGGTCATTGAATATGAATGATATGTAATCAGGGTTGAGGAGATCTTTGAATGTGGTTTCAATTATCTGATAGAGATCATCAAAAGTTTCCACGTTCAGCATTTCTGATGAGATCTGGCTGTACTTGCTGAGCTTGTTTTTTGCCGTGCGCTCAAAATGGAATTTCTCCGAGAGCTCAATTACGTAACTTATAATTTTTGTGTATCTGGCAAGATTAAGTATTGTCTCTTCACCAAAAGCATCTTCTGTCTGTGAATCACAAACCAAAACACCTATCAGCCGCCCTTTGAAGTAAACAGGCACCCCCACAACGCTTTTTATCTGCTGTGATGAGAAGTAGTATCTGATATTGTCTTTTTCTGCCACTGCAGATATTGTTGAGAGAAGAACCGGACTCTCTTTTGTTACAACCTGTGAAATGAGGTCATTTTCAAGTTCAAGCCTTGTATCAATAATTTCTTCGGAATATGATTTGCTTTTTGCAACCTTAAAAACCTGATGCCCTTTGTCATACCAGAAAAGTATTATGCTGTATACAGAAAAGTAGTCGGCAATGCTTTCAAACACGGGATCAAGCAGGGTGTTAGTAATTTCCCTTGTATCCTTGCCTTCAAGCTTTTCAGTTCTGCAGTACTCATCATATCTGTCTTTTATATCCGAAGGTATGATATCAATAGAGCGGGGCTTGGGAATCCTGAATCCTTCTGCCGCTGTGACCGGGGTTTCAGAAAGAGGTGTATCGTCATCATTTTCAGATAATCTGACCGTTAAACCGGAGCCCTGTTTTTCTGATACTGATCTCTCTGACCCTGTTTTTTCTGCCGCAGTTCTGCCGCTTTCATGCTCAACTGATTTATCTCCCTTTTTCACAATCACAAACCCGTCGTACTGCGACTGGGTCTGAGGTTCGGGATCAGATTTTACCGGAGGCGTATAACTTTTTATTTCGCCCGGTTCAGAAAGAATGGTTTCTTTATGGAGCCAGAAGAGCACAACAAGTATCAGTGAAAGCAATAAGAATATATAGCGGTAAATTCCGGGTGAGAGAAATATCAAAGCAATCAGTACAGGAGCAGCGATAAAGTAAAAATATTTATTCAGAAGTATCTTATTTATCATAAAGGCAGGTTTTTATTTCTGTGAATATTAAAATATATGAAATTTCCCGCAATTTTGCTTACGCTTTAATCACTTTTAATATCTGTTTGTAGATCTTTTCCCTTGAAATCGCCTTTTTTATCGAAAACGGGAACAGATTTACGTTTACAGTAAGATCTTTGAATGCTTCAGTGATTTTTTTAAGGCTCACCGAGTATTCAGTCTGATTCAGCTTGTCTGTTTTTGTAAGAAGAACACTCCTGGGAATTTCTCTTGCCTGCAGATACTCTGAAAGAAGAATATCATCACCGGTAGGAGGTATTCTGGAATCAACAAGATGAAAAACAAGCTTAATATTACCGGCTGCTGAGAAGTATTCATCTATCAGTTTCTGCCATGCTTCAACATCCTTTTTGGATGCCTTGGCATAACCATACCCGGGCAGATCAACCACAAAGAATCTGTTCTCAACAGTATAATAGTTGATGGTTCTGGTCTTACCCGGAGTCTGACTCACTTTGGCGATACTTCTGCGGTTAAAGAACGAATTGATGAATGAACTTTTTCCTACATTAGATCTGCCGCAAAGCACTATTGCCGGAAGAGTTTCTTTCGGGAGTGAGTCAACGGATGTAAACGATCCTATGAAAGTTATGCTGCTGAACATAACAAAAAAGAGTAATCACCCAAAAAAGGGTGACTACTCTTTAAATCCTTTTTGAATTTGTAACGGTTTATTCTACTACTTTAGCGTCTTCAACTTTTTCAGCTGATTTTTTGGCTTCTGCTGCTGCTTCTTTAGCTTCTTTCAATTCAGCCGCTCTTTGATTTGCAGCTTCATTAAAATCAACAAGCTCAATTATGGCAGCATCGCCACCGTCACCGGGGCGGAAACCTGCTTTAACGATTCTTGTGTAACCGCCGGGTCTGTCGCCCACTGTCTGAGCAACATTACCCATTAACTCTTTAACAGCTTCTTTATCTCTTAAAGCTGCCATTACTAAACGTGCGTTGTGAGTACCGCTTTTACGGGCACGGGTAATGAGTGGTTCAACAAAGATTCTTAACTCTTTAGCTTTAGCTACAGTAGTTTTAATTCTTTTATGTTTGATTAAAGATATAGAAAGATTACGTAACAGAGCTGCTCTGTGTTCAGATGTACGGTTTAACTTTCTATGCTTTACCCTGTGTCTCATTGTATGCCTTTATTGGGATTAATTGTTTTCGGGTTCATCATTGATATATTTATCTACGTCCATTCCGAAGTCAAGACCCAGATTTTCTACAATTTCCATTAATTCTGCGAGAGATTTTCTTCCGAAATTTCTGAACTTCAGCATTTCCGATTCATCTTTGCGAACCAGATCTGCTATGGTTCTGATATTGGCTGCTCTCAGACAATTGTGTGATCTGACACTGAGTTCAAGATCATCAACGTTTGTCAGCAGTATTTTTCTCAGTCTCTCTTTTTCAGCATCTTTCTGATTATCAGCATGGCTTTCATCATGCTCAATATCCAGATTGATAAAAAGCTGAAGATGGTCTTTCAGTATTTTGGCTGCCTGGGTTACGGCATCGTCAGGAGTGATTGAACCATCTGTGACTACGTTAAGAATAAGCTTTTCGTAATCATTTCTGTCACCTATACGTACGTTCTGAATCTCATAGGTTGCATTAACAATTGGTGAATAAATTGCATCAATGGCAATCATTCCCAGAGGGTAATCAGGTGATTTGTTTTCCTGTGAGGGGACATAACCTTTACCTCTGCCAAGTCTCAGCTCAACATCAAATTTGGCTGAATCATTGAAAGTTGCAATATGAAGATCAGGATTAAGAACTTCAATATCAGCAGAATTGCGCTGAATATCAGCTGCAGTCCAGACGCCTTTACCGTTAAAGGAGATCTCAATTTTGTTAGCTTTTTTATTAAGAAGCTTAATTCTGACCTGTTTAAGATTAAGAATAATTTCGGTTACTTCTTCAACAACACCGGGAATGGTGCTGAACTCATGCAGCACGTTGCTGAATTTAACAGCAACAATTGCGGCACCCGGTAAAGAAGAGATAAGAACTCTTCTGAGCGAGTTACCAAGCGTTACCCCGTAACCTCTCTCAAGAGGCTGTAACGTAAATCTGCCAAAAGTTGGCGTATACGAACTATCCTCTAATATTACCGCTTCGGGCATTTTCAAATAAGAGCTACTCATTCATAAACCTCTGTTTTAATTACTATTTAGAATAAAGCTCAACAACTAACTGTTCGTTTGCGTTAAGCGGTATTTCTTCTCTCTCGGGAACCTGAAGGAAAGTTCCGGCGAGGTTCGGTTTGTCTATCAGTAGCCAGGAGTATTGACCTTCTTTTACTCTTTTAAGAGAGTCGTGAATGCTATCGAGTTTTTTACTTTTCTCTTTAATCTTTATAACGTCGCCTGCAGCAACAATGTAAGACGGTATGTCAACAAGTTCATTGTTTAACAGAATGTGTCTGTGTCTTACAAGCTGTCTGGCTGCCTTGCGTGATGTGGCAAAACCTAATCTGTACACAACATTATCAAGTCTTCTCTCAAGAAGCTTAACAAGGTTAGAACCGGTAATACCTTTCTGACGTGTGGCTTTTTCAAACAGATTTCTGAACTGTGTTTCAAGAACTCCATAAGTTCTTTTGATTTTCTGTTTTTCTCTGAGCTGCACACCATACTCTGAAATCTTGGGTCTTCTTGAAACTCCGTGCTGCCCGGGAGGATAATTCTTCTTCTCAATAGGGCATCTTTCAGAGAAACATTTTGAGCCCTTTAAGAACAGCTTCTGTTTTTCTCTTCTGCATAATTTACAAACTGCGTCGTTGTATCTTGCCATTTAAAATTTCTCCGTTAAAATTATACTCTTCTGCGTTTTGGAGGTCTGCATCCGTTATGAGGAATCGGGGTGATATCTCTTATAGAGGTAATCTCGAAACCAACATTTGAGAGAGCTCTTATTGCAGATTCCCTGCCTGAGCCGGGACCTTTGATTCTTACTTCAACTCTTCTTAAGCCTAAATCATAGGCTTCTTTTGCAGCAGCTTCTGCTGTAACCTGAGCTGCAAAGGGAGTGTTTTTTCTTGAACCTTTGAATTCGTTTCTTCCGGCCGATGACCAAGATATAACGTTACCATATATATCTGTTAATGTTACAAGAACGTTATTGAATGTGGCTTTTACATGAGCAATGCCATTGGCATCAACAACGCTTTTTTTCTTAACTTTTTTAACTGACTTAGCCAAAAATATCCTCCTTTAGATACTACTTCTTAGCTGCTGCTTTTTTCTTACCGGCAACTGTTTTTCTCCTGCCTTTTCTCGTACGGGAGTTTGTGCGGGTTCTCTGTCCTCTGGATGGTAACCCTCTTCTGTGTCTTAAGCCGCGGTAACAGTTAATTTCAATTAGTCTTTTTATATTTTGCTGAACTTCTGAGCGCAGCGAACCTTCAACTTTGTACTCTGCCTGGATCACAGACCTAATGGCTGCTACTTCGTCTTCGGTTAGAGCGCCGATTTTTTTATTGGGGTCTATATTAGACTTCTCAACAATTTCCTGCGCTACTGTAGGTCCGATTCCAAATATATATTGGATACCGTAATAAACTTTTTTGTTTTTTGGTAAATCAACACCAGCTATACGTGCCAATTGGTTACTCCTCTATTATCCTTGACGTTGTTTATGTTTCGGGTTTTTACTGCAAATTACCCGGACCACGCCTTTTCTTTTAATAATTTTGCAGTGTTCGCAGATTTTTTTAACAGAAGATCTTACTTTCATAAATTCTCCGCTTATTTATATCGGTAGATTATTCTACCTTTTGTTAAATCGTATGGCGATAACTCAATTGATACTTTGTCGCCTACTAAAATTTTTATAAAATGCATGCGCATTTTACCTGAGATATGCGCCAAAATCTCGTGACCGTTATCCAGCTTCACTTTGAATGTGGCATTGGGTAATGTCTCAGTTATTACACCGTCAACTTTAATTGGTCCTTGTTTTGCCATACTAACAGATTGTTAAGATCTCAGCTTTGTCTTTCTCAACTAAAACCGTGTGTTCAAAATGCGCAGAAGCTTTACCGTCAGAAGTCAGTACTGTCCAGCCGTCATCGGCCATTATCACATCATAAACCCCGGCGTTAACCATGGGTTCAATTGCAATAGTCATTCCTTCCTTCAACTTTTTCCCGGTACCGGGTCTGCCGTAATTTGGTATTGAGGGTTCTTCATGCAGATACTTTCCTACTCCGTGCCCGCATAAAGCCCGTACAACTGAATATCCGTTAAGTTCAACGTAAGACTGCACTGCAAATGAGATATCGTGAACACTATTGCCTGCTTTTGCCTGTTCTATTCCAAGATAGAGTGACTTTTCCGTTACATCAAGAAGCTTCTGCTTTTCAGGATCAGCTCCCACCAGCACAGAAAGTGCTGCGTCTCCGTAATATCCGTTTTTAATAACACCGACATCAATAGAGACTATGTCACCATCTTTTATGATATACTTACCCGGAATTCCGTGTACAACCACATCATTCAAAGAAACACATAAACTTGCGGGGAACGGGGTTGTTCCGGGCTGCCTGTAGCCTTTGAAGGCCGGCTTCCCGCCTTTTGAGAGGATGTAATCCTCCGCAATCATGTCCAGTTCCTTTGTTGTAATCCCCGGTTTAATGAAACCTTTAACTTTTTGAAGAGTTTCGGCTACTATTCTGCAACTCTCGCGTATGTAATCGATCTCTTTTTTTGTTTTGATGAAAATCAAACCGGTTAAATTACCTTCTTCTTACTATTTTATTGCCCTTCATAAATCCGTCATAATGGCGCATAACCATCATTGAATTTATCTGCTGCATCGTATCGAGTGCAACGCCAACGGCAATTAATAAACTGGTTCCGCCAAAAAACTGGGCGAACTTACCTGAAACCCCGAAACCTGACATAAATGCGGGCAGAATTGCCACAAGCGCCAGGAATACCGAGCCCGGTAACGTAATTTTTGTAAGTATGTTATCAATGAAATCTGACGTCTGTTTTCCGGGTCTTATTCCGGGAACAAAGCCGCCCTGTCTCTTCATGTTATCCGCCACGTCTTTCGGGTTGAAAGCAATGGCAGTGTAGAAATACGTGAAGAAGACAATCATGATCGCATAAATTATTGAGTACACCGGTGAGGTATAATCAAAATATCTTGATACACCCTGCAGAAATTCACTGTTCGGGAAAAATGAAAGGACGGTGTTGGGAATAAACATGATTGACTGAGCGAAAATGATAGGCATAACACCTGCCGTGTTGACTCTCAGCGGAATGTACTGTGTAACACCACCGTAAACTTTTCTGCCCACAACTCTTTTAGCATACTGCACCGGTATTCTTCTTGTACCCTGGGTAACAAGTACAACACCTGCAATGATTGCAACAAGCGCTGCAAGAATCAGAATCTCAATGATAAGATTTCTCTGACCTGAAGTGATAAGTCTGTATTCATCAATCAGTGCGTAAGGGAGACGGTCAATAATACCGATAAAGATAATAAGTGATATACCGTTACCGATACCTCTCTCAGTAATCTGCTCACCCATCCACATCATGAAAATGGTGCCGGCCGTTAATATTGCAATTGCTGCAAAGGTCCAGAAAAAACCCTGAACTGCCAGCGGAACAACCGGTAAGCCTTCAACCTGAAGGTTATTAAGTCTGATTGTAACACCCCATCCCTGGAGAGCTGCAATGAGAACAGTACCGTATCTGGTCCACTGTGTTATTTTTTTCCTTCCCTCTTCACCTTCATTCTGAAGCTTCTGTATAGTGGGGAAAACCGCACCCATAAGCTGTATAATGATTGATGCAGAGATATAAGGCATTATACCAAGCGCAAAAATGGCTGCATTTGAAAATGCACCGCCAACAAACAGGTCGTAAAGCCCGAAAAGGTTATCACCCGTCTGATTTGCCATAGCCTGGGATAATAAAGAAGAATCTATACCGGGTAAAGTGATGTGAGCACCAAGCCTTACCAGGAGCAAAATAACAAGGGTATATACAACCCTCGCCCTTAACTCTTCTATCTTAAATATGTTGCGGAAAACTTCAAAAACTTTTGACATGTATTTTTATTCTATGGTTTTTATGGAACCGCCAAGCGCTTCAATTTTTTCTTTGGCGCTGTTACTTACAGAATGCGCAGTGATATCAATTTTCACGGTGATTTCACCATGTCCGAGCACTTTCACGGGATCATTTCTCTTTGAGATGAGCCCATGTGTGTATAATGAATCAGGATCAAGTGTAAGGCTGGTAACCTGAAGTTTATCAGCTAATTTCTGTAAGCTGTACAGATTCACAGGCTGACTTGCGGTTCTGAAAGGAGGAGTAAACCCGAATTTGGGAATTCTTCTCTGAAGGGGCATCTGGCCGCCTTCAAACCATGCTCTGTGATTTGCTCCTGATCTTGACATCTGACCGTTTGAACCGCGTGTGGCAGTTTTTCCATGTCCGGATCCGGGTCCGCGTGCAACTCTTTTTTTCTTCTTGTGTGCACCGGGTGCATATTTAAGATTGCTTAAATGATCCATTTTAATTCCTGTTAAACTTTTTATTCGTTTACTTCTTCAACTTTAAGTAAATGTTTTACCTTATTAATCATGCCTCTTATATGAGGGGCATCATTATGAACTTTCGTTCTGTTCGTTTTTTTCAGACCAAGAGCTTCAACAACTCTCTTCTGTGTTACAGGTCTGTCAATAACGCTTTTAACTAATGTAATTTTAAGCTTACTCACTTTTTATCTCCGGTTCAGGAATTAAAGATTTCTTGAACTGTAATTCCTCTAAGTTTTGCAACTGTTTTAGCATCAATAAGATTCTTGAGTGCCTCAAGGGTTGCTTTTACCTGATTATGAGGATTTGATGATCCCAATGATTTAGTAAGAACGTCGGCAACGCCTGCAGCTTCAAGTATGGCTCTTACGCCACCGCCTGCAATGAGGCCGGTTCCCGGTGATGCGGGCTTCAGCAGAACTCTGCCGGCTCCGAACTTCCCGATAACTTCATGGGGAATTGTACCTTTGTAAACAGGTACTTCAATAAGGTTTTTCTTCGCGTCGTCAATACCTTTTGAAATTGCATCGGTAACTTCGTTAGCTTTTCCTAAACCTATGCCCAGTACGCCCTTACCATTACCAACAACAACGATAGCATTGAAACCAAATCTTCTACCGCCTTTCACAACCTTGGCAACACGGTTAATGTGAACGACTTTTTCTTTCAGATTCTCGACGTTTGAAGATCTAACTGTTCTCAAATTAATCTCCGGTCAAATTAAATGTTTATAAATTCTCGGCTGCCGGGGCAGGATTCGAACCTACGCAAACGCCTCCAAAGGGCGCTGTCCTACCGTTAGACGACCCGGCAGTGAACTAAAACTTCAGTCCACCTTCACGTGCGCCGTCAGCAAAAGATTTAACTCTGCCGTGGTATCTGTAACCGTTACGGTCAAACACGCAAGTCGTTATGTTTTTTTCGGCAGCAAGTTTAGCGAGCTCAAGACCAACAATCTTTGATTTGGCTGTTTTTCCGTTTGCTGCGTTCACTGCATCTGTAATATTTTTATCTAATGATGAAACAGAGATAATTGTAACTCCGTCAACGTCATTGATAAGCTGGGCATAAATGTTATTTAAACTTCTGTAGACACTTAAACGGGGTCTTTCAGGAGTACCCGATACTGTTTTTCTGATCTTAACTTTAGATCTCAGTCTGCTGTTATTATTTTTTACTATCATTGCAATCTCTCCATGAACCTTACTTACCGGCTGTCTTTCCGGCTTTTCTTCTGATTACTTCACCGGAGTACTTAATACCTTTTCCTTTATATGGTTCAGGCAGCTTGAAAGATCTTATTTTAGCTGCAACCTGACCAACCGAATATTTTTCGATACCGGATATAACCAGCTGAGTGGGGGTATTCACTTTCAGCTCAACGTTATCAGGGGGCATAAAATAGATCGGGTGTGAATATCCAAGTGAAAGAAGGATGTTTTTATCTTTCTGTTCAACTTTATAACCGACACCAACCAGATCAAGCGTTTTGCTGAATCCCTCGGTAACACCTGTTATCATATTATTAATTAAGGCTCTTGTTAAGCCGTGAAGAGCTCTGATATTTTTATCATCACTGCTTCTTACAACGGTTATCTGGCCATCTTCCTGTGCAAGGGTAACACTGCCCGGAAACTCATGACGAAGTTCTCCTTTTGGTCCTTTCACGGTAATTAAATTACCTGAAATGGCAACAGTAACTTTTTCAGGAATCTGAATCGGTTTTTTTCCAACTCTTGACACTTTTAACTCCGAACTTATATTACCAAATTTGACAAATTACTTCACCGCCTAAATTATCACGTTTGGCCTGTTTTTCGGTCATGACTCCCTTGGAGGTTGAGATTATTGTGATCCCCATACCGTTTAACACACGTGGCAATTTATCAACCGGTGAGTAAGATCTCAAACCGGGGGTGCTTATTCTTTCTAATCCGTTTATAGCAGACTGACCGTTAGAATATTTGAGAAAAACTCTTAAAACATTCTGTTTGTTGTCTTCAACCACCTGATAATCATTGATGTAGTGGTTTTCTTTCAGAATCTCTGCTATTCTGACTTTCATATTTGAAGAGGGTAACTCAACTCTTCTTTTGTTAGCCTTAATAGCGTTTCTCATTCTGGTCAGTAAATCTGCAATCGGGTCTGTAACTGGCATCTTTTAGACTCCTTTTACCAACTTGATTTCTTAACTCCGGGTAATTCACCACGGAGTGCTTTTTCTCTCAAAACTAATCTTGAGATACCAAATTTTCTATAATAACCTCTGCCTCTTCCCGTAGAAATGCATCTGTTGTGCTGTCTTACGGGAGCCGAGTTTCTGGGTAACAACTGGAGTTCTTCCCAATTACCGGCGGCTTTCAGTTCTTCACGTTTTTTATTATACTTTTCGGCTAATCTAGCTCTTTTATCTTCACGGGCAATTAAACAAGTTCTTGCCATTTAAATCCTCTGTTTTTACTGACTACCTTTTTTTCTGAAAGGGAAGCTGAATGCTGCAAGCAGTTCATGTGCTTCCTCGTCTGTCTTGGCTGATGTTACAAATGTGATATCCATACCAAGTACTTTAACCACTTTTTCAACATCTATTTCAGGAAATATAATCTGCTCTTTTACACCGAAAGTATAATTTCCTCTTCCGTCAAAGCTTTTGTCTGATAAGCCTCTGAAGTCACGCACACGAGGTAATGAAACGTTTATCAGCCTGTCGAGAAACTCATACATTCTGTCGCTTCTGAGTGTTACCTTTGCGCCAACATTCATGCCGGCTCTTAATTTAAAGTTTGATATAGCTTTTTTAGCTTTTCTTACTGAAGGCTTCTGACCTGTGATTGACTCAAGATCCTTTACAGCCTCTTCCAGAATTTTAGCGTCTGTTATAGCGTCGCCGGTTCCCATATTAACCACAATCTTCTCAAGCCTGGGCACCTGCATAACGTTACTGTAGTTGAATTTCTTCATTAACGAAGAAACAACTTCTTTCTGGTAAAATTGTCTTAACCTGCAGGGAATCTTTACCTGTGGCTCATCACTGGCAACTGCACCGGTCTCAGCCTTTTTCTCGGCTTTTTTGGGCGCTGCCTGGGCCTGTTTACCCTGCTGTTTCTGTTGTTTCTGCTTGTCAGCCATTTAACAACCTTATCCTTTATTTAAGCATTTCGCCGGTTTTTACACTAACACGGGCAACTTTTGATTTACCCGTCTTTTCATCAACTATCAGTTTTGAACCTATACGAGTGGGCTCGTTTTTCTTAGGATCAATGAACATCACGTTAGAAACGTGGATAGGAAGCTCTTTTTCAATTATGCCACCCTGAGGATTCTGGGCATTCGGTTTGGTGTGTCTCTTGCGGAGATTAACGCCTTCAACGATCACTCTTTCGGTCTCATAAAAAACCTTAAGGACTTTTCCTTTTTTACCGTTATCGTTACCGGCAATTACCTGAACCATATCTTCTTTTTTAATTCTGATGCGTTTACTCATTTTATTACCTTTATAATACCTCAGGTGCTAAAGAAACAATTTTCATATATTGTTTTTCTCTCAGTTCTCTTGCAACAGGCCCGAAAATACGGGTACCTCTGGGTTCACCCTGGTTGTTGAGGAGAACTGCTGCGTTTTCGTCAAAGCGAATGTATGAGCCGTCTTTTCTTTTAACTTCTTTTCTGGTTCTTACAATCACTGCTTTTGAAACATCACCTTTTTTAACGGCGCTGTTGGGAATAGCGTTTTTAACGGATACAACTATCAGATCACCAACACTGGCATATCTGCGGTTACTTCCGCCTAACACTCTTATGCATTTAACTCTTTTTGCGCCCGAATTATCGGCAGCAACCAAGATTGTTTCTTCTTGTATCATTACAATCTCCCGGATTAACTACTTAGCTTTTTCGACAATACTTACAAGGCGCCATCTTTTAAGCTTGCTGAGAGGTCTGGTTTCCATAATCTTAACTACATCACCAATTCCGCATTCATTTCTCTCATCATGCGCCATTAATTTCTTCGTCTTCTTGAAATATTTTTTATAAATAGGGTGCGCAACTTTTCTTTCGATAGCCACAACAATGGATTTATCCATCTTGCTGCTCACCACAACACCAATTCTGGTTTTACGAAGCGGACGCTGTTCCATTTACTGATAAACTCCTTTTTTTAGAGCTGCTTCTGCTCTTTAAGCTCGCGGGCTTTTAATTCTGTTCTCATCCTCGCGATCGTATTTCTGGTTTTCTTTAGTAACGAGGTGTTAGTTAACTGTTTTAATTCGTTTGTGAATCTTAAATCAACCAGGCTGTTGTACTCTTCAACAATCTGTTTCTTCAGCTCTTCGGTTGATAATTCACGAATTTCTTTCATTTTCATGGTAGATTATCCTTCGTAATCGGGTCTCGAAACTATTTTAGTTTTGATCGGTAATTTATATGCACACTGCTGTAAAGCTTCATGTGCTATCTCTTTTGTTACTCCCGAAACTTCGAATAAAACTCTGCCCGGCTTAATAACTGCAACCCAGAATTCAGGTGCGCCTTTACCTTTACCCATACGAGTTTCGAGCGGCTTCTTTGATACCGGTTTATCCGGGAAAATTCTGATCCAGACTTTACCGTCCCTTTTCATCTTTCTCGAAAGAGAAATACGGCAGGCTTCTATCTGGCGGCTGGTGATCCATGCCGGCTCTAATGCTTTAAGTCCGAAGTCTCCGAAATCTACAGAGCTGCCTCTGTAAGCCTTGCCCGTCATTCTTCCTCTTTGGGCCCGGCGGAACTTCACGCGTTTTGGCATTAACATTGTAATAAACTCCTATAATTAATCAGATACTCTTTTACCAAGAATTTCGCCGCGGCATATCCACACTTTAATACCAATTGAGCCGTAAATGGTTTCGGCTCTGCCGTTGGCGTAATCAATATCGGCTCTGAGCGTGTGAAGCGGTATTCTGCCTTCTTTGTACTGTTCGGTTCTTGCCATTTCAGCACCGCCTAAACGGCCTGAGCACATGATCTTTATTCCGTCAGCACCCATTCTCATTGCAGACTGAATTGCCATTTTCATGGCTCTTCTGAATGAGATTCTGCCTTCAAGCTGCTTGGCTATATTATCGGCTACCAATACTGCATCAAGTTCAGGTCTTTTAATTTCAGTAATCTGAACTTTAACTTCTTTATCAGTAACTTTTTTCAGTTCTTCTTCAAGCTGATTAATCTGCTTGCCGCCTAAACCGATAACTACACCGGGTCTTGAAGTGTGTATATTGACAATAACGTTCTTTGATGTTCTGTCAATTATTATTCTTGAAACACCGGAGTTCTTTAATCTTCTCCTGATGTATAGTCTTAATTTTTCATCTTCCTGAAGTTTGGGAGCGTAGCTTTTACTCTCGAACCAGTTCGATTCCCAGCCTCTGATGATTCCTACTCTCAAACCAACGGGATGTGTCTTCTGACCCACTTATTTCCTCCTCAAACTAATTCTTAGTTTCTACGATTACTGTTAAATGACATGACCTTTTACGTATTCTGTATGCCCTTCCCATCGGTGCCGGCATTATTCTTTTAGCAGTAGGTCCTTGGTCAACATAGATTCTGCTAATAAATACGTTTTCGGGGGAAATCTTCTGATCATCGTTGTTATTCACCAGGTTTGAAACTGCTGATTTAACAACTTTGTACATGTCGTTTGAAGCATGCTTCTTGTGAAATTTCAGGATCTCCATCGCTCTGAGAACAGGTAACCCTCTCACCAAATCAGCCAGAAGTCTCATCTTTCTGGGTGAAGAGGGTATATATCTGTAAACTGCTCTTGATTCTAAGCCCATATTCTTAATTACCTTATTTTGACTTTGACGCTTTTTCTGCTTTAGTACCGGGGTGCCCTCTGAATATTCTGGTCGGAGCGAATTCACCTAATTTGTGACCCACCATATTCTCAGTTACATAGACCGGTATGAATTTGTTACCGTTGTGTACTGCAAAGGTCAATCCAACAAAATCCGGGGAAATGGTAGAAGCTCTCGACCATGTTTTGATCATTGTATTTTGTTTGGATTCTTTAACTTTCTGAATCTTGTTCAATAACTTTACACTGATAAAAGGACCTTTTTTTACTGACCTCGGCATAAGTTACTCTTCTACTTTCTGCGTTTAACTATATATTTATTAGATTCATTTTTCTTCTTGCGGGTCTTAAGACCTTTGGCTTTTTTGCCCCATGGTGATACGGGATGACCGCCGCCTGAGGTTTTGCCCTCGCCGCCGCCCATCGGGTGATCAACAGGGTTCATTGCCACGCCTCTTACATGCGGCCTTCTGCCAAGCCATCTTGAACGGCCTGCTTTGCCCAGGCTGAGATTCTCATGTTCAGGATTGCTTACTGTACCGTATGTAGCCATACATTCCACCCGCACCATTCTAACTTCACCTGAAGGCAGCTTAATCTGTGCCATTTTTCCTTCACGTGCAACAAGCTGAATGGATGCTCCGGCACTTCTTGCCAGCTGGCCGCCTTTGCCGGGTTTAATTTCTACGTTGTGTATGAAACTTCCCAGAGGAATCTCTTTTAACGGAAGCGCATTACCAACTTTGATTTCGGAACCTGATCCCGAGGTGATTTTCTCACCGACTTTAAGACCATCCGGTGACAGAATATATCTTTTCTCACCATCAGCATAAGTAAGCAGTGCTATTCTTGCTGATCTGTTAGGATCATATTCTATCGAGGTGACTTTTGCTGGAACACCGGTCTTATCTCTTTTGAAATCGATAATACGGTATAATCTCTTGTGTCCGCCGCCTCTGAAACGGGTAGTTATTCTACCCTGATTGTTTCTACCGCCTGATTTGCCAATAAAGACAACTAAGCTTTTTTCTGGGGATGATTTCGTAACATCATCAAAAGTATCTGATGTCCTGAATCTGGTTCCCGGTGTTATTGGTTTGAAACTTCTAATTCCCATCTATTACTCCGGAATCCTTTTCTTAAGCTTGCTCAAAAATTTCGATTTTTTCACCCTTCTTCAAAGTAACAATAGCTTTTTTGAACTTGGGTGTTTTTCCAGTGAATCTACCGCTTCTTCTAAACATTGTTTTGGCTTTACCCTTGTATCTGATTGTATTAACAGATTCAACGTTTACGCCGTACTTTTTCTGAACTGCTTTGGCAATTTCAAATTTGTTCGTGTTGTAATCAACTACAAACCCGTACTTGTTTAAATCGGTAGAAAGATTGGTGACTTTCTCAGTAATAAGCGGTTTGATTAATACTATTTTCATTTTAACCGACTAAAGTTTTTTCTTTTTTTAATAACTTATTTATTGATTCGGCAGCGCTTTTTTCAAGTACCAGAACCTGATTGTTCAAAAGATCATAGGTTGAAGCATTTGAAGCCTGCATTACCCTGGCTTTGGGTAAATTTCTTGCCGATAAATAAACGTTAGATTTGTGATCGCCTGTTAAAAGTAAAACCTTTTTGCCATCAAGCTTAAGATTGCTGAGCAGTTCATTAAAGGTTTTAGTTTTTGCTTCTGAAAAGTTCAGATCTTCAACCACCAGAATCTGTTCGTCTTTCACTTTGTAAGAAAGTGCTGATCTTCTGGCAAGAGCATTAACTTTTTTGGGCAGATCCTGTCTGTAATCTCTTGGCTTGGGACCAAAAATCCTTCCGCCGCCAACCCAGAGGGGTGATCTTGTTGTACCGGCTCTTGCGCCGCCTTTACCTTTCTGTTTCCACGGCTTTTTACCGCCGCCTCTTATTTCGCCTCTTTCCTTTGACTTGTGCGTGCCTTGTCTCTGGTTGGCTAAATAAGCTTTTACTGAAAGATAAATAACATGATCATTGGGCTCGATACCAAATATATCGTCTGCTAATTCCAATTTCTCGCCGGATGGAGCACCGTTAATTTTATAAACTTCAACTAACATTTTTTTTCCGGTTATTGTTTGATCAACTTAACTATTGAATTAACCGCACCGGGGATTGCTCCCTTTACTAAGATCAGATTTGTTTCAGGCATAACCTGCACAACCTGTAAGTTACGTACGGTAACATTGTCATGACCGGTTCTTCCGGCCATTCTTTGTCCTTTGAATACTCTTGAAGGATATGATGAAGCGCCTATTGATCCGGGAGCTCTCAGACGGTCTGACTGACCGTGTGTTGTACCGCCAACACCACCAAAGTTGTGTCTGACCATTACACCCTGAAAACCTTTACCTTTGCTCTTACCGCTTACTTTTATCTTATCGCCTTCCTTAAATACGGAAACATCAAGAACCTGTCCTACTGAGTATTCTCCGGCGGATGAAACTCTGAATTCCTTCAGAACTCTTACCGCTTTAGTATTTAATTTGTTAAAGAAACCCGATTCGGGTTTGTTCAATTTCTTTGCTCTGTTTTCAGGCAGCTCTTCGAAACCTAACTGAACAGCTTGATATCCGTTGTTCTCAAGAGTTCTTACGGCTGTCACAGGGCAAGGACCTGCCTGAATGACGGTGACCGGTATTCTTACACCATCCTTGGTGTATACAGCCGACATACCTAATTTTTTACCTATTAATCCGGACATTTAAAATCTCCAATTCAATTATAGCTTCAGCTCGATATCTACACCGGCAGGTATATCAAGCTTGCTTAATGATTCTATTGTTCTAGGATTAGAATTATGAATATCTATAACTCTTTTATGAGCTCTGATCTCAAATTGCTCGCGTGACTTCTTGTCAACATGCGGTGATCTTAATACTGTAAAGATAGTTCTGTTTGTGGGGAGCGGAATCGGTCCCGAAACAGTGGCACCAGTTGCCTTAACTGTCTTTATGATCTTCTCGGTTGACTTATCAATTAGAATATGATCGTATGATTTTAATTTAATTCTTATTATTCGGTTCGCCACGACTGACTTCCTCAATTTTAGATGGAAAAAGGGAGGAAAGCCTCCCTTAATCCGGGTAATTTTTGTTATTTACTATTCAAGTATCTTTGCAACAACACCGGCACCAACTGTTCTGCCGCCTTCACGGATAGCGAATCTTAATCCTTCTTCCATGGCGATATCAGTGATGAGGTCTACGGTTAATCTTACGTTATCACCGGGGAGAACCATTTCAGTTCCTTCGGGTAATGTACAGATACCGGTTACGTCAGTTGTTCTGAAATAGAACTGAGGTCTGTAACCTGCAAAGAATGCTGTGTGACGTCCACCTTCTTCTTTTGAAAGAATGTACACTTCGCACTCAAATTTCTTGTGAGGAGTGATAGATCCTGTTTTAGCAAGAACCATGCCTCTTTCGATTTCTTTTTTATCGATACCTCTCATGAGGATACCGGCATTATCACCGGCCATAGCTTTATCGAGTTCTTTTCTGAACATTTCGATACCGGTAACAACAGTTTTCTTCTTCTGGCCTAAACCAATAAGTTCAACTTCTTTCTGGATTTCGATTTCGCCTCTTTCAACTCTTCCTGTTGCAACAGTACCTCTTCCGGTGATTGAGAAAACGTCTTCAACCGGCATAAGGAACGGTTTATCAACATCTCTCTGGGGAACGGGTACGTAAGCATCAACTGCATCCATGAGGTCCCAGATGCACTGGTATCTGGGGTCATCTGTGGGAGCATTGCTTGAACCTGCTTCAAGAGCGTGGAGTGCTGAACCTTTAATTATCGGAATATCATCTCCGGGGAATTCATACTGTGATAACAGGTCTCTTAATTCCATTTCAACGAGTTCGATCAGTTCAGGATCGTCAACCATGTCAACTTTATTCATAAATACAACTATTCTGGGAACACCTACCTGTCTGGCTAAAAGGATGTGTTCTCTGGTCTGGGGCATCGGGCCGTCTGTAGCGGCAACAACTAATATTGCACCGTCCATCTGAGCGGCACCGGTGATCATGTTCTTAACATAATCCGCGTGACCGGGGCAGTCTACGTGAGCATAGTGTCTGTTTGCAGTCTGATACTCTACGTGAGCGGTTGCGATTGTTATACCTCTTGCTTTTTCTTCAGGGGCGTTATCGATTGAATCGAAACTTCTAACCTGAGAAAGACCTTTTGCGGCGAGTGCCATGGTAATAGCAGCGGTTAATGTGGTTTTTCCATGATCTACGTGACCGATGGTACCGATATTAACGTGCGGCTTACTCCTGTCATATTTTTCTTTAGCCATTTATTGAGTCTCCTTTAAGAATTAATTCTTCTAAAATTATGCGTTGCTTAAAGCTTTTTTACCGGTTGTTTTTTCTGCTA
>JABWCA010000223.1 GCA_013359345.1 Ignavibacteriaceae bacterium
ATTCAACCGGTGCTTCATTATTCTCACCCACGGGTGAGTTTGTAAAGCAGATCAATAAAGGTGATGGTTTCAGATTTTCATACTGGCCTGACAGCGGAAATATTTACCTGGGTGAGATTACTTCCTCAAATAATTTAAAAGTGTATAATTATAATTTTGAGGAAAATCATTCAAAACTGATTGCTGAGCTGATTAACCCTGACTCAAGACCAGGATACTGGGGGGATGGCACTTTTGAATTATTTCAAAAAAAGGGAAATAAACTTAAGGTTTTATGTGACATACGTGAAATAATCCCTTTTTCTTCCTGGGCGGGAAAGGCATATGTGATAGATCTATCGACGGGAAATACAGAATTTTTCAAGCTCGATACACAAGATGAATCATCTTTACCACAAATTGATGATTCATTCTGGGCTGAGGAGTGGATAGAGACGATAGAGAATAAAAAAAATATGGAAAAATTCAGAATAGGAGATTCAGATGCTCTTTTGTTCTTATTGAAGAATAAACAGACAGAGATACACCGGCCCGGCTCAAATGAAGAAGTGTTCGGGTATTTTGTAAATCTTACACCAAACCTGGATAAAATTCTATTTGCTGTTGTAAATTCATTTGGTGACTACTCACATGGTCCGGTTTATATAATTAATGCTGATGGTCGGGATAAACTCAAATTAGCGGATGATTTTTTTTTAACAGAACTTTTTTACTCGAAAATCAGGAAAAACACCTATGCATTTATCAGACTCGAAAATAAAGTAAAAATTATTAACGAAAAAAATCAAACTGAGGTTACGCTGAATGATGTCAGATCTTTTAATTTGCCTCCGCAGACTAACATAGATATTATTTTGCAATCCTTTGATAACTCTGGTTATATCATCGACCTTGAGCCGAGTATTGATTAGCAAACTGAATATCCGGCTTCGTAAAATTGGGGAGATGGGGAAGAGTCAGATTTTAAAAGAAATGATGTTTTGACATTTAGCTTATACACACAAATAAAGACTGAATTATTATTGATATGCATTGATGTACTTTTTAGTGATGATAAACCTGATATACATTTTAATGAGCATAAATGATAAGTTTGCATAATTGCACTTTACTTCAATTTTACAAATTGTTAAAACTTTTATTAACAGATAGAAGGATACAATGTTTTACAATTTAAATATTTCCATTTTTGTTTTATTCATATTATCAGCCTCTCAGAATGAATCAGAAGCGTATTCTGTTTTCAGAGAATTTGCAGATTCTTCACAAAAGGTGTCTCCTTCAGAGGCAGTTTTAATTGTCGAGAAAAATGGAGTGTTTTTGATTTCTCATGATGGTAAAAACCTGAAGAAAATTACTTCAGAACTTCATATAAGTGATTCTTTCTGGCCTGACAGCAATAATATCTATCTTTTTGGTTTTGCAAGTAATCACAATATGAAAATATACAACTACAATTTTGAAAAAGATGCAACAATCTTTTTAACAGAGTTAAAATCTCAAGCGACTGGTTATGAATATTGGGGTTATCGTATTTATGACTGCTATGAGAAAGTCGGAAATAATCTCATCATTTATTGTGATGCCATAACCGGAGGAGGTTTTCATGAATATCGTAAAGCTTTTGTAGTAGATTTATCGACTGGTAAAAATAAGCTGTTCAGATTAGGAAATGACACACAGGCTAAGATACCTTTGCTACACGTGTACGAAAAGTCAGAGTCTGAATATTACGAACCGGATATGAGGCTTTTGAGCAATTTTAACTGGAATGCAAAAAATGAACTGATGTATCTCACAGGAAAGAACTGGGTAAATCTTTATAAACCTAAAATAGGTGAGACTGTTTCTGGATATTACATTTATACCCCTTTTGTTCCAAAGAGCATTCTTTTTCAGGTTAATAATCAACAAGGTGATTATCAGCACGGCCCAATTTATGTTTCTGATTCTTCCGGTGTAAAAAAAATTAAATTAGTTGATGATTTTTTTGATACATCTGTTTTTTATTCTGCAAGTAAAGATAAATTTTACATATATAGTCTGAGCGGCAAAGATCAATTTATGATAATTGAAAATAATCAAATTATTTTTTCCAGAGATCAAGTATTCTCAATGCAATTACCACCTCACATTACTGTAAAAATGAATCTTTATCGGGTGTGGAGTGAATGAGTTAAAGCAACTTGGTTTTGAATTGACTCAATTTGAATCCGAGTTTTTTTTTGATCTGTAATGTTTAAAAGAATCATGTGAAATCTGCACTTGCTGGTGATCATTCCCTGCGTGTTATTAAAAGTGTTGTTTGTCATTTAATTGGCAATAAAAGAGTAAATGTTCAAGATAATAATCATAAAAAAAAGTAAAAGAAATTACTTCAGGAGGTAATTTCTGTATACCTCATGACCGGATTCAGTCATTAAGACATGTTCTTAAATCTGATAATTACCCTGAAAGATTTTTTCCTGTTATGCAGCAGGCAGAAAGAATTACAAATGAAGAAGTAAAAAACCATTATCAGCAAATAAAATTATATCCTGAAAAATAAAGAGATCATGAAGGGGCAGGCATCATTTTTGCTGAATCACACGGAGGATATTCGGTAACTGAACAAATGAAAAATCCGGAAAAAACATATGATGAACTGAGGGTAAAGGTTACCGTAAATGAATATATAAAAGAATTTAAGGAACACAATAAGACAAAAGTTCGGATGTGTCCGGAATCAATAATAAAGTTGGCAGTTGCAGATAAAGTACTGACTTATCATGATAAGATTATGATATATTATGAAAGTATCAGAAAGAGTTTGAAAATCAGAAATATCAGAGTCTTATAAAAAGGTTCCGGAAGTAATTGCGGGGGGCTGGGGGTAAAGAAGAGAATGTAAACGAAATGAAAGAATACCCATGAACAATTCAGAAATTGAATTCCCACTAAAATACTGTGAAAAATGCGGAACTGAAACAGACCCCGGTTCTATGTTTTGTAATAAATGCAGAAGCAGACCGGATAATTCAGGAAGCAGTGACTCCGCAATAAGCGAAAAGAAAAATGAAGAATCAGAAAAGATAAAACCGGGCGGGAATCATGAAGCAGGATCAGTTGAAGCGGTTGCAACCGCAGAAGAGAGGAAGAAAAAAAGTAATATAAAATACTATCTCGCTTCAGTTTTATTAATTTTACTGATTGCAGGGGCTCACAAGATTTTTTTCAGCAGTCCGGATACCCCTGTAGGTTCTGTGGGTACCCCGGCAAGTTCTGCAGATACCCTTCCCGGTTTTGTATTTATTCAGGGTGGTACTTTTCTGATGGGGAGCATTGAAAATGATTCCGATGAAAAACCAGTACGAAGCGTAAACCTTTCAGATTTCTTCATTGCCAAATATGAAGTGACACAGGGATTATGGAAAAGTGTGATGGGGAACAACCCCTCACTCTGTACCGGAGATGACAATCTTCCTGTTGAGAGCGTAACCTGGTATCAAGCAGTGGAGTTCTGCAATAAACTGAGTGAAAAGGAAGGGCTGCAGAAAGTTTACAGAATTGATAAAAACCTCAAAGATCCGAACAACAATAACGAGTATGACTATGTAAAGTGGCAGGTTGACTGTGATTTTAAAGCTGATGGCTACCGCCTCCCCACAGAGGCGGAGTGGGAGTATGCTGCAAAGGGAGGGAGCCGGAGCCAAGGCTATAATTACAGCGGGAGCAATAATGCAGAAGATGCAGCATGGTATTATTATAACTCAGGCATGAAGTTTGATTACTCAGGCAGCAAGCCGCACCCTGTGGGCCAGAAACAGCCAAACGAACTCGGAATATATGACATGAGCGGAAACGTTTGGGAGTGGTGCTGGGATTGGTATGGAGATTACAGTTCAGGATTACAGAACAACCCGACGGGCCCCTATTCGGGTAGTTTCCGTGTTATCCGGGGCGGCAGCTTCTACAGCGGTGCAAGCGAACTCCGGTACGGGCTTAGGGAGGTCAATTACCCCGATTACAGCTACCGCTACCTGGGCTTCCGCCTTCTCAGGACTAAATAACTTTTTTACATTGTATTTAACAAGTATGAAAGAAAAATCAGATAGATTGCCGGATATTGGCATTAACTAAAAATCAAGTCCTGATTTGCCGGAATTAAAAAACTAATTTTTACATCAAGGAATAATCATATGTCAACTAATGACTTTGAACTGACATCAGAGGAGAGCGGAAGCAGCACCGGTCAGACAAATAACAACTTAAGCTGCAAAGAGAAAATACGGGAGATAACGGCAAGCGGAAACCTGAGAATCCCGAGGGATGAGGTGTGGTCATACTGGCATGTGCTGAACTCGCAGAATTATTTTGAAAGGCTGTTTCTGGATATAGAACAGGCGGGAAAAATAACAAATGAAACAGTAACAAATCATTATGAAGAGATAAGGAGATACCTTGAGAAGTGGAGAGAGAGGGAGAGTGCGGGAATAAGTTTTGCACAGTCTCACGGAGGCTGCTCGTTATCCGAACTTAACGGGAAACTGGAGAGCGCATACACAGAACTGAGGGGAAAGCCGGCAAGAGAAGAGTATGTTAAGTCACAGAGGGAGGAGAAGAGGAGAAAGGGCCTTAAATCACTGGAACCGATGATTAAGATGGCACTAGCCGATAAGGTGCTTACGTATGATGAAAAGACGATGATATATCAGGAGGGGATAAAAGCAGGCCTGAGTATAAGGGATATAGATGAACTCATAAAATCCTTCATAACTGAGGTCGGTGATGTGAAGGATGAAACAGTTTCAGAAAGGGGAGAAAAAACAGACGAGGTCCCGGAGAAACAGACAGAAATTAAATACTGTGAACGATGCGGAAATAAAATTGATGCCGGGGCTCTCTTCTGCGGAGAATGCGGGAATAAGTCTGGGGTGAGAAAAACCGGTAAAAATGATGATGATGGAGCTGAAACTAAAACATCCGGAAGTGAACTGCTGTCGGGCAGGCAGGAAGTAATTTCCGTTGCACGGTCAGGCCCGGTTGAAAATAGAAAGAGTAAAACAAAATATTATGTATACGGAGTAATAATAATATTACTGATTGCCGGTATTTATAAAATCTTTTTCAGTGGTACAGGAGTCCCTGAAGGCTTTGTTTTGGTAGAAGGTGGCACATTTCAGATGGGGAACAATAACGGAGAATCAGATGAAAAACCCGTACACAGCGTAACCCTCTCAGATTTTTACATCGGCAAATATGAAGTGACTGTCGAGTTATGGGATAGGATTATGGGTACAAAAAGTGAAGTTGATAACAATGCCCCCTCGGCGATCCATAAAAGTTACATTAGTTGGTATGATGCGATTGAATTCTGTAATAAACTAAGCCTTTCTGAAGGTTTAAATGAAGTCTATACAATTAATAAGACTGTTGTTGACGATAACAATTTAGGGATTTGGGATGAAAACAAATGGCTTGTAACAGCAAATTTCAAGAAAAATGGATATCGCCTTCCTACAGAAGCAGAATGGGAATATGCAGCCAGGGGAGGAATCAAAAGTGGAGGATTTATATATTCTGGAAGTAATCGATTAGGAGAGGTTGGTAGCTTTGACGGATATAAAATAAATGAAAATTATGAATATACTGTGAACGAACAGAAATTCATTGGCAAATACTCGCCAAATGAGTTGGGTATTTTTGATATGAGTGGAGGAGTAAGTGAATGGTGTTGGGATTGGTATGGGTCTTACACAGAAGATTCATTAATTAATCCGACCGGGCCTACAAAAGGAAGATTCAGAATTTTACGTGGCGGAGCATGGGATAGTTCTGCTGAATTTTGTAGAGTCACCTTCAGAAGCCCCATACTTGAAGGAAATGAACCCCATTTTAGTCAGCATCCGGTCGTTGATTTATTCATTGCAGGTTTTGGTTTAAGGTTAGTAAGAAGCAAATTATAAAATTACACGTCGGTAATTATTAACAATTATTAAATTGCAGAAGTTGAATATATACTGGAGTCTCTTGATGTTTCATATTTTTTTTCACCGAATGTTATAATACCTTGCAAAATTGAATAAAGCACCGGATGCAGATTAGTAATTATCAGATATTAATCCGTGTTATGCTGATTACTATATTATTTGCGTGTTATTTGTGTTCGAAGGTTAAAAACTGATAAGAGCAATTACAAGCGCAGATAACTCAGCTAATGAAGCCGGTTTTATCATAAAGCGTAAACTTGGCGACAGTCTCTCTGCAAATCAGTTTATTGTGATTGATACCGCGGCATCAGGT
>JABWCA010000021.1 GCA_013359345.1 Ignavibacteriaceae bacterium
GGTTTTATCAACATAATACCCGTTCTCGTTTATGAGATCGGCATAGTTTGCTGTCTTTGAAGGAATACGCTTTTTCATTCTCTCGGAGTTTTTATTGTTCAGACATTTAAATATAGTGATTTTACATATTAAGTCTCGTTTAGTGACAAATGAAACGGGTAATCTCATCAGACCAATTTAACCGTAAAAACATTAATTTTTCGGCATTAAAAAAATAAAATGCGCCCGGAATCAACTGTACTGCATCCCGCCGCAGAGGAATGCGAAGTACCGGCTGAAGAAGATTTGCATCATTTACTGTTCTTTTACTCCCGGCAGAATAATTAATACAACTCAGACCGCATATCAAACTGTGAAGTAATAGCCGTTCAATTGGTTATGAGCGGTAACTTCCTTATTTTTCATATCTACTCTAAAAATTTTTTCCCAAGGAGGGCAGATGAATATAGCCGTTTGTGTCAGCCATGTACCTGACACAACAACAAAAATCAGAATTGCTGCTGATAAACAGAACATTGAACAGCAGGGAGTAAGCTACATTCTTAATCCGTATGATGAATTTGCAATTGAAGAAGCACTTAAACTGAAAGAAAAAAACGGCGGCGAAGTTGTTGTTATTTCTGCCGGCGGTGAAACAAGCAAAGAAACAATCCGTAAGGCTCTTGCAATGGGCGCAGACCGCGGAGTGCTTCTGAAAACAAACGGATTTGTCGATTCAATCTCATTGGCTAAAGCTCTGGCTGAGGAGATAAAATCGAACGGATCAGAAATTGTGCTCATGGGTAAGCAGTCAATTGATTATGACAACAGCATTACCGCCCAGGCAGCTGCAGAGATTCTCGGTTATGGTTGTGTCACCGTTTGCGTTGATCTTAAAATTGACGGCACGAAAGTTATTGCAGAGCGTGAAATTGAAGGCGGAAGAGAAGTTGTTGAGACATCGCTCCCTGTGGTTATCTCAGCCCAGAAAGGCCTTAACAATCCCCGCTATCCGGCTATCAAAGGCATCATGGAAGCCAAAAGGAAACCGATTGCCGAAAAAGATGCGGCTCTTGGCAAAGTTCACACAGTTCTCTCGGAATTAAAACTCCCCTCAGCAAAGAATCCCGGAAGAATTATCGGAACAGACAGCTCAGCCGTACCCGAACTTGTACGTCTTTTAAGAGAAGAAGCAAAGGTAATATAAGGAGAGCATGATGTCATTAAAAATATTAGCTGTATTAGAACAAAGAGATTCAAAATTAAAAAAGTCATCATTTGAAGTGATTTCAAAGGCTGCAGAGCTGGCTTCATTATCGGGCGGTTCGTTTGAAGCGGTTGTTGCCGCATCGTCGGTGGAAGACGCAGCAAAAGCAGGCGAATACGGAGCCGCTAAAGTAACCGTGCTAAGCAATGCCGCATTTGCTCTCCCCTGCTCCTCAGGATATGCAAAAGCCGTGGCAGATTACGCAAAAGCATCCGGCGCCAATGTTCTGCTCCTTTCAAATACCGCAATGGGTAAGGATATTGCCCCCCGTATAGCAGTGAAACTCGATGCCGGAATTATGGTTGATGCAGTTGCACTCGGATATGAAGGCGGCGATCTTATTGCAACCAGACCTGTTTTTGCAGGAAAGGCGCTTCAGGAAGTAAAGCTCACCAGTGAAGTGAAAGTTATCACCCTCAGACCCAACGTTTTCAAAGCGAAGGTATCATCACCCGGCGCTTCAGCAGAAGTGCTGAGCTCAGCCGTTGATTCACCCGATCTTAAGGAACGAGTCACCGAAATTAAAAAATCAGAAGGCAAACTTGATGTTGCCGAAGCTGATATAATAGTTTCCGGCGGAAGAGGGCTTAAAGAAGCGGGCAATTTCAATCTGGTTGAAGATCTTGCCGACGCACTCGGTGCCGCTGTTGGCGCTTCAAGAGCAGTGGTTGATGCAGGCTGGAGACCTCACGGTGAGCAGGTTGGCCAGACAGGCAAAACAGTTTCGCCAAGCCTTTATGTTGCATGCGGAATTTCAGGTGCAATTCAGCATCTTGCCGGTATGTCATCGTCTAAATATATCGTGGCAATAAACAAAGATAAAGATGCCCCTATATTTCAGGTTGCTGATTACGGTATTGCCGGCGATGTGTTTGAAGTGCTTCCGGCTTTAACCGCAGAGATCAAAAAGATAAAATCATAGCTTTAATTTTCTCAGGTAAGGATATTTAAGTTGAACAAGGTTGAGTGTGAAGTAGCTGCATTGTCATCAAGCCCCTCACCGGGCGGTGCCTATGCTCTTATTCTGAAAGAGGTTTATGGTAACCGCAAGCTGCCTATTGTCATAGGTCAGTTTGAAGCACAGGCTATTGCCCTTGAACTGCAGGGAGAAAAACCCTCCCGGCCGCTGACGCATGATCTGATCAAAACAATCATTGAAAATCTTGGAGCAACGGTTGAGGAAATTGTCATCACCGAGCTTCGGGATTCCACTTATTATGCTAAAATTGTGCTTGAACAGAGCGCCCTTACAAACGAGGTTGATGCACGTCCATCAGATGCAATAGCAATTGCCCTGAGAACGCAGTCGCCCATTTTCGTGAGTGAAAGGGTTTTTGATCTTGCAGGTTTCATTTCAACAGGTGATACAGTAGCAGATGCAATGGAAGAGGAAGAAAGAGTGAAGGAAACCAATTCTGGCCGCGAATCAAAAGTGGCAGCATTGCAGAATCAGCTTCGTGAGGCTCTTGAAAATGAAGACTACGAGCGCGCCGCCTGGTTACGCGACGAGATAAATAAACTTCAGGGCGGCTTCAGTCAGCACTGATATGTTTACAGTTCTCTGAAATTAAAAAAGGTTGTTCATCTCACGGTGAACAACCTTTTTGTTTTTAATGCCAGTCAAAATTCCCTCTGATTTACGGAAAGTGATTTTCCTTTCCGTTTTATCAGTTAAGTTCTTTTATCAGGAACTTGCCTGTCTCACTTCTGCCGGACTCCGCTATCTGTTCAGGCGTGCCCTGCGCAACAACCTCTCCCCCTTTTTCACCGCCATCGGGACCAAGGTCAATCACCCAGTCTGCAGTTTTCACAACATCAAGATTATGCTCAACCACAACAACCGTGTTTCCTTTATCAACCAGTTTATTCAGCACTTTAAGCAGAATTCGCACATCCTCAAAATGAAGGCCCGTTGTTGGTTCATCAAGGAAATAAATTGTTTTGCCTGTGCTCACTTTGCTGAGTTCTGTGGCAAGTTTAACACGCTGCGCCTCGCCGCCCGAGAGCGTTGTGGCCTGTTGCCCGAGTTTGATGTAACCAAGACCCACATTATTGATAGCTTCAATTTTACGTTTTATCCTGGGGAGATCGGCAAAGAAATCAAGCGCCTCTGATACAGTCATATCCAGAAGATCTGCAATAGATTTTGTTTTATATAAAACTTCAAGTGTTTCACGGTTATATCTCTTTCCGTTGCAGACATCGCAGGTCACATATACATCGGGAAGGAAATTCATCTCTATCCGTTTGAGTCCGTCACCGTCGCAGGCCTCACATCTTCCCCCGGCCACGTTGAAACTGAACCTCCCCACGGCATATCCCCGCATCTTTGCCTCAGGGAGTTGTGCAAAAAGATCACGGATATGGGTGAATAAGCCTGTGTATGTTGCGGGGTTTGATCTCGGTGTTCTTCCTATAGGGCTCTGATCAATTTCAATCACCTTATCAATATTCTCAAGCCCGGTGACATCAGAATAAGAAAGCGGAACCACCTTACTGGCATAAAAATGTCTCATGAGAAGGGGCACAAGTGTTTCATTTATCAGGGTAGATTTACCCGAACCGCTTACGCCGGTTATTGAAGTCAGTGTGCCTAAAGGAATTGAAAGATCAACATTTTTAAGGTTGTTTCCCTTTGCCCCCTTAAGGGTGAGATAACTGCCATTACCGGGTCTTCTCAGTTTGGGAACCTCAATCTCTCTCCTTCTGTGAAGATAATCAAGCGTGAGCGATGCCGCGCCTGATTCTTTCTCAAGGAGATCAGAAGTATTCCCGACCGCGCATATTTCACCACCGTGCATTCCTGCCGCCGGACCCAGGTCAACAAGATAATCAGAGCTTTCTATTGTCTCTTTATCATGCTCCACCACTATAATCGTATTGTTCAGATCACGCAGGCTCTTAAGTGAATTAATGAGCTTTACGTTATCTCTCTGATGAAGCCCTATGCTCGGTTCATCAAGCACATAAAGCACTCCTGCAAGCTGGGTGCCTATCTGAGTTGCCAGCCTTATACGCTGAGATTCGCCGCCTGAAAGAGTTCGGGCGCTTCTTGAAAGTGTAAGATAATCCAGCCCGACGTTAAGAAGAAAATCAAGCCTCATCGTGATTTCTTTAAGAATGGGTCGGGAGATGATTGAATCCCTCTCATTTAATGTAACGTGATTAAAAAATTCACGGGCGTCTGCAATTGAAAGTTCGCAGAGTTCGGCAATATTTTTCCCGCCGAACTTTACCGAGAGAGATTCCTTTTTCAGCCTTCCACCGTTACATTTTGAGCATCTTTTTGTGCTCATGAAAGCCTCAACCCACTCCCTCACCTTGTTTGAAGTGGTGTTTTTATACTGGTTGTTCATCCAGTCAATCATTCCAAGGAATTTCTGATAATAGGTGACAGTCTTTTTTAATCCTATATCAACCCTAACCGGCAGTTTCTCCTGTGTGCCGTAAAAGATCATTCTCATGGCATCTTCGGGGATATCCTTTACGGGTGTGTCATAATCGAACCCGAATTTTTCGGCTATCGACTCAAGATAATTAAAGATCCAGACATTCCTCGGCTTGCCAATCGGGAGCATCCCTTCCTGTGCAATCGTTTTGTTTTTATCCGGAATCATCAGGTCAAAATCGAAATCCTTTGATTCACCGAGCCCTTCGCAGCTCTCGCATGCTCCGTAATGAGAGTTGAACGAGAAAGAGTTCGGGGCCATCTCCTGATAGTTAATGTTACATTTAAGGCAGGCGAGAAATCTTGAGTAAATAAAATCTTTATCATCAGAGCTGATTATCACCATACCGTTACCGTAGTTAAGCGCAACTTCAAGAGATTGTGAAAGGCGTGCCTCACTCTCATCAGTGACATTAAGCTTATCTATAACAATTTCGATATTATGGATTTTGTAACGGTCGGTCTGGAATCCCTTTTCAAGTTCAAATATTTCCTCATCCACCCTTACTTTAAGAAAACCGTCATTTGCAATATCTTCAAACAGTTCTCTGTAATGTCCTTTTCTTCCTCTGATCACCGGGGCAAGCACAGTGATTTTTTTGCCTTTGAATGTGGTGAGAACCGATTCCACAATCTGGGTTGAAGACTGCTTGGTGACCGGTTCACCGCAATTGTAACAGTAAGGCTGACCCACTCTCGCATAAAGCAGCCTCAGGTAATCATAAATCTCTGTAACCGTGCCCACGGTTGAACGGGGGTTCCCGGATGTCACTTTCTGTTCAATTGAAATGGAAGGACTCAGGCCGTCAATCATATCAACATCAGGCTTCTCAAGCATATCAAGAAACTGCCTTGCATAAGCTGAGAGGCATTCAATGTATCTTCTTTGTCCCTCTGCATAAATCGTATCAAATGCCAGTGATGATTTTCCTGATCCGGATAAACCCGTTATCACTGTGAAACTGTTTCTAGGTATCTCAAGATCAACATTTTTCAGATTATGTTCTCTGGCACCTTTTATTATTATCTTCTCTTTAAACACGCCGTTATCTCTGTATAAAAAATTCTGGATATATATTTGTAAAACAAATTTTCAATTAAATAAATTCGGAATCTGATTGACTGATAATCTTCCCCTGAAGTATAAAACTATTTCCGCATTTTCCGAATCCAAATATAAAGAAAAAGGCTCCCTTTTTATTGGCCGGGCTTACCCTGTGGCAGATGCAGCAGAGGCTGAATCAATCCTCGCATCAGTCAGGAAAGAATTTTACGATGCCACTCACAACTGCTGGGCATGGAAACTCAAAGACGGTTCTTTCAGATACTCAGATGACGGTGAACCGAACGGTACGGCAGGAATCAAAATTCTTTCTGCCATAAACCACTTTGAACTGAGTGACATGATTGTAATCTCAACCCGCTATTACGGCGGCACAAAACTGGGTGTGGGGCCGCTCGGCAAGGCATATTATGAATCGGCTTATACTGCCCTGCAGGAAAATAAAATCATCGAACTGACAAGATTCGCTGAGGTGCTGTTCACTGTGGGTTTCGACGACACAGGTAAAATTTTTCATCATCTGCAGAAAAATTTTATCAGGCTCACTTCCCAGGATTATGCAGACCAATTAACCGTAACTGCAGAGATAAGATATGACCTCTCTGAAAAGTTCTGCAGTGATATCTTTCAGGAATTTCACGGGAGAATAAATATTTCGGCAGGCGATAAGGTTATTTACAGGCAGGACTGAAAGTCTTTCAGCAGAGGTTGTGTTTTCTGCCCGGTTTTCATCAGATATTCTTTCCCTTAATCTTAATCAGCAAATGGTTATATCTTTTTGCGGGTTATAATCACGTTTAGTTATAACTTTTTGCGGGTTTAGCCATTTCTGACCACACTCATATATCCTGAATCAGTCTTCTTTGAATTTCTCAGGCCACAAAAATCCATGATAATTACCCGGGTTGATAACCTCAGCAGACTTAACATCATAATTTTTAATGAAGGTCTCCGGAAATGCAGACTTCGACTTCACATTCCATTTGAATTCGTATGCTGAGAAAGTCCCGCGGGTCTCTTCAATGTAATCAATCTCCTGCTGCTGCTTTGTTCTCCAGAAAAACTGATTAATGAAAATCTCTCTTGCCATAAGATACTTTCTTCTCTCTGAAATCAGGTAATTTTCCCATAGCCTGCCAGCGTCACCCCTTGCCGTAACAGGCAGAAAATTACCGGTGACAGCATTGAGTATTCCATTATCATAAAAATAGTATTTCTTCCTCTTCTTTATCTCATTTCTCTTGTTGCCGGAATAAGCCTGCAGCTTAAAGATAATTAATGACTGCTCAAGTATCCGGAGATACTTATCAACCGTTCCTCTGTCAAGACCCGTAAGCTCAGCCAGTTCGGTTGAACTTACTTCGCTGCCGGTCTGAAGTGCGAGAGCAGAAACGAGCTTCTCAATCATCACAGAGTTTCTGATGTTATCAACGGCAAGAATATCCCTGAAAAGGAAGCTGCCTGATAAATCACGCAGAATTCTTTCCGCAAGTTCGGGACGCGTTACGATTTCAGGATGGGAACCATATATCAGACGGTTATTGAGATGCCGCCTCTCCTCAATCAGATTTGAATGGGCTACCAGTTCTTCAAAACTGAGAGGGAAAAGATTAAACTCAAATTTTCTTCCTGCAAGCGATTCTGATGTGTTTCTCATCAGCTGAAAAGATGAAGATCCTGTTGCAATAACCTGTAAATCAGGATGGCTGTCAACAAAGATTTTTATCGCTGTGGCAATGTCAGGGATTTTCTGAGCTTCATCAATAAATACGATTTTTGCTCCCGCGGCAACTGATTTAAGCTTTACGGGATCCGGATTCTCAAGCATCTGCCTGGAATCGGCGTGATCACCATTAAGTTCAATGAATGAAGTGCCGAGCTCCTCAATCAGCATTCTGACAAGAGTTGTCTTACCGCTTTGCCGGGGTCCGTAAATAATTATTGCTTTGCGCATGAAAAGCAGTTTCTTTATTACATCTGAAATTGTTCTCTTTATCATAACCTGTCTGATTTTTTCTCTTAAATTACAAAAAAATGAATTAATCAGCAAATGGTTATATCTTTTTGCGGGTTATAATCACGTTTGGTTATGACTTTTTGCGGGTTTGGCCGGATAGTATTCTTTTTAGCCTGCCGTAACACTTTTACATTTCAGAGGGAATTTTTACCCGTTCATTTCCTGATCACCTTCTCTTTCTTCATAGGATTATACCCAACCCTGATAATGACCAAAAAGAGAAATTTTACCGGGATGATTTCAGAAAAAAGGGGAATGAAGCAGATTAATTAAATCAGACGTTCGGGCGGAAATCCTGAGGTTATCATAACTTTCTGACATTGCCGCTTTCATCCTCATCGTAAAAATATCCGCCTGTGTGGATAATTACAATACGGTCACCGGGCCTGAATCTCCCCTTTTTGATTTCCTCACTGATACCGTAAAAAAGCTTGCCGGTATACACAAAATCTAGCGGGATTCCTGATCTCTTTTCAAAAGCCTCAATAAACTCTGTAAGCTCCTGTTTCTTTTTTGCGTATCCCCCGAAATCATAACCCGGAACAAACTCATAATTGCTGAAGATTCTTTTATTATATGAATAATTCAGTTTTCTGATATCGTCAGATAAAAATTCAAACCGTTTCAGCGCAGGAAATATAAGGAGCTTTTTATGCCCCGAGAGTCCCTCAAGCAAACCCGCGGCCGTTCCTCCTGAACCGCATGATACAGCCAGATAGTCAAAATCCTCATTAATGTAATCAATAATTTCAGCGCACCCCTTAACCGCAAGACTGTTTGATCCGCCCTCAGGCACAAGGTAAAAATCACCGAACTTCTCTCTCAGGCTGTTCAGAAAATCGTGATTATTCCGGAGTCTGTATTCCTGCCTGGTCACAAAGCGGAACTCCATACCGCATGAAGCGGCATATTTGAGTGAGTAATTTGAAGGGTTCAGCTCCTCGCCTCTTATCACCGCTATTGCCCTGACCCCCTCTTTCATTGCGGTGAAAGCCAGTGCCCTGATATGATTGGAATAAGCCCCGCCAAATGATAAAATTTTTTCAGAACACCTGTTTTTTGCTTCAAAAATGTTATATTTTAATTTAAAATATTTATTGCCTGATACCACCGGATGGATTTTATCCAGCCTCAGAACTTTAACTGATATGCTGCTGTCAGTTGAAAAGAGGGCTGAAACGTCCTCTGTGACGATCTTTTCAGGACTGATAAAATTTTCAATCATATAACAATGTGAAAGAAATCACTCATTATTTTAATCACCTCGTGAAGTCAGGATTTTAATAGTTTTATTAATACAAAATAATTATTAAATTCAACTTTCGTTATCTTATATCTTGAATCTTCTATCAAACGAGCAAATAAAAGGGAGACGACTCCCGCACTTATTATCAACAACATATAAAGGAGCATTACGCGTAATGAGACTTTCCAGACTTCTTCTCCTCTCTCTTATCCTTTGCGGCATGGCTTGGGCGCAAAAGGGTGAGGGTGGAAACACGTCGGATGTCCGCGAGAAAATCTGGTCCCGTATTATGACGGACGGAAATATTAATCCCGTGGCACCCGATGCAAACTTCATCTGGGTTCCTGCTAAACCGGAAATCAAAAAGTATTCGCTTAAAGGCGGTACCGAAGCAACGGTTTATCCGAACTACAGACCTTTACCAACCACAAACTCAACTCAGTCAGAGTTAAGTATCGATGTTCATCCGCTGAACGGGAACATCGTTTTTGCTTCATCAAACGCCACCAGCTGGAGCGGTTCGTCAGTGGGTACCCTTTACGGAACAGGTATTTACCTCACCACTAACGGCGGTACAACCTGGCAGGGATGGGATGATCCGCCGTTCGGAAGAAACTCAGGCGACCCCGTTTCTGTAATCAGCCATACCGGTGTTCTCTGGGAAGGCTTCATTGATTCAGGCACCAATGACGGTGGTCAGGGTGTTGCTGTTTCTACTAACAACGGCGTTACATGGAGCAGATATGTTTCAGGTCCCGCACCGGCAGGATTAAGCGATCTTCTTGACAAAAACCACATGATGGTTGATAAATCACCCACTTCCCCCTTTGCAGGAAGAGCTTATAATACATGGACTGCCTTCGTAAGCGGAAGCCCCAACAATAATAAAATTGAGCTCACATGGTCATCAGATAATGGTGCAACATGGAGCCCCAGAACAAACATCTCGGCTGCAGTTAATTCAGGTTCACATGATCAGGGCGTTAACGTCCAGACCGGCCCGAACGGTGAAGTATATGTGGCATGGGCTATTTATGATGCATGGCCGGGTGGTGAAGACGCAATCGGTTTTGCAAAATCAACCGATGGCGGTGTTACATTCACACCTGCTTACAGAGTTTACTCTGCAGTTAACTTCGGTGTGCGCGGTAACCTCAAACCCACAAGCATCAGAGTTGCTTCATTCCCCTCAATGGCAGTTGACAGAAGCGGCGGACCCGGAAACGGAAACATCTACATTACTTTCCCCGCAAGAGGCGTTGCACCCGCAGGTTCTGATCCTGATATTCTCATGATCAAATCAACCGACGGCGGTGCCACATTCGGCGCTCCCGTGAGAGTTAACAACGATGCCCTTAACAACGGCAAGGAACAGTATTTCCCCTGGTGTACAGTTGATCAGTCAACCGGTGCAGTTTACACTGTATTCTATGACAACAGAAACACCACATCAGACAGCACAGGCGTTTTCATGACCAGATCCACAGATTTTGGCGTAACACATGAAAACATCCAGGCAAGTGACCAGAACTTCAGACCCAAACCGATCAGCGGCCTTGCCGGCGGTTACCAGGGTGATTACATTGGTATCGCTGCAAAAGATAACAGAGTATGGGCTTACTGGGCTGATGACAGAACCGGAAACTATCAGGGCTGGGTTGCTTATGCAACATTTGGTCCTAATATTTCTCACACACCCCTTACAAACACTGAAAACCTGAATGGTCCTTATGTGGTCAGCGCTGAAGTTGCATCTCAGGTACCCCTTGCAGAAGTTAAACTTTTCTGGGGCAGAGGTGACAACAATCAGATAACTGATTCAACCACAATGACCAACAGTTCAGGAAACACCTATTCCGGTAACATTCCCGGAAATGGTCAGGCAGCAACATATAACTACTATATTAAAGCTGTCGATAACCAGGGCGGCACAAGCTACAGCCCTGCAGGTGCACCCGGCACAGTTTATAAATTCAGAGCTGAAACTGATTTAACTCCTCCCACAATCACTCATACTCCTCTGGGAGATCAGTTCAGAGAAACATGGCCTGCAACAGTTACATCTGTTGTAAAAGATAATATCGGCGTTGATACGGCTTATGTTGTTTACAAAATCAACACCTCAGGTCAGCTCCGCCAGTTCGGTCTTGTTGTTTCTGATGATTCAGTTTATTCAGGTGCATTCAATATCGACACAACACAGATTGCTGTGGGCGATACAATGTACTACAGAGTGGTTGCCAAAGATGTGGCTGCTGCAGGTAACCTCGGTTATAACCCCTCTGCAAACACATGGCACTCATTCAGATTCATTGCCGATCCCTCATTCCCGGTTATTAATCATACCGCAATGAGAGACCAGGCAAGAGTAAGATGGCCTGCAAAAGTAAGAGCAAATGTAACAGATAACCTTGGTGTTGCAAGTGTTAAGGTTGAATGGATGGTTAACAATGGTGCTGTAACAAGCAAAACATTTAATCTTTCCTTACTCAGCGGTTCCACTTATGAAGCACCTTTTAACAGTGACACCACCGAAGTTATGATTGGTGACACCATTAAATACAGAATCAAAGCAACAGACGTTTCAACCGTTGGTAATGTAACTTACGCTCCTTCCTCAGGTTACTACGCTTTCAAGATTATTGACGCTCTCGGAACCGTTCTGCTTCTTAATGATGATATAGCTACCGCAGGCAGAATATCAACAGACAAGATAGGCAACGGCGAAAACCTTGAAATGGCTATCGGTGCATCAGCAGCCCTCTTCAATTCCGTTCTGGTAAATGAAGGATACGTTGTTGACTCAATGGCATTTGCCCAGCTCGATACAACAACTCTTGATAACTATGATGTTGTTATCCTTACTGCAGGTACTAAAACAGCAGTTCAGTTTGACAATCAGGCTTTAAGAACAGCTATTGCCATGTACAGCAACAGAGGCGGAAAAACTCTCGTTGAAGGCGGTGAAGTAGGATGGAACTACCGTGTAAGCGGCACAACCACCGACAGAGATCCCTTCTTCAGACAAACAGTTCTCCAGTGTTCATCATGGGTATCTGATATGTCGGGAACAGGCATTTTCAAAAAACGCCTCCCGCTGCATGATATGTATAACACACCTTATTATGTTCAGGATTCTCTCACATTCGCAAGCACTTCTTATGGTCCCCGCGATGCTATGAGAATAATCCCCGATAAACCGGGAATTCTTAAAATCGGTTCATGGTTCCAGTACCCTGATACAGCAGGTATCATTGCTTACTCACCTGCTAACAATGATGAGATCAGAAATATCTATATGACGTTCGCCATTGGTGATATTGTTCAGGTACAGGCAGCTAAAAACATGATTGCCAATGCTCTTAACATCCTTACCCAGGGCGGCGGAGTTATTCCTGTTGAGTTAACCTCATTCACCGCAAACGCTACTGAAAGCAGCGTGGTTCTTAACTGGACTACCGCTTCAGAAGTAAACAACGCCGGTTTCAATATCGAAAGAAAAGCTTCCGGTGAATCTTCATTCCGTACAGTCGGTTATGTTGAAGGACGCGGCACAACACTTGAACCCGGTTCATATTCATACACCGATAAAAATATGGGCAACGGAACCTATACATACAGACTGAAACAGCTCGATTTTGATGGTTCATTTGAATACTCAAACGAAGTTGAAGTCAATATCGGAACCCCTGCAACATTCGCACTGATGCAGAACTATCCGAATCCGTTCAACCCCTCAACCCTTATTAAATATGCACTCCCTGCAGATTTACAGGTTGAGCTTTCAGTATTTAACGTACTGGGTGAAAAAGTTGCAACTCTGGTTAACACATTCCAGAAGGCAGGAAACTACGAAATCGTATTTGATGCCTCCAAACTTTCAAGCGGTGTCTACCTCTACAGAATTGATGCAGGAAGATACAGCTCAGTTAAGAAAATGATCTTAACCAAGTAAGACTTAACCAGACTTACTGTAAAAGGTCGTTCCCTCACAGGAACGGCCTTTTTTATTTTTAAAGAGGATTGAAAGAACAGCAGCCGTTTATTGTTTCAGAAGCACCTCAAATCTCTTCAATGAATTTTACAGATGCTCTCAGCACAGCCAAAGATCCCCTGAGCGGCGTATTCAAACAAACCGGCATAAGCGGCAGGGCAGCGGGAAATATAATCTGTATTATTTGGTGGTTATCTGACCGTTGGAGGCTGTTACGGTCATCATTTAATCAGGGCATCATTCAGCCGGGGCATTGCACTGAACAGCAGGATTGCAGATAACTCAGACCGTGGTGTAAGCTGACTAAGATATAAAATGCCGCTTAATTATGTTTTATTGCTATGATCTGAGACACCATAAAAGCAGTAATGATGAAGGCTTACAGAGGGAGTGCGGATGACAGGAAAATATGCCCGATATTGAATAAATGCCGGGCTTTGTAAATTAATATCTTTACAGGGTCATAAAACTCTTTTATTTACCGCTTTTAATGAGTCCAAGGTATTTTACAGACTCCTCAGAATCGGGGTTCAGGCTTAAATATTCTTCAGCCTTCTTTTTATCCCCTTTTTCATACGCGATGATTCCCAGATAGGTGTTGATTTCCTTTATATCAGGATTCATTTCATGCGCTTTTACAAAATGGCTTTCTGATTCAGGCTTTTTTCCCCACTTGAACAGCGCAACCCCAAGAGCGTAATGGTAACCTGCATCTCCTGAATTAATTGAGATTGCTTTTTTAAGGTTTGTCACAGCTTCCGGATAATTTTTCTGAATTGAATAAAGATTGCCTTTAAGGTAATATCCCTTTTCAGACTCAGGCTGCAGTTCAATCAGTTGATCAAAGTCATGCATGGCAGAATCTGCTATTCCCAGCATCTGATATGACACCCCCCTCTTAAGAAAATAATCGGGGAGTTCCTCATCTTTATCAATGAGTACTGTGTAGAGATTTATGGCAGCATTGTAATTGCCCGATTCAAACGACTCAACGGCCTTGTTTTTCATGATTGAAAAAAACTGTTTTTCTTCTTCATAATTTCTTTTGAAGAACTGCACTGCAACAATAATCTGAACTGCGGCTGCAAAAAGTAAAAAAACTATTAGCTGATGTTTTTTATTCATTCTCAAAGATTGTTAACTTATTATTTAATTTTATTGAAATTTAATTGGCGAACCTGATGAAATATTTTTTCTTAACCACTCTTCTCCTCCTTCTCTTCTCACTGACCACTGAGGCTCAGCAAAAACCTGATAAACAACTAACAGGTCTGGTTAACTCGTTTAAGTCAGAGTTCGATAAAGGGAAATTAAAAGATGAGTTTCCCAAAGGTACAAAAATTGATTCTGTTTACATTGAGGAAAAATCGGGTAACCTTATAATAAAATTTAATAAGCGTTCAATATTCAAACCGTTCAGGGAAGATAAGGTCGGAAGGATCTACACAAATGTAAGGCAGCATTTCAGTAAAGTTTCAGATAAATTTCCCGCAATTAAAGTATTATGCGATACTTTTGAAGTCACTTCACTCATACCCGAATATTATAAAACCGGATCATACGATAAATCAAAAGTTAAACCTGCAAATGATTACTCTGCGCATGTTTCTGTTAATCTTGACAAACCGTACACGGTTAAGAATGGTCTCAACGGCAGGAATCTGGTTCTCTGGCAGAGCCACGGCTGGTATTACAGCCCGAATGACAAAATGTGGATGTGGCAGAGAGCAAGACTCTTTCAGACTGTTGAGGATCTTTCACCCACCGGTTTTGTAATCCCCTTTCTTGCCCCGATGCTCGAAAATGCCGGCGCAGGTGTATTTTTAGCCCGCGAAAGGGATACTCAGATTAACGAGGTGATAATTGATAACGGCAGCAATGGCTATAAAGAGACTTCTGACGGATGGATCAGCGGCGGCGCGGGATTCGGTCCGATCACGCAACCACTTTACGGTGAAGAAAATCCTTTTACATTCGGTGACTTCCGTCTGCTGAAATCACCTGAACCGGGTAAAACCGCTGCCGAATGGACATTTACAGTGCCTGAAACCGGAGATTATTTTGTATCAGTAGCATATGGCAGTGATTCATCAAAAACCAATTCATCAGAAGCAGTGTATTCTGTGTATCACTCGGGCGGCAGAACTGATTTCAGAGTGAATCAGCAGATCGGATACGGCACCTGGATTTATCTCGCACAGTTCCGCTTTAATGCGGGTGAAAACTACAGGGTGAGTCTTGCTTCAGGAAAAAGCGACGGCAATTATCTCTCTGCGGATGCCGTGCGGCTCGGCGGCGGTATAGGTGTTGTTGCCAGGGATTCACTCCTCTCGGGCAGGCCAAAATTTGTTGAGGGATCAAAATATTATGAACAATTCATGGGCGCACCGGCAGATCTGGTTTACAATATGAGAAACTTCAGGGATGATTATGTTGATGATTACCAGTCGAGATCTGAATATGCCAACTGGCTCAATGGCGCTCCCGCGGGACCCAACAGGAACAGAAACTACAAAGGCCTCGGCATTCCCATTGACCTTTCGCTTGCATTTCATACAGATGCCGGAGTCAGAAACGGCGATACCACGCTCGGCACGCTCGCTATTTACAGCGTGAGTGCTTTTGACACGACATACTATTTCCCCGACGGCGTATCAAGGCTTTCAAACCGTGACCTTGCCGATATAGTGCAGACCATCATCTGTGAAGATATCGAAAAGATATTTGATTCAAGATGGTCACGCCGGGACCTTTGGGATTCACGGTATGCAGAGGCGGTAAGATCAAATTTCCCTTCTCTTTTGCTTGAGCTTTTATCACAGCAGGATATAACTGATATGGCATATGCCTCAGATCCCAGATTCCGCTTTTATGTTTCGAGGTCGATATATAAAGGTATCGTTAAGTTTCTTGCAACATATCACGGAACGCCGTATGTTATTCAGCCTCTGCCGGTCAATAATTTCAGCGTGAGGTTCGAAGGAAATTCTGCCGTGCTTAACTGGAGTCCTGTTCATGACCCGGTCGAAAAGACGGCTCTCCCTTCAGGGTACGTTGTGTACAGAAGTGAAAATCTGAACGGTTTTGATAACGGCAGATATGTGACCACAACTTCATTTACCGATAAAGACCTTAAACCGGGCGTTGTATACTCATACAAAGTTACTGCGGTTAATGACGGCGGTGAAAGCTTCCCTTCGGAAGTGCTTGCTGCAGGAATGGCAAATAATGCAAAAGGGGAAGTGCTGATTGTGAACGGATTTGACCGCGTTTCGGGTCCTGCAAAGATTGAAACCCCTGATTTCGCCGGATTTATGGATAATATTGATATGGGCGTGCCATGGGGTAACGATATCTCCTATACGGGCAGCACTTATGATTTTAATCCGAAGTCAGAGTTCAGAACAAATGATGCACCCGGGTTTGGCGCAAGTTATGGCGATTATGAAGGAAAAGTTATTGCGGGAAATAACTTTGACTATGCTCCGCTGCACGGTAAATCAGTGCTCAATGCCGGATATTCATTCTCCTCCGCAAGTGATGAATCTGTTGAGAACGGCTCTGCAAATCTTCTTAAATATAAGCTTGCCGACTTTATATATGGCGAGGAAAAAACCACCGGCAGGCCGATTGCTTCGGCTGATGGTCTCATTGGTGAAGATTTCAGCATCTTCACTCCCGGAATGATAAAAAGCCTTAAAAACTACCTTGATAACGGAGGGAAACTTTTAATATCGGGTTCATATCTCGGTTCAGAAACACGTGTTTCAGAAGACACCCTTGCCCCTCAGTTCAGATTCGGTAAGGAATACCTGAAAATCACTCTTCAGACTAAATATGCGAGCAAATCAGGCAAAGTAAATTCATTCAGAGGCCGGTTAATTCCTGCCGGAATGAGTGCTTTATTCTCTCAGACACTGAACGATAAAATCTATGCCGCTGAAGCCCCTGAGTCATTTTACCCCGCGGAGGGTGCTGAAGTCCTGATGCTTTATGATGATAACTGGAACAACGCGGTCACGGGTTATAAAGGAAAGTACTCCGTTGTGACAATGGGCTTTCCGTTTGAGACAATAACCGCTTCAGACGGCCGTGATCTTGTTATGAAACATATCCTGGATTATCTGACAAAGTAATTTTGCGGCGGTTCTGCTGCTGCTGTATGATGTTCAAGCCGGCACTTGCCGGCTTTTTTATTATTGCGCCGTCAGCTGAAGCAGACGGCAAGAGAAGGCGGTGTGATACGGCCCGGAGAGAAGCAATAATAATCCTGCAGCATGCATTTTGTCTGGTCTGTATTCTTAATGACTGTATCAGGTTCATATTTCAGTCTTGGTAAAACCCCGGGTACACTTTCACAACGCTGAGGGTGATTTTCAGCCGGTTAACGATTACCTCACGGGCATACGCTTTCTCCTGACACCCTCAGCGGCCCTGCACCCGTTTACAGGCCACATACAGCCAAAATTCAAACCGGGTTTATTTGCCTCCCCTCTATTCCCATTCTCATATCAGAAACAAATGATACCGTACCGCCGGCCTTCCGGCCGCTTGATTTTTCCCGGCTCAAATAATAACCTCTGAGACTATTAAGCTTGTGACTAACATTTGCCGCATAAACACAGATCAACTCCTGCGGGGTTGAATATCTGCAGTCACACACACCACGGGCCAATTTAAAATAAAATTGGCTGCCCTTTTAAGACAGCCATCATCAGAATCTTTAATTCTATGGTTCGGAAAACCGCTATTTAACCTTTTCTGCAAAAAGGAGATTTGATCTTTTATCGGTCCAGTAGTAACCGTACCCGAAAGGAAGAGGCTTAATGTTTTCAGGCTTCAGGAACTCTTTTCTGAAATCATCCTGGTATCTTACTTCAAAGAGTTTAATGGGAGCGGTGTAAACTCCGTAAAGCTGATACTTCCAGTTTTCATTATTGTAGAATCTGTGAGGAAGTCCGCTGTCATCCTGTACCAGGTACTTTGTGTTTGTAAGGATAAAATCTCTGATCTGTGAGAATGAGTCTCTGTGCAGCAGATATGAAGCTGCCTTAAGGAATGTTACAAAAGGCTGTTTCCCTTTCACAAAATCCTGAATTGTCTTGCTTTTCGGGAAAGCCGCGTCAGAAAGATCCGTTGAAATATAAGTGAGGGTTTTCACTACCTTGTCACTTCCGGCATATTTGATTCTCACTGCAGAAAGTTTTGAATGGTTTGGCTGTGAAATATCCACCGGCTTATCCCAGTCAACAGGATTGCTGCCTTCGGTATCATAATAATCAACTGCAAGCACCTGATGCCCTGTTCTGGCAATAAAAAGCATGAGAACGGGAACAACGCCGTTAAGCCTGTCGGTCTTGAAATCCTTTTCCATCTCTATTGTCATAAAGTAGCCGCCTGTAAGGAGCACATTAAGGGCTTTCTGAAGATTTTCGAGATAGGTGGGGAGATATTTTTTTGCTGTGTTGAGATCAGGGAGTTTGCCAACCGGCTCAAGTCCTATGAGAATAAGGTTTTTTGCATTCGGGAAAAATGTTGATGCAAAAAGAAAGTCAGGACCGCCGAACGGGTAAAACACCGTTTCAATATTTTCAAGTTTCTTAAGTTCGTCTTTCTGCCAGTTTGTAATGGGCACGAGCCTTTCTTTTGTAAGCTGATCCCATTTCTGATTAAATACCATTGAATGGTTTTTCCACTCGCCTGTGGCAGTAAGGTCATCAATTTTACTTCCCTGTTCAACGGGAAGCCCGGCAAAATATCTTGCCAGATCATTAAAATCACGTCCGTATTTATCGGGAGAATCAGCAGGAGTCTGAGCCGCCTGGTTTTTAACCGAATCTTTATCAGACTCAGGGTTCTGGCCGTTGCTCTTTTTATCACAAGCCGTTGATACAAACATCAGCATTGTAATAAATAAAATCAGGAATTTATTCTTTTTCATTTCTTTTCCGCAAATAGTTTTGGATTGTTAGCATAATAAAGTCGTGTGGCCCTTATAAACCTGGGGCCGTAATACATATGATCAAGGCGGTCAATTCTGACGCCGGTTCTTGGATTTTCTGCATGAATGAACCTTGCCACGCCGTCGCTGTCGGGTTCAATGGCAAGCCCCACATGGCCTATCCAGTTACTGTAAATATTCCTGCCTTTAAAGAAGATCATGTCGCCTTTGCGCACATCTTCTTTTCTGATATCCTCACCCATAAGGCACTGGTCTGCGGGCATACGCGGAATCGGGGTTCCCATTTTCTGAAAGAGAAAATACATGAACCCTGAACAGTCAAAGCCTTTCTCCGTGGTACCGGCCCAGACATACGGATATCCCAGGTAATTTTTTGCCAGGGTAACAAGGTCATCAATCATAATACCTGAAGAATCAAGCACTACCTTGGTAAAAAATCCTGCCGTATCTGTGGAACTGATATTATAAGAATAAACCTGATCGTAATACTTTGAATGAAGGGTCAGGAAGTCATCGTTTTCTGTGGAACTGTTGATTGAAAAGATGACCGATAATATATAAACGAGATATGGAGACAATACCCGTTCCTCCGATTAGTGATATTTCAGTCAGAAAAGCCGCCCCCTGCGCGGGAGCGGCCTTTATAATACTTTTATGGAAGTAAGATTGATGCAGCCACCACAGTGGTCCAGAGGCCGTTTTTATTGCCTTCTGCCGACTGTGTAATGTTAAATGAATTAACAATCTTACCCGACATCTTGTAGATGTTTTCTCTCTCGTTCCAATCGAGATCGGGGTTAAATTCAACTCCCAGTGTGGTTGCGAGCATAGTTGCAGCCAAATCTTCTGCGTAATCACCGGCTACTTTTTCTGTTTCTCCGTAAGGATGATGTTCCGAAAGATATCCGTATGTCTTTTTGTCAGCGGGAATTGCCACACCAATAGAAGCAGCTATTAACCGGTTAGGTTCGTTAGTGGCATTACGTGCCATAACACAGAATGTAATCTGACCCGGTTTTAATGCTTTTAATCCTTCTTCTTTAGAAATTCTTTTACACTCGGGTGGGTAAATACTGCTTACTGTAACGAGGTTACACATTTCAATACCTGCATCTCTGAGCGCAAGCTCAAATGAAGCCAGATAATCTTTGTGTCTCCCAACACCCTTGGTAAAGAACATTCTTGTTGGTACGAACAACTCGTCCTCTCCTTCCTGTTTTATTTAATATTTAATTGAATGTTGTCTGTCCTGATCACGTAAAAAATCTTTTTTCGCAATGGTATCACGCTTGTCATAAAGCTTTTTACCTCTTACAAGTCCTAACTCAACCTTAACTTTTCCGTTTTTGAAATAAAGAGAAAGAGGCACCAGTGTAAAACCTTTTTCTTTCACTTTGGCATCCAGTTTACGGATCTCGTTTCTGTTCAGAAGCAGTTTTCTCTCTCTCATCGGGTCATGGTTCTCACGGTTTCCGTGTGTGTATTCATTAATATGCGATCCTATAAGCCACACTTCACCTCTTCTTACCTCAGCATAAGCATCCAGCAGATTCACCTTCCCCTGCCTGAGTGATTTTACTTCTGTACCCGTCAGTGCAATTCCGGCTTCCAGTGACTGCTCAACAAAGTAATCATGGTATGCCTTTTTATTGCGAATGATTGTCTTGATTTTATCCGTAGTCATAAATTAAAAAAATGCAAGTTTTAAACATATTTTGAAAGAACAATATATGCAATAAAACTTGCCGTATATTTTTAAAAAGTTAGATTTAAATTGAATGTCATCCTTGTTTGAGTCCCCTTAAGACGTTCAAGCACCCTGATTTTATCCATTCCCTCCGAAACCACTTCGGGAACTGCTGCTCCGGTGAGTGTTTTAATCTTCGACTCAAACGAATTAAACAGCCTGTCTATAAATGACTTACGGGGTGTGTAATTCACAACCGAATAAGATTTTGTGCCGCCGAGTTTTGCTGCAATTTTCACCGCGTCTCCAAAACTGCCGAGTGTATCCGCAAGGCCGAGTTTCACAGCGTCAATTCCTGTCCATACTCTGCCCTGGGCAATTGAATCAACCCGCTCAACACTCATTTTACGTCCCTCGCTCACCCTCTGAAGAAAAGTGAGATAAGTTGAATTTATGCTCCTCTGGGTGGCAAGTATTTCAAACTCTGAGGCAGGCCGGTAAACCGACATATAATCACTGTAGCGGTTGCTTTTCACGGTATCGGTGGTAATCCCGATTTTATTATTCAGCAGCTCTTTAAAATTAACCAGCATGGCAAAAACGCCAATTGAACCCGTTATGGTTCCGGGTTCGGTAACAATCCTTGAAGCGCCCGCAGAAAGATAATACCCTCCCGATGCTGCGTAATCACCCATTGAAATAACCACGGGCTTAACGGCATTCACAGTTTTAATCTCGCGCCAGATATTCTCTGATGCTATTGCACTCCCCCCGGGTGAACTCACCCTTACCACTATTGCTTTAACATCATTGCTTTCAGCAGCATTCCTGAGCTGTCTTATAACAGTTTTATCTCCTGTTGCATCATCAACCGAGCTGCCGTTTATGATATCGCCCGCAACATAGATTACCGCAATTTCATCACTCATTCCACCGCCGTCAGCATACTCGCTCACACCTGAAGCATTGATATAATCATAAACAGAAATGAATTTAAGTTTTTCGGGTGATTTCATCCCTGCATGTGAGGCAAGCGAGTTTCTCACATCGGCAGCGTAGCCAATCTTGTCAACAATCCTGTATTTAACAAGCTTTTCATTTTCAAGCGTGGCAAGATTATCGGCCAGAAGGCTGAGGCTGTCGGGTGATATTTTTCTGTTTGCCGCTATCTTTTCACGGATTAACTGCCAGAGAACCGATACATAATGCTGAATCTGCTCCCGGTTTTCGGGGCTGAGCCTGTCGCTGCTGAAAGGTTCAACAGCGCCTTTATACCTGCCCTGTCTGAATATCTGCGCCTGAACGCCTATTTTATCCATCATCTGCCTGTAAAACTCTATCTCTGCTGCAATTCCGTTCAGATTGCACATCCCCACGGGATTGAAGAAAATTGAATCGGCAGCCGATGCTAGAAAATAAGCTCTTTCATCCAGATACTCTGAATATGCGTAAACCGGTTTACCTGTTTTCCTGAATTCCGCCAGGGCCTTTTCAATCTCATTCATTGCGCTGAACCCAAGCCCCCCCATAAAACCCAGGTTTGTGAGGTCAAGGTAAATCCCCTTTATCTTTTCATCTTTGGCGGCTTCATTTATTGCCTGTATATATCTGGTCACCTTTATCTTTTTACCTTCAACCAGTGAACCGATTTCATCTTCAGGCGCAGGGTTTTCCATTACAGGCTCACTGAAGTTCACAAGCAGGATACTGCTCTCTGAAACAGTGGGACCGCTGCTGGTTCCAAACGCCGCAACAATTGCAAAAAACATCAGAAATGCTGCTATGGAAATGAAAATATTCCCGACAATGAAAGCAAGCAGCGAGGCTCCGAAGTATTTAAAAAACTCTTTCATATATATTTTTCCGGATACTATTTTTATTATTCAAAAGGTTTGGTACATAAAATATAACTATATTGATTAAATAGTTAAAAAATTATTTGTACGGGCATTTTCATCCATACACCGTTTCAATTGAATACTTCATCGCACAAATTTCCCCGGTTCCGGTTTTCAGGTTTTTCTGGCAAGGGTGCTGCCTCTTTTTTAATAATCCTTCTGTTTCTTTCAGTTAGCGCTGCGGCGCAGAATCTCAACCCTTCAGGCATAAAACCTGTTCAGAATTTCCCTCCCTATATCTACAGAGGAAGCGTGCAGAACTGGGCTGTGACTCAGGATTCTGCAGGGATTATGTACTTTGCGAACAACTCGGGAATCATGATTTACGACGGCTCAGAGTGGCAGATCATAAAAATGGATAATGATGCCACTGTGAGAATGGTAAACTACGGAAATGATAACCGGGTTTACGTTGGCGCGGTTTCAAGGCTTGGTTTCCTGTATCGTGATCCTCAGAACAGAATTAAGTATAAAGCGCTTGAGAATCTGATCCCCGAAGAGCACAGGGAATTCCTTGATGTCTGGGATATCCTCTTTACTGATAATGAAGTTGTTTTCAGAACGGATAAGCGCCTTTATATATGGGACGGCAAAAAATTCTCAGTTCTCACAGCCGGAAAATACTTCACCGGCTCCGCCAAGGTTAACGGAAAGATTCTTATTTATGACTCGGGCGGCGGCGTTAAGGAGTACAAAAACGGAAAACTCACAAGATTCACAGATGACCCCCGCATTTTTAACTTTGATTTCATTTCGGTGATAAGTCCCGATTCAGCCACCATCCTGATGTGCGCCTATGAAGGCGGCATTCTTGCTTACAGAAACGGGGAGGTTACTGAATTTGCCCCCGCTCTTAAAAACTTTTTCCGTGAAAATTTTATCTATAAGGCCATAATTCTCCCCGATGGCAAGATCGCATTTGCGACTTTTAAGGGGGGTATAATGATCACAGATAACAAAGGGAATCCCGTTTTTCATATCACGGATAAAAACGGACTCAGAACGAATATTATCTTTGATGTTTTTTCAGACCGCGAAAAAAATCTCTGGGCAGCCACCGATGACGGAATAACACGCATAAGTTACGGCAGCGGTATCACCCTGCTTTACCCCGGCTACGGCCTCCCTAAGGGAACGGTCAGCGGTTTCATCAAAAATAACAATCTGTTTATCTCAGCGCCGTTTGGCGTTTATTCAGGCCGCACTGACGGCAGTTCGTTTGAATTCAGCAAACTCCCTCAGATTAATGATGAATCATGGGATATCACTTCCTTTGAAGATAACAGCGTTCTTATCAGCACATCGCAGGGACTCTTTTCGTATGACGGCGCCGGCCTCAGTCAGCTCTCAGGCACATACACCTTCACGGCACTGCCGCTTAAAAAATATCCCGGGCACATTCTCTGCGGCAAGGATGACGGAATATATCTCCTTGAAAAGGATGAGACCGGCAAATGGCAGAAAGCCGGTGAACTGCCCGTTTACGATGAATGCCGAAGATTTGTTGAAGATAAAAACGGCAATGTCTGGGTGGAAACAGGTAACAGCGGAATTCTGAAGCTTGACTTTTCAACATCCCTGCTCCGTCCCATAATCACCGGTTTCAGGGGTCAGAGTCCCCTTTATAATAAACCCGTTTCCCTTTATAATGCCGGCGGATATATCTTCATAGCAACCGATTCGGCCGTTTACTATGTAACCGATGATCTTAAATCAATCAGGAAAATGGAAATTGAGATCAGTTTCAGGCAGGATGACAACATCCCGATTCTGACGGGTGATAACATGGGGAACATCTGGCTTCATGACCTGGGGCGAATCTGCAAACTGGAAATATCCGGCAGCAAGGCAGAAATCAGGGAAAATTATTATATCGGGATGATTGCCAAATATGATATTTTCGGGATGACCGTTTTCCAGGATAAAGATTTTGAAAAGGTGTTTCTTACCAGCAATGAGGGTTTATTCCTTTTCCAGCTTAAAAATCACACACGCCGTGAAATTCCCTTTAATCTTTCAATCCGTAAAATAGAAGTCAATAAGAATGTGTTTTATCAGGGTGACCTCATTCAGGGGGGAGATCCCTTTGAGTTTTCTTATGACAGGAACTATATCACCTTCTCATTTGCAGCCCTCACATACATTGGTGACGGCAGGGTTGAGTATTACACCAGACTTGAAGGATTTGAAGAGAACTGGGTTTATGAAAAAGGAAGAAATTTCAGGGAGTATATAAACCTCCCTCCCGGCAGGTACAGATTCATGGTTAAAGCGGTTAATTCTGCCGGGCTTACTTCTTATGCAAATGTTGAATTTGAAATAAATCAGGCCTGGTATCTCACCACAGCAGCATATATTTTCTATATTCTGCTGCTTCTTGCAGGAACTGTTTTCTATATCAGAACAAGAACCAGATTTCTCGAAAAAACCAACAGTGAACTTGAAAAAAGAGTGCATGAGAGAACCGCCCAGTTTGAAAAAGCTGCAAACGATCTTTCGCTCCTGAATGATCAGCTTAAATCAAAAAATCAGAACCTTGAAAAACTTAATAATGATAAAAATGAGTACCTGAGCATAGCAGCCCATGACATTAAAAATCCCCTCTCAAGCATTATGGGTTACTCAGAGATTCTCTTTGAGGATACCGAATCGCTTAATCATGAAGAGATAAGAAATTACGGGAAAAATATTCACCAGAACAGCAGCAATATCATTTCAATTATTGAAAAACTGCTTGATGCCGATACAATTGAAAGCGGCAGAATAACCGTTGATGAGGAGGTTTTTGATCTCAGGGAGCTGATAGCAGAGTTGATAACCACAAATTCACTCCATTGTAAGTCAAAATCGATTAAAGTGGAGTATGATGAGCCGTCAGAACCTGCAAAGGTGCGGAGCGATTATAACCTCTCACTGCAGATTCTCGATAATATTTTCTCTAACGCGTGCAAATACACTTTCAGCAACACTCAGATAACCATCAGGCTTAACGGAAGCGAATCCGGCAGAATCATTTCTGTCACCGATCAGGGGCCCGGCATTCTGCCTGAAGAGAGAGAATTTGTATTTAAGAAGTTTGCCCGGCTCAGTAACCGGCCAACAGGTGATGAATCTTCCACGGGATTAGGTTTATCAATTGTCAAAATGCTCTGTGATAAACTCGGCCATAAGGTGTGGTTTGAATCAACCCCCGGATTGGGAACCACGTTTTATGTTGAGTTTAAATCAGATATTTAATTTATTGCGTACAAAATCATGAAAAATTATTTATGGATGTTGAATTTTTAGCCCGTCTGCAATTTGCTTTTACTATTGCGTTTCACTACATATACCCACCCCTAAGTATCGGTCTCGGTATTCTTCTGGTCATAAGCGAAGGCTTATACCTTAAGACAAAAGATAAAGTTTACGAAAACATGACCAAATTCTGGGTCAAGATATTCGGGCTCACATTTGCCATGGGTGTGGCAACAGGCATCGTGATGGAGTTTGAATTTGGCACAAACTGGGCAACCTACTCAAGGTATGTGGGCGATATTTTCGGGAGCGCCCTTGCCGCCGAAGGTATTTTTGCCTTTTTTCTTGAATCAGGATTTCTCGCCATACTCCTTTTCGGATGGAACAGAGTATCGCCTAAGATGCATTTCTTTTCAACCTGCATGGTCTCACTTGGGTCAATAATGTCGGCTGTCTGGATAGTTGTCGCAAACTCGTGGATGCAGACCCCCGCCGGATACAGGATTGTGGGAGAAGGGCTGAATGCGCGCGCAGAGATCACTGATTTCTGGGCAATGGTTTTCAACCCCTCATCGGTCGATAGGCTCACACATGTTCTCGGCGGTTCATTTCTGGCAGGAGCTTTCCTTTTTATAAGTGTTCACGCTTATTACCTGCTTAAAAACAAGCATACTGATATTTCTCTCAGGGGAATTAAGATAGGTGTTATTGTTGCTGTTTTAGCTTCACTTTTTCAGCTTTTCACGGGGCACTCAAGCGCAGTGGGCGTTGCAAAGAACCAGCCTGCGAAGCTCGCCGCATTCGAAGCGCATTATGATTCATCGGCAGCGGGCGATCTTTATCTGTTTGGCTGGGTTGATGAGGAAGGCCGCCAGGTTAAATACGGAATTGCCATTCCCGGTATGCTCAGCTTTCTGATTTCAGGCGATACAAAAACTCCCGTTAAAGGGCTTGATGCATTTCCGGCTGATGTGGTGCCCAAACGGGTTAATTTTATTTTCCAGACTTACCATCTCATGGTGGCTATCGGGTTCGGACTTATAGGAATCAGCCTTCTGGCAGCTTTCCTCTCTTTCACCGGCAAAATTACAAAATACAGGTGGTTCCTCTGGGTTCTTGTCTTCTCTGTGCTGCTGCCTCAGATTGCTAATCAGGTGGGATGGTACACCGCCGAGGTTGGCAGGCAGCCCTGGATTGTCTACGGAATTCTCAGAACATCAGACGCCCTTTCGAAGGCGGTTTCAGCAGAAGAGATTCTGTTTTCACTGATTCTGTTTACCGTGATATATCTCTTCCTTTTCCTGATGTTCATCTTTCTGCTTGACCGGAAGATCAAACACGGACCTGTTTTCCCGGAACATAAAACAGGCGAAGAAGAAGAACAGTTTTCGGTTACAAGGCCTCATCTGACGGAGTGATATTATGGAATTTTCATTTGATCTTAATTTTATCTGGTTCATTTTAATCGGGATTCTGCTCGGCGGATATGCCATTCTTGACGGGTTTGATCTTGGCGTGGGGGCGCTCCACCTTCTCACCAAAACCGATCTTAACAGAAGGATTCTCCTTAATTCAATTGGTCCTGTCTGGGATGGCAATGAGGTATGGCTTGTAACAGGCGGAGGCGCGCTTTTTGCCGCATTCCCCCATGTTTATGCAACATCCTTTTCAGGATTTTACGTCCCCTTCATGCTGCTCCTCTTCTTCCTGATTTTCAGGGCAGTTTCAATAGAGATGAGAAGCAAGCAGGAAATGCTCTGGTGGAGAAAAATGTGGGATTACCTCTTCTCATTTTCTTCAATTTTCATAGGCTTCCTGATGGGAGTCGCAATAGGCAATGTTATCCAGGGAATACCGATAGGGCCTGATAAAGAATACGCCGGAGGCCTGCTTAACCTGCTTAATCCCTATGCCATTCTGGTGGGAGTGACAACCGTGGCCGCATTCATGATGCACGGCGCAATTTATCTGGTCATGAAAACCGACGGAGAACTTCAGGAAACGGTGCGCGGCTGGGTTAATAACACAATCATCTTTTTCGTGAT
>JABWCA010000022.1 GCA_013359345.1 Ignavibacteriaceae bacterium
GTTGATCCTTACACAATACTTAATCTCAGTGCAGGTTATAATCTTGGTCTGTTCAACACAAGGCTTAAGATGATGATTGAAATCAATAACCTTCTCGACTCAAAAATACTTCTGTTTGCAAGCGGGGCTGATAACTTTTTTCCCCTCGCCTCAAGAAGCATATTCTTTAAAGCAGCTCTGGAAATATTCTGATGAAGTGCATCATATTCGGGAATGGATCGCCGCCTCAAAAATCCCAGCTTGAGTATCTGATGAACTCAGGTTATGAAACACTTATCTGTGCCGATGGCGGTGCAGAGAAAATCAGAGAGTTCGGGATGATACCTGATTATATTATCGGAGATCTCGATTCCATAACCCCGGAAACTCTGGAGTTCTTTAAACATAAAGTGAAAATCATTAAGTACAGCCGGCAGAACGATACCGATATAGAAAAATCGATTAAGTTTGCGGCATCAGGAGGATTCACAGAGGCTATTCTGACCGCAGTAACCGGCGACAGGCTTGATCATTCTTTCTGCAATCTCGGGGTGGTTCTTAAATTCAGAAATCTGATGAAGCTCTCCATCCTCAGTTTCAGATCCGTGCTTACAGTTGTAACAGGATTAACAGAATTCGAAACCGAACCCGGTGAGATTATCTCAATCTACGGACTCAATGAAACTGCTGCATTCACCTCAAGAGGATTAAAATATAAACTTGACGGAATAAAACTCCCGTTCGGGGTAAGGGAAAGCACCTCAAACGTTGCAACAGGCAGGAAAGTAAAACTGCAGATTGAAGGAGGAACGGGATTTCTCGTCAGGGATTTTGATACGATGAGGCGAAATGGTTTCATTTAGTGCTGCTGATACCCTGATCATTATCCTTTCATTTGCTTTGATTCTCTGGTTCGGATTCAGAGTAAAAAAGAGCGATTCTTTAAGGGATGCGGTGCTCTCATCAGGTGAACTGACCCTGCCTCTGTTTGTGATTGTTAATGTATCAACATGGTACGGCGGAATACTCGGCATCGGGGAGTTTTCATACAGGTACGGAATAGCAAGCTGGTTCACTCAGGGACTCCCTTACTACATCTTCGCCATAATCTATGCATTCTTTCTGGCGGCGAGGATAAGGAATGAAGAACTTATCTCGATCCCGGATAAATTTGAGGCCGCATACGGACCCAAAGCAGCCATATTTGCATCGGCTGTGATCTTTCTTCTCACAAATCCGGCGCCGTATCTTCTTATGGCCGGCGGCATCCTCTCATCGGTCACGGGCCTCGGATATCCTCTCTCAATGCTGATTATGCTGACTATGCTGATCATTCAGATCAGGAGGGGTGGATTCAGATCGAACATAAGTTCTGATATAATTCTGTTCGTGCTAATGTTTGCCGGATTTACCGCAGCCCTGATTTTTCTGATTTATAACTATGGCGGAATGGGTTTCCTTGAGAAAAGTCTTCCGGCCGGTCACCTGAATCTTACAGGCGGGGCACCTCCGCTGTATATTCTTGTATGGTATCTTATCGGGGCATGGACCCTTGCGGATCCGGGTTTTTACCAGAGGGTGAATGCGGCTAAAAGTACGTCAGTGGCTAAATACGGTATACTGATTTCAGTGTTTTTCTGGTTCCTTTTTGACTTTATCACAAACTCGACGGGACTCTACATAAGAGCAATTCTTCCCGATATCTCTGACCCTGTAAACGCATTCCCGCAGCTTGCTTTAATTCTTCCTGAGGGATTAAAGGCTCTTTTCATTATGGCAATGTTTGCCACGGTATATTCAACCCTCAACGGATTTCTGCTGCTGAGCGGCACAACTTTCGGCAATGACATAGGCGGCAGACTGATAAAAGGGGGTGACCCCAGGCAGTTGTTTAGTACAGGGCTTGCTGCCGCTTCTGCCATAGCATTTGCAATGGCTGCGCTCGTTCCCTCGGTTATTGACCTCTGGTATTACTTCGGGTCATTGTGCATTCCGCCTCTGCTTATCCCGCTTCTGGCAGCTTATTATCCTGCCATAAAGATCAGCAGCAGCCTCACATTAACTGAGATGGTGCTTACACTGCTCACCGGTGTGACGGTGCTGATCTTCAAACTTTCTGCTGAAAATATGACCTGGCTTGAGCCGATGGTTGCGGGTCTTCTTGTGTCTTTTATCTTCAGAATTATCACTGCCGTAATCGGGATTATCAGAAAGTAATGTTATATTGAACTGTAAATTAGTCAGAACTTATAAACCGAAAATTATTCAATGAACAGAAGAGATTTCTTAAAAAAGGCGGCACAGCTTGGTGCCGTTTCGTTTGTAGGAGCATCCGTTCCCACATTTTTGCTTACGGCATGCGATAGCAAAGGCAACTCACACAGCACCCCGCAGGCTCTTCCACCGCCGGCAAAAAATCCATTTGCCGACGGCGACACCGAAATACTGATCAGAACATTTCTTGGAAATGAAACCCGCAGATTCTACGGAAAAGGAACCCCGAAAGGGTTAAACGTAATTAATAAATTCTATCTTGACTGCGGAAGAACCATTGTAGGCACCACCACAAAACACTGGTGCGGTGCAGGATGGACGGGTCAGCCCACAATTATAAAAGAGAAAGATAATTTAAATCTTGTCATCGGAGCTTATGACCATAATCTCAGAAGAATTGACGTTAACAGCTTCAAGGAAGTGTGGAAGTATAAAAATGATGATGTGATGAAAGGGTCTTCATCAGTTTACATTGATGAAACCGCCCCGTTTGATGACAGGGTTGTTGTGCTTCAGGGCAGCAGGCTTGGCAAAGGGAAGGTTGTTTATTCTGATAATCTGGTGCCGAGCTTACGCGCAGTATCTTTCAGGACCGGAAAAGAGCTCTGGAAGCTTAATGTGCCGCGTACAGAATGCTACAGCAGAGATAATGACAGTTCTCCCATTTATCTTGGCAACGGAATGTTATTCAATGCCGTTGAAAGCGGATTCGGGATGTTCATGAGCAGTAAGGTGAGTGATAAATCACTTATTGACGGAATAGAGCAGCCAAAGATTTTCGGGAAAGTAAAACTTTACAATACCGAAGATGTGGCTGCGCACGGTAATAATATTGTGGTTGAAGCATCACCGGCAAGACTTGATGATATGATATACATTGCCAGCGGAGCGGGACATATCTATGGCATCGATATCAACAAAATGGAAGTGGTTTTTGATTTCTTCACCGGAACCGATATTGACGGCACAACAGTTATTTCTAAAGACGGTAAAGTTTACTGCGCTCTTGAAAAGCAGTATGTTCCTGGTCAGGGAGGCATTCTGAAACTCAATCCGCTCAAACCGGCAATAGATTCGGTTGAATGGTTTTTCCCGACAAAAAATGCAAACGTTGCCGACTGGCAGGGCGGAGTTATCGGCACCTGCAGTCTTAATGATGATTACAACCCTGACGGAGAGTTCCCCAGATTGTTTGCCACTCTTGCAATTGACGGAAACCTTTACGTGGGCTCACAGGATGTTGTAACCGGAGAAAAAGTTAATGACACACTGATGAAGAACCAGTACGATACCCCTGTGCTTGCGGCCAAAGCATATATTGGTGCATCAATATCAACCCCGATATTCACAGAGGGTAACAAAATAGTGGCTCCCACCTATAACGGTTTATACCTGTATCAGCTTATTTTTGAAAAGGCAAACAACAGCAAGGAAAAACTCCCTGTGAATGCCAAAGGTGATAAATTCAAAGTGAAGCTTGAGAAGCTTGCTCATTTCAATGAGAAAACGAGCTTTGAGGCTACCCCTGTTGTCTGGGACGGGCTGATATATCAGTGCTGCCGCGACGGATATCTTTATCAGCTTGGCTGATAGTAACCATAAAATTGAGTGACATAAAAAAAAAGCCGGCTTTTATGCCGGCTTTTTTGTTTGGGGAAATTTCGGGGAGAAGAATTACTTCTTCTTAACTCCTGCAAACATATTTGACGTGCCTTTCTCCCAGTTATAGCAGATGCCAAACGGAAGATGTTTCACTTTTGCCGGATCCTTATAAATATCTCTCAGATCCTGCTGGAAGGCATATCTGAAAGTATCGATAGGTTTGGTGTAAGAACCGTAGAAGGTCATATCCCAGACATCTTTCTTAAAGTATCTGAGCGGAATACCGGTATCAGTCTGAAGGAAGTAATCACAGTTATCAAGAATGAATGTTCTCAGGTTGCCGAAATCCTGTCCGTGGAGGAGGTATGAAGCTGCCTTTGTGAAGAAGATGAGCGGTTTCATACTTAATACCAGCTCCTGGAGAGATTTTCTGCTGTCCCACGATGGATTCTGTGTATCGGTGCTGAAATAATAAAGATTCTTGATCTGCTCTTTTTTAGAATCGGTGAAAGTGATTTTCACACCTTTGATTGAATTTTTTGCTTTTGTGTTACCCTGTGGTTTAGGGTCAACAATAATATCTGTCGGTAATTTGCTTTGTTTCTTCACGGTTGAATTATTGCCTGAGGTCAGATCTGCGGGATCAAGAAGGAAGTTGCCATCGCCGTCTGCATAGATGTACTGAACATCAAGCACAGTGTGATCCGTTTTAGCCATAAAGAGAAGCATTACAGGAATAACACCTCTGAGTATGCCCACATTGAAATCCCTGTTCATTTCCTTTGTTATAAAATAACCGCCCTTCAGGAGCACATTAAGCGAATTCTGAAGCTGAAGCAGGTATGCGCCAAGGTTTGTGTTATTAAATGTTATCGAATCTGGGAGCTGGTAAACCGGCTCGAGACCCTGGAGAATGTAATTGTGTGCATCGGGGAAGAATTCGTATGCGAAGAAGAAGTCAGGTCCGCCGAAAGGATAGAACACAGTTTTGGCTTTATCTGTGAATGATGAAAGTTCAGCTTTCTGCCAGATTTCAACTGAATCCAGTCTGTCTTTTCTGAACTGTGCCCATTTTTCCGCAAACACTTTCTGATGATCCTGCCATCCTTTGTCTTCAGTAAGCTTTGCGAGTTTGCTTCCTGAATTCACCTGCATGCCGGCAAGGAAAAGGGCCAGATCATTGTATTTCTGATCATATTTTGCAACATCAATTTTTGGCTTGGCAGCTTCTTTTGCTTCTTCTTTAGGAGCCTGAGGTGTTTTACCTGACTGATTGCCGCATCCTGCAAATGTCACGAATGCAAGGAAAAGAGCTGTCGAAAAAAACTTTCTGAATCTGTTTTCAGATTTTAGAAACATAGTTACTTACTCACTTTTTGATTTTAGTTTTTGGTTTAATTTAATTGCAAGGTAATATACAGGGATGCCGGAACAGACTGTAAGGAGTCCCGCAACCGATTCGGTAAACTTGTTTGAAAGAAGGTGGCTCAGCATCCATATCTCAAATATAATGAACAATATGGGTGTGATGGGATATAATGGTGTCTTGTAGTGACCTTCGTTGCTGAATTTCTTCCTGGAAATAAAGATACCCGTAACGGTGAGCGTGGTAAAAAGACTCAGTGTGAAGCCGATATAGACAAGAACCTGTTCAAATGTATAGGTGATAATCAGGAAGATTGAAACAGCGGTCTGGAAAAGAAGCAGCGCCACAGGCACCTCTCCGCTGATTGATTTGTATTTGGCGAAGATGTTCGGAAGAATATCGCGGAAAATAGTCTGGGTGATTCTCGGGCCCACCAGTGTCATGCCGCTTATTGCTGAAACAAGACATACTGAGATCAGGAGAGAAATCACTATTCCGCCTGTTTCGCCGAATATGTTTTTAGCTGCAAGATATCCGATCTCTATCTGGCCTGCCAGCTGATCAATCGGCACAGTATAGAGGAAAACAAAATTAAGCAGCACGTAAAGTGTCATTACAATGAGAGTGCCGAAAATAAGCGCTCTGGGAACGTTCCTCTTGGGGTTTTCAATATCTTCTGTAATATATGCCGCCGCATTCCAGCCGCTGTATGAGTAAGACACATAAATAAGTGAGACCGCAAAGGCATTGCTGATGAGATAATTGAGATCATTTGATATCCCTTCGAACGACATTTTCACCGGTTCAGCCACAATGAAAGCCGCTACTATAAGCCCGCCTATAAGCAGAACAACAAGCGAAGTGATATACTTCTGGAAGTTGCCGCTGGTTTTCATGTTCAGAAGATGCACCACAGTAAGTATCACCACTGCCGTGCATGCTATAATCACACGGTACTGCTCTTTCTGTGCAGGATTGAAATCTGCGGCTCCGGGAAACAGGGGAGTGAGGTAAGAGCCAAGCGCCATTGCTGCTAGCGCTATCGGTGCAGCAAACCCGACTGTGGCAGAAGTATAACCTGAGAGAAAACCTAAAACAGGGTGATACAGCTTTGAAAGAAAATTGTATTCGCCGCCGCTTTTTGGGAATGTGCTTGCAAGCTCTCCGTAGGTAAGCGCTCCGGCTATGGCAATTATACCGCCCAGAATCCATAAAGCGAGGATTGCAGGAGTTGATTTAATGTCAATCACCTGAAATCCGATACTTGTAAACACACCTGTGCCTATCATGGTCGACATGGCTATGGCAGTTGCCGTATAGAGATTGTATTTTTTCATAAGGTTGTGAGTGTATTACAGAAGTTTGTGAATAAAAAAATATCCGTAAGCCCAAAATATACCAAAGTTTAGCCAATATATTCAGAGAAAAAGGAAACCGGGAAACTGAACCTGACTTATTAATCAGCTTTGGATACAGGCGTTTTATTAAGTATATCTGACGGCTCCGGACTGTTGTTTTTAACTGCAGATTGCTCTGCAGTATACATGCTTTATACCGGTAATGTTCCTTAATTCCGGAGCCGGACAATATTATACATTCAGTATTGCCGGGATTATTGATGACCCGGATAATCGTGTGATTTGTGCATTACTCCTGATATCGGTATACCCGTTCAATCGTTTTACGGCTGTGCATCAGAACTGTACTGAAATGCACGGTGTACAATGATTCGACGAATTTATTCTGCTTCTTAAACCGGATATCCCACGAAACAAACTGTTGAACATCATCTGACAGTTGTGCTGATATTAATACACATATAATTAAGTAAAGAATTAACTTGTCTGACCCATGGTATAAAACAGAGGGTTTATTCATTTGTCATTTACATGAGCTGATACATACCCGGAATTAAGAAGAGGAACAATATCCGGTGAATGCAAACCATGTTAAGAAATTGTTAAGAGATAAACGAAGAAAAACATCGCCGGACTAATAAACGGGTTAAAACGGTGCCGGAAAAGTCGTGATTGTATATTAAAATTGTCAGTCGACCGACCGAACGGGCAGGAAAAAATCAAAAAAGTAAAAAAATATTGACGGTCGACCGACCGAACGGGTATTTTTTATTTGACATTTAAATTTCAGGACTTATATTTGAACTGTAATTTTTATTTAACAATAAATGAGAAGTATTCAATGGCAATTAAAAAGCAGTATTTAAAGAACAGTGACGTTTGCAAAGTTACCTTCAGAGTTCCGAAAGAAGTTGGTAAAACACACAATACAGCAAGCGTACTCGGAGACTTCAATAGCTGGAGTGGTTCTGCTGCCGAAATGACCAAACTGAAGAAGGACGGATCTTTTTCAACCGTTCTTGAAATCGAAAAAGGTAAATCATATCAGTTCAGATATTTATTAGATGGTAAAGTCTGGTACAATGATGAAGAAGCCGATGCTACTGTTACTTCCCCATACGGTGATTCAGAAAACGCAGTTTTAGACTTAAGAAATTAAAATAATAACTTACCTCTCGCAAACAGAAGGAGTCGGCTTTTAGTCGGCTCTTTTTGTTTTAAAGCATTCCTGAGAAAAATCACCCCTTAAAATGATGCCCGTAAACTTCAGGAGGTTAATCTTAATTGCTTAATTATCTTTATATTTTGGATTGTTTATTATAAATATTCTTACTGATTACAGACACGGTTAAAAAATGGAAGTTATCAAATACACACCGGCGTGGAAAGAAAAATGGGATAAATTTGTAGATGAATCAAATAACGGCACCATGTTTCATAAACAGGCTTTTTTTGATTATCACACACCGGGGAAGTTCAGATTTGATCATCTGATGGTTATTGAAAAAGGAAACATACTTGCCGTTCTTCCGGGTGCAATCATGCGCGACGGAATGTTTGAATCCCCCATAGGGGCATCTTACGGCTCTGTCGTAACCAGGGATATCAAATTTAATGTAGCTCTGGAACTGGTTGATACCCTCATTGAATACGGACGTAAAAACGGAATTAAGGGATATCTGCTGACCTCGGCACCGATGGTGTATGAAGATGAACCAAACCAGAATATCGATTTTGCTCTGCTCTGGCGTGGTGCAAAATATGACCTCCATTATATCTCAAGCGCAATAAAACTCGATACAAAAAGGGATCTGATCGAAAGATTTTCGCCTACAATCAGAAGGAACGTAAGGGGATCGCTGAAAAATGATGATATAACCGTTGAACTCAATAAAAGATATGACGAGTTTTATCCCATTCTGGTTGATAATAAAGCAAGACACAATGTAAAACCAACTCACTCATACGAAGATCTGATTAAGCTTGATGAGCTTATGCCGGAAAATCTTAAACTTTTCATGGTTTACTACAAGGGCAAGCCGATTGCGGGGTCATCACTTTTTATCTGCAACCGTACAATAACGCTCTGTTTTTACAATATGCTTTATTATGAGTACGAAAAACTGAAACCTATTCAGAGAGTGATGTATGAGGTTCTTAAGTGGTCAACAGATAACGGTTATAAATATCTCGATATTGGTGTCTCCCAGGATACAAAAGCAGAAAACCCCATGACACCAAGCATGACGCTTATTGATTTCAAAGAAAAGTTTGACGCCAGAACAATAATGCGTAATACCATCAGACTGATGATCTGATAAATGGATACGGGCAAAAAGACAGCGGTTATAGTCTTCCTGGGAAATATCTCATTCGATACCCGCTGTTTCAATCTCAGAAAAAGCCTGGAAGCTGAGGGAATTGAAACAACATTCATCGGGTTTGAATGGAGGGAAAAAGGCTTCAGAACCACCGTCACAGAATCTGTTAAAGTTTACAGCCTGACCAAAAAATACACTTCATTATTCTATTATCTTAAATTTTATTTCCTTTCCGCTTGGCATCTGTTTGCGGGCAGGTATGATTATTACTTTGCGGAGGATGTTTACACCCTGCCTGTAGTCTCATTTTTCTGTAAGCTTAAGAAAGGGAGATTATTTTATGACAGCCGCGAGCTGTTTGGTTTCCTTGCGGGACTTAAAGGTAAAAAAATTAAGCAGAACTTCTGGGAAGGGGTTGAAAAAAGAAATATTCATAAAACAGACGGTGTAATTGTCACCGGCAGGATGGATGGCGAATTCCTGATCAAGCAATACGGCATCAGTGAAGACAAAATCATACTACTGAGAAATCTGCCGCTTTACAGGGAAATAACCGGCGTTGCTGATCTCAGGGCAGAGCACAATATCCCGCAGGAGGCTTTGCTGGCGATATATCAGGGAGTGATAGTGAAGGGGAGAGGGCTTGATCTGATTTTCAGACTTCTCAATTCAAGACCCGATCTTTATCTGCTTGTGGCAGGATCAGGAGAGTTGCTTGATGAATACAAAAGAAAAGCAACAGAATCAGGAGCGGGTGAGAGCATTATCTTTACTGGTAATATTCCGCAGGAAAAACTTCTTGAGCTGACTGCTGCAGCAGATCTCGGTTTCGCACTGATAGAAAACCTTAGCGTTTCATACTATTACGCTCTGCCTAACAAGATGTTTGAATATATTATGGCGGGTGTGCCCGCTGTTGTAAGTAATCTCCCGCAGATGAGACAGATCATTGAAGAGCATGACTGCGGATTTGTTCTGGATATTGAGCGTGAATACAGTGAGGTGATCTCAGATTTTAACTCTCTGATACCCGGAAGAGATGCCCTTGAAGATAAAAAAGAAAAATGCAAAGCTGCAGCCGGAGTTCTCTGCTGGGAGAATGATTTCCGTAATCTGAAAATGCGGCTTGGCTAAACCTTTTCAACATGCTCCTCAAGGATTTATCATTAACTTGTTATTATATCCGAAGAGAAAAAGGTTCAGCCCTCTCATCCTTACATTTGATCTGAGACCCGTCAGAATATGTGATTTCCCTACCATCACCCCGTATATTCAATAAGGATATGCACATCTTTCCTGAGAAAAAAACTTGTGAACCGGTCAACCGGCTTCCATAATGAAAATGGCAGGAACTGTAACAGCATATAAGTCCTTGCAAAGATCAGATATTTATTTCCGAACACAAAATATTTAACCCGCGGTTTTTGCTCATCAGAAAAATAATCGCTAAGTTTATTCTCATCAAATGAATGGATATGCGCATGAACGGGGGTCTTCTCATTGCAGTGAATACAGAGAACGTACTGCAGCTTTTCTTTATAGGGTGTGGTTATTATCAGTTTGCCGCCCGGTTTCACTTTTGATGACAGCTCTTTAATGAAAGCGCCCGGATCAGGTACATGTTCGATTACTTCTGATGCGACAACATAATCAAATGACTTATCATTAAAAGGGAGATTGAAAGAATCAAGGGCTGTCTGATGGTGATTCATCACAGGCACTTTCACTTTTGCCTTTTTCAGATTGGCAAGTGCAATATCAGTGGAAACAACGCTTAAACCGTGTGTAGTGAGAGTTTCTGCCAGCCATGCCGATCCGCAGCCGATATCAAGCACAATACCCGCTTTTTTATCAATTCTGCTGAGAATATACTCATGCACACGCCTTTCGTCATGAAGAGTGGCGCCTTTCCGTTCTTCGAAGTAGTCGAATTCCACGGCATCCTTTTTATAATGCTCTATGTAATTAAAGCCGGTGGGTTTTTCTGCCAATTTGTATTTAATTTTGTAAATTGATTTTTAAATATAACCAATGGATATCCTTTTTTGGAAAAGAACTTTCTGATTTCGCGTCCCGACCGGATTGGTGATGTTGTACTCTCAACCCACCTCCCCGTGAACATCAAAGCTCATTTCCCGGAGTCAAAAGTTTACATGCTGCTCAGGGAATATACCAGGGATATTTATGTGAATAATCCTTATGTGGATGGCATAATTATATTTGATCAGAAGGAAGGGATCTTCTCTCTCGCATCAAAGTTCAGGGATCTCAGGATAACTCACGCCCTCATGCTCCTGCCAAATGAGAGAATCAATTATGCTCTTGCCCTGGCGGGTGTGAAATACAGAATCGGGAGCGGATTCAAGCCTTTTCACTTAATTACAAATGTGAAGAGTGTTTACAGGAGGGGTTATGACCGTGAGCTGAATGAAGGTCAGTACTGCAGTGATATGCTCAGGAAACTGGGAATTCCAGTGAATTCGGAACAATCTGTAATATATCTTTCGGATGAAGAGAAAAAAGAGGTCATTAAAATAAGAAAAGAACTGCTTGGCGATTGCAGAACTCTGACCGGAGTGCATTACTCATCGGGGGGCTCAGCTCCCAATATGCCTCCGGAAGAATATCTCTTACTGGCAGAGCACCTGAAAAAAATGAGCAGCACAAAAGTCGTATTCACAGACAATGTGTCTTCAGATAAGATTAAAGAGGCCGGATTCACTTTTATAAATGAAAACCTTCCGCTGAGGAAATCGATCCTGAATTTTGCAGCCCTTGATTTTCTTGTTTCGGCAAGCACCGGTACAATGCACATTGCAGGAGCGCTTGGAGTTAAGACAATAGGTCTCTTCTGTCCGCTGCCGGCGTGTAAGCCCTCGCTTTGGGGAACTCTTGGCAATAAAGCGAGATATATACTGCCTGATGAGAGCTACTGCAGCAGAAGATGCCCTGGCGATCCTAAAAAGTGTGATTTTGCCGGTGAGGGGGGTATTGACCATGTGAGGGTGTCAAATGTGCTCAGAGAAGAGCTTCTCTCATGATTCCTATCAAAAAAATTAGTAAATTTAAGGTTTAAAGAAAATCAATTCCCCGGAAATTTAATCAGAGAGAAGATGAAAGAGTACCACGATCTTGTAAGATTAGTGATGAATGAGGGGGTGCGCAAGCAATCGCGTACCGGCATTGACACCATCTCATTTTTTGGCGCGTTTTATAAAGTTGATATCTCCAAAGGATTCCCGCTGCTTACAACAAAGAAGATGCAGTGGAAATCACTCCTTTATGAAGTGCTCTGGTATCTTTCGGGCGAAAATCACATCAGGAACCTTAAGCATCATACAAAAATCTGGGATGCATGGGCTGATGAAAACGGTGATCTTGATACAGCATACGGCTATTACTGGAGGCACTTCCCCTCCGCCGAAAAGGATGAAAACGGAAACTGGAAGGTAAGGGAAGTTGACCAGATCCGTTATGTGATAGATGAAATTAAAAATAAGCCATTCAGCAGAAGGCTTGTGGTTTCAGCATGGGAACCCGGCAACGCAACAACATCAAAACTGCCGCCGTGCCATTACACTTATGCATTTAATGTAACAGGTGACCGGCTTAACTGCCATCTTACCCAGCGCTCGGGTGATATTGCTCTCGGTATTCCTTTTAATCTGGCTGCCTATTCACTGCTCACAATGATCATTGCAAAAGAGACGGGACTTAAACCGGGGATATTTGCGCACACAATTGTTGATGCTCATATCTATGTTGCAGACAAGGGAAGCCCCATGGAGAGATATGATCATCTGGAGGGACTTAAAGAGCAGTTGAAAAGAGATTTTCTGCCGCTTCCGGAAGTGAGAATTGCAGATAAACCGATTGATGAACTGAAATTTGAAGATTTTGAACTGATTAACTATCAGCATCATCCTGCAATTAAATTTGAGGTGGCGGTCTGAGCAGGATAATCATAGCTGCAATAGCACAAAACGGAGTTATAGGTACACAGGAAGGCGAAATGCCTTGGAATGTGAAAGAAGAGTTTAAGCATTTCAAGGATACAACCTTTGGCCACCCGGTAATCATGGGGAGAAAAACCTTTCAGACACTCGGCAAACCCCTCAGGGGGCGGCTGAACTGCGTTGTCACAACGGGCAATGAAGTAACCGAGCAGGAAGGATTAAAGATATTCAGAAGTCTTGATGAAGCGTTGAATTATTGCGACACCCTTGGTGACGAAAAAATATTTATAATAGGGGGAGGCGAGATTTACCGTCAGGCACTGGAATCAGGCAAAGCAGATGCCATGATTTTATCTTACATGAAGTTTGAGGCTGCCGGCGAGGTTAAGTTCCCTAATTTTAATGCTGATGAATGGGAAATTACGGAAAGAGCTGAAAGAGAACAGTTCGGGATAGTTTATTATATAAAGAAAAATCAGAAGACCGGATTAAATTGAAAATAAGAGTTCTGCCGGAACATATTTCGAATAAGATTGCAGCCGGAGAGGTTGTTCAGCGACCTGAATCGGTGGTGAAAGAGCTTATCGAAAACTCGCTCGACGCCGGTGCATCGTCAATCGAACTCATAATTAAAAAAGCCGGGAAAAACCTTATCAGAGTGGTTGATGACGGCGAAGGGATGAGCGAGGAAGATGCGGTAACATCAACTCTTAAACATGCCACCTCCAAAATAAAAAGCGAAGATGATCTTGATTCAATCTCAACCCTGGGGTTCAGGGGGGAGGCATTGTCTTCAATTGTGGCAGTAAGTCAGTTTGAAATGAAAACGGGTACAGATGCCAATGATCTCGGCACAGTTATCAGGGTTGAAGATTCAAATACCATTGTAAGAGAAAAGGGCCCTTTCATTAAAGGCACTGATATTTCTGTTAAAAATCTGTTTTATAATATTCCCGCACGAAGAAACTTCCTGAAAACTGATGCAACTGAACTGAAACATGTAACCGAAACTTTTGTAAGGCTTGCTCTTTCCAGATCAGATGTTTCATTCCGCCTTTATGTTGATGATTCACTCGTATATAATCTTGAGAAGGGGAATCTGCTTGACCGTCTGATAGGAATATCAGGTGATGAGATCATTAATAATGTCATTCCGGTTAATCAGGAGAATCAGTCGATCAAACTTTTTGGTTATATCGGGAAGCCTGTTCTCACAAAAAAGGTGAAGGGGGAACAGTATGTTTTCCTTAACAACAGGTATGTTCAGTCAAAGCAGGTTAATCATGCCGTGTTCAAGGCTTATGAAAATGTTCTTGAAAAAGGGGATTATCCATTCTTTGTTCTTTTCATCGATATTGACCCCAGGCGCACAGATGTGAATATTCATCCTTCAAAGCTTGAAGTGAGGTTTGATGATGAAAAAGAGATTTATGATTTTATAGTCCTTTCCGCAAGAAAAAGTCTGAGCCACTATGACCTTGTGCCGGCACTTTCTTTCAGTGAAAGCAGTATAAGCGGAACAGAGAAGCTGGCATTCAACAATTACCCCACACTTGAGAAAAATGATTTTTCTGACCGACCCTCATCTGTAGTAAAAAACGGATATGAAAGTTATTCTGAGCGCCCGAAACCAAAAAGCCGCTATACTGATGATGAAATTGAGCAGCTGTTCTCTTCACTTGGTAAAAATTTTGTAAGACCTGCTGAAGATGAGGATGTTGAACTGCCTTTCGGCGGAAAAAGGCCTGCGCAGCAGCAGCCGGCAATTGCTCAGGTTATACCATCAGAACCGTCTGAAACAGACTCAAGCGCCTTTATGGTGCAGCTGCACAACCGTTACATACTCTCGCAGATAAAAAGCGGACTGATGATAGTTGATCAGCATGTTGCGCATGAAAGAATTTTATATGAGCAGGCAAAAAAAAGGATTGAGCAGAATTTCCCGACATTTCAGCCGCTGCTTTTTCCAAAGGAAGTGACAACCGACCCCGGAACGGTCGCATTGTTAAAAGAAATTTATGATTATATTCAGAGGGTGGGATTTCAGGTTAAATTCACCTCTAAAAACTCGTTTTTAATCGAAGCGGTACCCGAAGAGGTAAGGGTTGGGGAGGAAGAAAAGATTCTTCTTGAGATTCTGGATGAATACAGAATGAATCAGGAAGAGAAACATCTTGAAGCAGTTGATAACGCATGCAAGTCTTTTTCATGCAAGGCGGCCATTAAATCGGGCGACAGGCTGAGTGATAAGGAGATGAGAAAACTCATTGATGATCTCTTTGCAACTTCAATGCCTTATGTTTGTCCGCACGGAAGGCCGGTAGTAATAAAAATATCACTTAACGAATTTGATAAACGCTTCGGCAGAACTTAAAATCTGGAGGTAAGATGCATAACAGCCGCGAGTATCAGGAGCAGCTAAACAAATTTAACGAGAATTTTGCGAAAGCAAAGGATATCGGGTTAAAATACACCACCGTGAGCGGTGAACCGATAGATCCGCTTTATGCTCCGCATGATGTTGATAACATCGATTTTTTAAAGGATATCGGGTTCCCCGGTGAGTTTCCTTACACCCGTGGTATCCATGCCAACGGATACAGAGGCAAAATCTGGACGATGCGCCAGTTTGCGGGATTTGGTTCACCCGAGGATACCAATGAGAGATTTCATTACCTTCTGAAGAATGGCCAGACCGGGCTTTCGGTTGCATTTGACCTCCCCACACTTATGGGCTGGGATGCTGATGCCCCGCTGAGCGAAGGTGAAGTGGGTATATGCGGTGTTTCAATCTCATCACTTGATGACATGGAAATACTTTTTAAGGGTATTCCTCTTGATAAAGTTTCCACCTCTATGACAATCAATTCTCCGGCAGCCATGATCTTTGCGTTTTACCTGGCCGTTGCACAGAAGCAGGGAGTTGATTTAAGAAATCTGAGAGGGACTCTCCAGAATGACATCCTGAAAGAATACATTGCTCAGAAAGAGTATATTTATCCCCCGGATCCTTCAATGAGAATAATTGTTGATATGATTGAGTACTGCACAAACGAAGTTCCGCAGTGGAACCCTGTTTCAGTATCGGGCTATCATATCAGGGAAGCCGGTTCAACATCGGTTCAGGAACTTGCATATACCCTTGCAGACGGATTCGCTTATATTGAAGCGTGCATGGAGAGGGGAATGGATATTGATACATTTGCCCCCAGAATTTCATTCTTCTTCAATTCACATCTTGATTTCTTTGAAGAGATTGCCAAGTTCCGTGCCGCCAGAAGAATCTATGCCCGCCGCATGAAAGAGAGATACGGTGCAAAGAACCCGAGGTCATGGTGGCTCAGATTCCACACGCAGACGGCAGGATGCACACTCACCGCGCAGCAGCCTGAAAACAACATTGTGAGAACGGCGTTCCAGGCACTTGCTGCAGTTCTGGGCGGAACACAGTCATTACACACCAATTCAATGGATGAAACCCTTGCTCTTCCTTCAGAAAAAGCAGTTAAAATCGCGCTGAGAACCCAGCAGCTGATAGCATACGAAACCGGCGTGATTAACACAGTTGACCCTCTGGCAGGCAGCTATTTTATTGAATCGCTCACTACAAAAATGGAAGATGAAGCAAACAGAATATTTGACGAGATTGATTCACTCGGAGGGGTTATTCCTGCAATAGAGACCGGGTATTTCCAGAAGCAGATTGCTGATGCAGCATACAGATATCAGAAAGAAGTAGACCGCAAGGAAAAGATCATTGTGGGTGTGAATGAGTTTGTTGAAAAAGATGAAAAAGTTGAGATCCCGATTCTGACAGTTTCACCTGAGGTTGAAAGGCTTCAGAAGAAACGCCTTGCCGATATGAAGCAGAGCAGGAATCAGGAGCTGGTTGAAGAATCATTAAGAGAAATAGGCGAAGCGGCTGTGGATGGTAAAAACCTGATGCCGGTATTCGTTAAGGCAGCTCATAACTATGTTACACTCGGAGAAATGATTGATGTTCTGAAAGAACCTTTCGGAATCTATCAGGAGGAATCAATCTTTTGATTTTAACGGATTACCTCAGATTAATAAGAGCATCACACTGGATCAAGAACCTTTTCGTTTTTGTGCCGCTTGTGTTTTCTCTTAAACTGTTTAATCCGCCATATTTTTATAAATCGCTTCTGGGATTTATAGCCTTCGGATTAGCTGCAAGCATAGTTTATATCATTAATGATATAAAAGATATAGAGCATGACAGGCATCATCCTAAAAAGAAACACAGGCCTCTTGCAGCAAGAAAAATCCCGGTTAAAAATGCCATTGCGGTTATTATCATCCTTTCTGCAGCCACAGCCGGAATAATGACATTCCTGAATCTGAAATTTATTCTGGTTGTGGTGGCTTATCTTGGTCTTAATACTTTTTACACTTTTGTCACGAAAAATCTGGTCATACTTGATATCTTCTCAATTGCTGCAGGGTTCATGCTCAGGGTTGCAGGCGGTACTTTTGTTATAAATGTTGAAGCCTCCTCATGGCTGATTCTTACAACAATGTTCATCTCGCTTTTTCTTGCAGTGATGAAAAGAGCTTCAGAAATGGATATGAGGATTACTAATGAAAATGTCAGTACCCGCAAAGTTCTGGATCATTATTCTGTCAGATTTATTGATCAGATTACGAATATCAGTGCCGGGGGTGTAATTCTGAGCTATACTCTTTACACCATCTCAAAAAGAACAGTCGATATTTTTCACACTGAGGCACTCATTTATACGACTCCGTTTGTGGTCTTCGGTATATTCAGATACATGTATCTGGTTTATCATAAACATCAGGGAGAAAATACTATTGAGGTGCTGCTGACAGATGCGCAGACAATTGTCAATTCAATTTTATATATTACGATTACACTACTGGTTGTTTACGGAGTAATTCATTAGAGATTATCATGAAACAGTATTTATCATCGCTCTTATTAATTGTAATTTTAATATTCAGCGGCTGCTCAGGAGCAGGCAGTGAGAATGAATATATAAAACCTGAACTTACGGTGAACGGAGATAACGTTTATGTCTGGGCAGATCTGATGCCCGGCGGCGACCCTAAGCTTTATGCCACCGGTGAATTCACCGTGAGGAACAGCGGTATGGTGATCACCTGGCTGAGTTCAAAAGCCGAAGGTGCCATAACCCAGGGCACACAGTATATCATGAAATTTTACCCTGATCTTAATCTTGAAACCGACAGTCTTAAACTGCTTCCCGGTGAATCAAGGATGATCAAATTTACTACCCGTGAAGGGCTCGATCTTAAAAATCTCAACCGGGATGGTCAGGTAGATATATTGTTCGGAGTAAAAGCAGGAAACGAAATCTTCAATATTCAGTACAAATCAGTACCGGTGGATAAAGTATACTGAGATGGGTTCGGAACTGTTATTACTCGGCATTTTAATATTGCTGAGTGCATTTTTTTCTGCAACTGAAATTGCATATATCAAAGCTAATAAGCTAAAACTTGAAATACGGGCAAGAAAAAACAGCTCACCGGCTAAAAATGGTTTATTTTTCATACGTAACCCTGAAACCTTCTTTTCAACTGTACTTATTGGTAATAATATTGCAAACATCACTTATGCTTCTCTGAGCGCAATAATTCTGGCTGATCTGTTCGGCTTTAATGAGCTTCAGATTCTCCTTGTCTCCACCCTTATCATACTTTTTTTTGGTGAACTCCTTCCCAAATACCTCTCAGGTGAATTACCCGATCTTTTTATTCTCCTTGCCTCTGTACCAATGAGATTTGTCAGTTTCGTGTTATGGCCGCTTGTTCAGGCCACATCATGGGTTACTCACAAACTCACATCAAGAGCAGCATTCACAACCGATAACTACGTTGATTATTTCCTTAAAGAAGATCTTGAGTATCTTGTGAAAGAATCAGAAGAGGCTGGTACAGTACAGAAAAAGGATACAATGCTTATTCAGAAGGTTATTGAGATGAATGAGCAAAGGGTATCTGAAGTGATGCGCCCCAGGATGGAAATTACGGGAATTGACATAAGTGCAACCATAGATGAAGCGCTGGATATGTTCATTGAATCGGGCTTTTCAAAGCTCCCGGTTTATGATGAAGACCTCGATAATATAAAAGGTTTTATTCTTTCTTATGATCTGTTCAGACGGCCTGACTCAATAAAATCAATTACAAGAGAGGCAGTGTTTGTGCCCGAGTCCAAAAAGAGCATCGATCTTCTGAATGAACTTCTTTACAGGCGCACTTCGCTCGCAATTGTTATTGATGAGTTCGGCGGTACGGCCGGAATTGTGACAACTGAAGACCTCATGGAAGAGCTCTTCGGTGAGATCAAGGATGAGCTTGATGTCGAGGAAAATATCATGAGAAAGATCAGGGATGATGAATTCCTGCTTTCAGGGAAGGTTGAGATTGATCATATAAACGAAACGTATAATATGGGCCTGCCCGAAGGTGATTACCTTACAGTTGCAGGATTTATAATACATGAATGCGGCAGAATTCCAGAAACAAACGAGATAATAAAGATCGGCAAATTCAGTATGCAGATAATAAGAACAGACGGCAGGAAAATAGACATGGTGCGCCTGAGGATTGAATCAGATGAATAAAATGATTATCCTTTTTGATGGGGTGTGCAATTTCTGCAATTTCTGGGTGAATTTTATAATGGACAGAGACAAAGATGACAGGTTCAGATTTTGTTCTCTGCAGTCTGAAAAGGGTCAGGAATATCTCCGGAAATTCAATCTTCAGACAGAAAATTTTGACACTTTTATTCTTATCACCGGTGAGAGCTATCTGATGAAATCGGCGGCAGGGTTCCGTGTGCTGCGTTCCCTGAAAACCGGCCTGCGGGTTCTCCTGATATTTTCGGTATTGCCAACATTCATCACAGATGGCATATACAGCCTTATCGCAAAGAACCGTTACAGTCTGTTCGGTAAAAAAGAATCGTGCAGGATACCAACTCCGGAGGAGAGGAGTAAATTCATAGGTTGAACAAGTTGAGTGTTATCATCATTGCAGGAAATGAAGAGAGGAACATAAGGGATTGCCTTAAGAGCGCTTCTTTTGCAGATGAGATAATTGTGGTTGATTCTTTCAGTACTGATAAGACGGTTGAGATTGCAAGGGAATATACCCCAAAGGTGTATCAGAAGAAATGGGAGGGATATGCCGTTCAGAAACGGTACTCGCTTGAAATGGCCACACACGAATGGGTGATGAGTCTTGATGCAGATGAGAGAATAACCCCCGCTCTTAAAGATGAGATTCTCGGTCTGATGAAAAACGAACCTCAGTATGACGGATATTATATCCCCCGGAAAACATATTTTAACGGAAAGTGGATTAAATCATGCGGCTGGTATCCGGGATATCAGCTCAGATTATTCAGAAAATCAAAAACTACAGTCACAACCCGACTTGTGCATGAAGGGTTTGAAGTTGATGGTAAAACAGGCAGGATGAAAGGTGATATTGACCATTTCACACATGAGAGCATTGAACAGACAATTAAAAAGATCAACCATTATTCCAGCCTTGAAGCAGAAGAGAAGTGGCAGAGAAAGCACGTCTCGGGACTCAGTATAATCCTTCACCCCATTGCCGCTTTTTTTAATCATTACATAGTTAAAAGAGGAATAACCGACGGTGTGGAAGGGCTTATGATCTCAGTGTTCCACGCCATGACCAACCTGATGACCTATATGAAAATGTATGAACGGAAGAAAAACGGAAAACAGTGAAACGCCTGCGGCTTAGTGAAACGCCTGCGGCTTAGTGAAACGCCTGCGGCTTAGTGAGACGCCTGCGCTTAGTGTGACGCTGCGCTTAGTGAGTAGTAAAAAAAGAAACAGGAAGCCAGCCATGCATTTGCAGCAAAGTAACTAAAATGTAACGCCGACCCGATTTTTCGGGATCGGTACATTTATGCTGCTTACTTTTTCCGTCGGTTAAAACCAACGGCAAGAGAGGATCGGCAGTTGTGCTTTTATTTGAAGTTTGTGCTTACACGGGATTCAGTTGTATTGGGGAATGATTTGTACATTTGAGCTGAAACGAGCAACGAACAACGGAGAACGGGCAACGTCAACAAGGTTAAAACCAACGGCAAGAGAGGATCGGCAGTTGTGCTTTTATTTGAAGTCAGTGCTTACACGGGATTCTGTGATTTATCACGGGATGCGAGCATCGCATCCCTAACAGATGCTGGATCGGATCAGGAGGATTTTGTCATTCTGAAGAATCCTGATGGTGCTGTGATGTACATTTATGCTGCAAATACCCTCACAACCAGCACAAATCTGAGATAGAAAGAATTACAAAACAATGAGTGTAACGTCGCTATTCCTTTTGGCAAATTTATGCTGCTGCTTCTCCCTTTCTATGCAATCCACGGAAACTGGCACCCAACAAAAAAGCCGCCTCGTTTTACCCGAAGCGGCTTCATGAAAAAGAATTATGCCTGAATTGTCTAAAAATCTGTACCCAGAGAGAAGTAGAAGACCGGCTTGGAGAATGAATCAACATCCCATGACCAGGCTACGTCAAACCGCAGGAGGAAGTAGAGGAAATACAGCCTCGCACCGAATCCCGTGCCCATCAGGAGGTCTTTTGTAACAGTCTTGCCCTGTGCATTCTGTGCAAACAACTGGAGTGAGCGGTTGTTATTCCATGCGGCGCCTGCATCAAAGAATACAGTACCCATCACATCTCTGAATAAAATAGGGAGAGCACCGGTAAGCAGATATCTGATAAGCGGGAAACGGAGTTCCAGATTGACCAGCGAATACTTTGACCCTATTCTCTCAGCATAATTAAATCCTCTCAGCGGCATTGCTGTGCCAAGGAAAGCAAAATCTGACGGATCTTCAAGCGGAATCTGATTTGTTGTCCACTGCCTGTTAATCCAGTTATCAATACCGCCCATAATGAAGCGCTGAGGCTTCGATCCGAAAGAATAACCCATAGAAAAACGCATCGCAAAAGAATAATCATTCCAGAATCTGAGGTAGTTTCTGTAGTCGGCCATAACGGTGTAAAAATCTGACTCGCCGTTATCAATTATCGGATTAGCCATAAGATCAAGCCTGTATCTTGAGCCGTCGATAGGCGCTGTATACCCGAAAATTGAATTATCATAAACCAGACTTACAGAAGGCACCAGGAACGTGCTCTTTTTAGAGGATTCATTCAGATTATCGAGGTTATCCTGAGATACGTTCAACAGACTCAGACCCATATCAATACGGTAGAATCTGTTGATAGGGTAACTGGCTGAGAAAACTGCACCATAATTTCTGTAGCGGTAAAGATCAAGCCTGCTGCCTCTTTCCAGATATACAAACCTTGCGGTGTGGAAAGCCTCAATACCAAGATCAAGCCTGTTTCTGAGATAAAAGTAGGCAAGTCCGTAATCAGAGTTTTTAAGATCTATCTGAAGACTGGTGATACCAACAAGTTTGTGATCACCGAGCATATCAGAAAATGAAAGTACTGTTGTGCCCAGCAGACCATAGAAAGTTGAATATCCGGCATTCGCATAAATCAGATCTGGCGAGAAGTTGATTTTATACTTTCTCACTTTGTAATTTCCGTTATCATCCAGATTATCGGGAACGGAGATATCCTTTATTGCCGATGAATCACTCCCTTTGGGGATATCGTTGCCAAACACATAAGTGCTGTAATCTTTCCCTGAGTTATCAACGGAATCAAGCACCTGCCCTGTAAATATCTCGATCTTCGGTTTTTCTATATCTGCAGAATCAGGCTTTTCAACTGCAACGGGTATTTTTACTGCTGCCGTATCAGCCGTTTTTTCAGGGGATACTGCGCCTCCGTTTCTCAGGAATGTCATATATGGGGTGAATACCAGCGTATCGCTCTTTGGCTTTGTGTCAAACGGATTATTCAGGAGAAAAATATCGTAACCTGCCTGATACATTGAGTTCATAACGAGTCTCTTACCGTCGGCCGAAATTGAAATCTGCTCAAGACCGTTCAGAGAGTTTGTGACAGGCACGGGCGGAGCCTTAATTTCATCGCTGCCGTTCCCGTTTGATATATCCTTGCGGTAAATATTGTTTATGCCGTTGTAGTCCGAAACAAAAAGAAGAGTTTTACCATCGGGTGACACAATCGGGTTCTTCTCATCACTGTAAGGATAATCAGTAAGTCTTGTCACCTTTTTCGATTCAACGTTAATCGAAAAAACGTCCATCTGATGAAAATCATGCTCCCACATTCTGAATGATGAGCCGAGTTTGAGCACATCTGATCTGTCAGAAGAGTAGAAAACCGTTTTGCCATCGGGCGACCAGTAAGGATCCGAATCCGAAAAAACATCATCTGTCAGATTTTTGAGTTCCTGAGTCTCAAAATTATAAATATAAATATCTGACTGCGGTCCCTTGTGCGCTGCAAATGCCAGATGTTTACCGTCTTTTGACCAGTCAACATCTTCAATGCCGGGCAGCAGGAATGGCAAAGTCTCAACATCTCCGTCATCTGCATCAACAATAAAAACCGCGTCACCTCCGGCACTCTTGGCTGCAATCGCCACCTTTGTGCCATCGGGCGACCATGTGATACCCGGTGTGAGGATATTCAGTTCCTCAAAATCAACAGTTCTGTTCCCTTTAACAATTCTCTTAACACCTTTGCCGTCAACCGCATTCATCACATAAACATCAAAGTAATAATCCTTATTTGAAATGAATGCAACCTTTTCACCGTTTGGTGAAAGTGCGGGGGATGTATTATAGCTGCTGCCATCCTTTCTGTGATCGGTAAGCCTCTTTGAAAACTCATCGGGATCCTGCATTTTGGTGATATCAGGCCAGAACATTCGCTTTATTTCCTTTTTCCAGCGCTCATTGAACTCTTCGAGATCCATTCCGAGCGATGCCTTGAACCCGGCGTCGAAGTTACCCCTGCTTCTTATGGTTGAAACAAGTTCACCGACTTTCTCCCGCCCGTAACGCTCTGCAATATAGTGGAAAACCGCCTGACCGCCGCGGTATGCAAAATAGCCGCCGAGCTGCGGGATATCAGGGAGATACTCACTCATTGCCGCATCGCGGATGAACATATCAGTATTAGTATCCCATCCCAGTGAAAGGTACTCGGCAAGACCTTCGCTGAACCAGAGAGGAATATTAATGTTAATATTATTGGAAATTACATTCTGAAGCGAACCGCCATAGAACATATCGTTCATAACCGCATGAACCAGCTCGTGGTGTATAACGTGCCTGAACATTTTATAATTGCCGGTGAACGGAAGAACCACCCTGTTCTTGAAGAGCTCAGTGAATCCGCCGATACCCTCACTAAGATAACTATCGGTGACGTTTGTCTCCTGAAACTCATTCTGCGAATTATAAAAAATTATCGCAATCCGGTTATTAATGCTGTACTTAAGATCCTTCTCAATCCTGGTTACAGCATCCTCGGCCGCTGCCGCTGCAAATTCAATTGCTTTAACGGCATCTTTCGTGAAATAGATGTCGAAATGAGCGGTCTGTATATAGTACCAGTCATAATTGTAATACTGAATTTTATTCCGCCCGAACTGTCCGTAAACAGCCGATGCAGAAATCATCAGAAGGATAATTAACAGTTTTCGCATTCCAGATCTCCGGGAATTAATTATCGGTCAAACAAAAATCCAAAGCAAGTTTTTCAGGCAGAACCCTTATCAGTTTCACTTTTACCTTGTCACCCAGCCTGTAAGTCTTTCCGCTGTCTCTGCCTTTAAATAAATAATTTTTCTCGTCAAAAAAGAAGTAATCCTGATACATATCTCTCACATGAACCAGACCCTCAGCAAGCGTTTCGGTTATTTTAACAAAAAATCCGAAATTAGTTAAGCCGGAAATGACCGCATCAAACTCGTGCCCCACAAAATCAGACATATACTGCACATGTTTTCTCTTTACTGAATGCCGTTCGGCATCAACCGCAATTCTTTCGCAGATTGAAATGTGATCACACAGCTCTTCAAGAGGCTCTTTTTTGTATAAATCCTTTTTACCCGTTGTCAGATACTCATGCGTGATTCTGTGAACCAGCAGATCTGAATATCTTCTTATGGGCGATGTAAAATGTGTGTAATATGTAAATCCTAATCCGTAATGGCCGATATTGGTAGTCGAGTAAATCGCCTTTGCCATTGAACGGATTGCCAGCTCATTCACCAGAATCTCCTCGGGCTTTCCTTTAACCGATGCCATCAGATCGTTAATCTGCTTTGCGGTAGGCATTTCAGAAAAACTGAAGCTGAAGCCAAGCGATTTTACAAAGCGTGCAAACTCCTTCATCTTATCTTTATCAGGCTTGTCATGTATTCTGTAAACAAAAGGGATCTCATCCTGTGATCTCCTCTTTGCGCCCAGACTCTCAGCAATCAGCCTGTTAGCCAGAAGCATAAACTCTTCAACAAGCCAGTTGCTCTCTTTCATCTCTTTCTTGTAAAGCCCGGTCGGTTTGCCGTCGGGATCAAGAACAAACTTTATTTCTTCCGACTCAAAATTTATACTCCCCGATTTCATCCTCTTGTTTCTGAAAATGGAAGCTATTTTATGAAGTTTCAGAACCTCCTGAGCAAAATCACCCTCGCCGGTTTCAATAATCTTCTGAGCCTCATCGTAAGTATAGCGCCTTTTACTGTTTATGACGGTTTTGGCAATCTGATAGTTTAAAATTTTACCTCTCGGCGTAATCTCCGCAATAACCGAGTAAGTAAGTCTGTCTTTATAAGGGACCAGGGAACATACATTATTTGAAAGCTCCTCAGGCAGCATGGGAATTACTTTACCCACCAGATAAACGCTGTTCCCTCTTTCGGTTGCGTCAACATCTATTGCGCCGCCCGTCTCAACGTAATGAGAAACATCCGCTATGTGAATACCTATCCTGTAGTTCCCCTCCTCATTTTCGGAGACAGATAGAGCGTCATCAAAATCCTTTGCGTCATCAGGGTCAATCGTGAACACGACCTCATTCCTGAAATCGAGCCTCTCGGGGTAAACAGCTCCGTCTTTGGGCTCCTTGATTTTTCCTGCCTGTGTAAGGGCACTGCTGCTGAACTTGTAAGGGAGATGAAATTCGCGTGCAATCGAAATAATTTCAACATCAGGCGTGCCCGGTTTCCCGATTTTCTCAGTGATCTTACCGATCGGGTTCATCTTCGGGTTATCCCACTCAATATCCCCGACCGCCACAACCTCACCGATTTTTGCTCCGTGAAGATGTTCTTTCGTGACAAAAATATTCCTGTGTATTTCAGGAAGATCAGGCTCCACATAGTAAAACTCTTCGGCTTTATTCAGCTTGCCGACGATCTCAGAATGAAATCTTTTGATCACTTTAATTATCTGTCCCTCAAGAAGCTGGTGCTTTTTCTTCACCGGTTTCTTCGGGAATAATGTAACTTCAACAGTATCACCATGAAAAGCAGTTCCGAAATGCCTCGAAGAGATAAAAATATCCCCTGTTGTGCTTTTCGGCCTGAGTACAAAACCGTACCCCTCTTTATTGATCTGAAACTCACCCGTAATATTCTTCTCAGGCTTGGTGATCATGTAAAAGCGCTTACCGCTCCTGCCGAGAATGCCGTCTTCCTCCAGAGAATGAAGCTGTGCCTTGAGGGCCTGGTATTCATGATCGTCGCCAATTTCAAGTTTAATGGCGAGCTGTTTTGCTTTTATCTCTATTCCGGGATTCTTCTTGAAGAAAGCCAGTACCTTTTTTCTCATTCGGTGATTCTTTTCTTTTATAAGTATAATTTTTTATGTGATATGTAAGTTAAAGATAAATTATGAAAAGGTGATGTGAGAAGTGTGATTATTAGCAGGGGGATAAAGAATTGCATTAAATGAGAAAGAAGTTCTAAGTTATGAGTTATGAGTTATGAGTTATGAGTTATGATGTATGATGTATGCTTCAGGTATTATAATCAGAAGCCTTGAAGTCACCGGCTGCGCACTATGAATTCCGGCCCATTAATAGAATGGACTTCGTCTGAATGGATTTGAATGTATGAAATGTATGATTGTATGGAAAACAACTTCGAACATTGAACCCCGAACTGAATTTTCTGAATGATTAGAATGGGCTTGCGCCTGAATGGATTTGAATGTATGAAATGTATGATTGTATGAAAACAACTTCGAACATTGAACCTCGAAATGAATTTTCTGAACGATTAGAATGGGCTGCGCCTGAATGGGATTGAATGTATGAAATGTATGATTGTATGATTGTATGGAAACAACTTCGAATATTGAACCTCGAACTGAATTTTCAGAATGAAAAGAATGGCACCGGGAATGATTTCCACCCTGAATTATGCTATTTGGTACTATAGTTTGCGGAATACGTTTCATCTGCGTTTCTGACCCCGTTTATACTGTGCGGGGAACGAAATTCATGCGACTAACTTTTTTAACCGCCGTTTCGCGTCGTAGAGAATTGTTTGGGGTGGGTGTTTGCTACAAACGGGAAACCCATAAACGGGTTTTCATGCACCCGATTCAGCAATAATGATGCCACCCCGATGGGTGGCGTTCCATCCTGAAAATATTCGTGTTGATTAGCTTCATTCGCTTCATTCGTGTTGCCCAAAATCCGTGTTCATCCGTTTAATCCGCTTCATCAGTGTTTCTGATGTTATGCTGTATCCAAGCACGAAGAACTGCATTAAAGAGATTTCGCCCACCTCACATACTCCTCCGCCTTTCCGGCAAGAAAGAGGGGAAGATTAATAAGAGTGAATTCCTTGCCGGTGAGAGTTTTGGCTTTCTCCATACTCAGAGTGCCGGAATAAAGCCTAACGGCAAGGTTGTGAGGTGCTGCATCTGTAAACTGCATCATTGAACGCAGCCTGCCG
>JABWCA010000224.1 GCA_013359345.1 Ignavibacteriaceae bacterium
GAACATCAGAGTAAGGAGCATTGTGGGAAGGTTCCTTGAGCACCACCGCGTGTTTTATTTCTACAATAACGGCGCCGAGGATGTGTTTATTTCATCGGCCGACCTTATGCAGAGAAATCTGAGCGGAAGAGTGGAAGTTGCAACTCCCATTCTGAGCCCTGAAATTAAAAGTTATCTTATTAAAAATGTATTGAATCTTGCGCTGGCAGATAATGTTACGGCCAGGATTCTTGATGAAAATATGAATTATTTCTTCAGGCCGGTTATTGACGGCGAGGAAAAGATTAACTATCAGCAAAAATTAATAGAATTACACTAAGGATATATAATGTCGCAGATTACGAGAGAAGAGGTCTTAAGAGCTCTTTCAAATGTACACGACCCCGATCTCAAGAGGGATCTTGTAACCCTGAATATGATTGAAGATATTCAGATAGATAAAAACAATGTGGCTTTCAGCGTGGTGCTCACCACCCCTGCATGCCCCTTAAAAGATAAAATTAAAAGTGACTGTGTTAATGAGCTGAGAAAAAGTATCCCGGCAATTGATGAGATTAATATAAATATGACTTCAAGAGTGACAGGGGCAGCCAAAAACGGTAAAACAAGCCTGATGCCCGGCGTTAGAAACACAATTGCAATTGCAAGCGGCAAGGGCGGTGTGGGCAAAAGCACGGTGGCAGTTAATCTTGCAGTGGCACTTGCCCTTGATGGTGCAAAAGTGGGGCTTATTGACGCAGATATTTACGGACCCAGCATCCCCCTTATGCTCGGGATAAATGAAAAACCGCACGTTATTGAAAACGGAAATACCATACGCCTGATACCTTTGCAGAAATTCGGCATCAAACTGATGTCGATAGGTTTTCTTGTTGAAGACCAGGCTCCGGTAATTTGGAGAGGCCCTATGGCAAGCGGCGCAGTAAAACAGTTTATGTCGGATGTTGAGTGGGCTGAACTTGATTATCTCCTGTTTGACATGCCTCCCGGCACAGGCGATATTCAGCTTACTTTATGCCAGACAATTCCCCTCACCGGCGCGGTAATAGTTACCACCCCGCAGGATGTTTCACTGGCAGACGCAAGAAAAGCGGGCAAAATGTTTGACCGCGTAAACGTTCCCGTTCTTGGTGTTGTCGAAAATATGAGTTATTTTATAGCTCCTGATACCGGAAATAAATATGACATTTTCGGGACAGGCGGCGGTCAGAAACTTGCTGCTGAACTCGGAACAGAATTTATCGGCGGAATACCGATTGACCCGAGAATCAGAATGGGCGGCGATAAAGGGCTCCCCGTTGTTTACGGAATGCCAGAGGCAGAAGAAGCCGGCATCATCCTGAATATTGCAAGAAGCCTTGCGGCACAGATAAGTATTACAAACATGAATGCATTAACAAAGCCAAAAGTTGAAATTTTATTAGACGATGACAATCAGTAATAATAATCCGCAGCTAAAAGAGAGAATCCTTTCTGCTCTTGATAAAATAAGACCATATCTGAAAGCCGATGGCGGCGATATCGAACTGGTGAACGTAACCCCCGAGGGCATAGTTGAAGTGCGGCTCACCGGGGCGTGCGGCTCCTGCCCGATGTCGCAGATGACACTCCGTGCCGGCGTTGAACGCGCCCTGATAAGGGACGTGCCCGGCATAAGAAGAGTGGAAGCTGTACATTAATTCTTATAAAAGGCGGCATTTTATGCCGCCTTTTTCATTTAATATCACCCCGGTAAGATCCCGTTCCTCTTTTTGTTTTCACATCCCAAAACTTTTCTCAAAAACTTATTGTTATAATTGAACTGAATAAGAAGTTATGACGTTAAACAATTAGACTAACAATTAGGAATATGATAAAAGATATCTACTTCTGGGATTATTTCAACAACCTGCTTGAAGGCAACAAACAAAAGTGCAGGGAGATAGTTCTTGAATTATATAATGACGGAACCGACATTAAAGAGCTCTACACAGACCTTATGCAGAAAGCTATGTACAGAGTCGGTAAACTCTGGGAGGAAGGAAGACTTACCATCTCAGAAGAACATCTTGCCACAAAGGTGACAGAATATCTTGTTGACAGCACACTTGATATTGTATCCGCACCCGAAAAAAATGGCAAAACCGCGGTCATAACCTGCATTGATAAAGAGTTTCATGATCTGGGGGCCAGAATAGTCACAAATATGTTTGAACTCAACGGCTGGGATACAGCTTTTCTTGGGTCAAACACACCCTCAAGAGAAATTATAAGAGTCATTGAGCAGAAAAAGCCTGATATGCTCGGCATATCATATTCGCTCTACCTGAATCACCTCCGCTTTATGGAGCTGATGGGGCTCATTTCCAAAAAATTTCCTGATCTTAAAATACTGATCGGCGGACAGGGGCTGAATAATTCAGATCCTGCAGTGCTTGAATCTTACACCAATGCGGTTTATATCACTTCGTTATATCAGCTTGATGAGATTATAAAAAATTCTTCAAAGTAAATGCGGGGCGGCATTAAGCTGCCCCCTTGCCAATCTTTTTTTCTTCACCTGATTTTCCCTTTTCTTTCCAAAAACAATTTTTTTTCATCGATTTTTGTAATATTTTCGTATCGAAATATTTAATAACTACTCTTTTATATGCGGCTGTTATTTACAAAAAAAGATTTTAATTACTCGAATTTTGTGGTTGAGTTTCTTGCTGAACTGATAGAGGACTATAAAAACCGCAGGCTGAGTAATACAGTACTGATAAGGCAGATTCTCTTCACGGGATACGAAGCACTGTGGCTTATTTCGTTAAGCGCGGTTTCTATCTCGGGGCTCCTTATTCTGCAGGGCAATGCTGTTTTCAGCGGCTTCACCCAGAGCGATGTCTTTTTTACAATATTCGTTAATGCAGTTATCAGAGAGCTCAGTTGTCTTATAACAGCCCTTATTGTTCTGGCGCGCTCAGGCACGGCAATAGCCACAGAACTCGGCAATATGCAGATAAACAACGAAACCGAATCTCTTATCTCAATGGGAATATCCCCCGTATCATACCTTGTAATCCCGAGAGTGATAGGCGTTATTGCCGCAATAGTGACCCTCACGGTCTATTTCAACATTGCTGCACTTGCCGGCGGATGGTTCATCACCCTCTTTTTTGCCCCTTATGACATCTCAGAATTTATCATGGATCTCTTTTCTGTGCTCAGTGCTCCTGATATTCTGATGAGCCTGCTCAAATCATTCATGTTCGGGTTTGCTATTGCAAGCGTCTCCTCATATCAGGGGTTTAAGGTAACCTACGCTTCAACAGAGGTGCCTCAGAGAACCATTAAAGCGGTTGTTTATTCTATCGGCTCAATAATAGTGATTGATATAATTCTCAGTCTCTTATACTATCTGATTCTTACATGAAAATTGAACTCACTGATGTGACAATCAAAAGACTTGGCGAAACTCTTATAAATAATCTCAGTGCGGTGCTTGAGAACAGGAAGTTCACCGGAATTCTGGGCAGCAATGAGCATGCCTGCTCTTATCTCCTGAAAACAATAGCCGGCATTATAGCCCCCACTGAAGGAACAGTTAAAATTGATGACGTTGATATTTACCTTGAGAGCCCGCATTCAGAACAGCTCAGAAAAAACAACTCTTATATATTCAGGGCCGGCGGACTGATCTCAAACATCACCATAAGAGAGAACCTTTTTCTCCCCCTTATATATCAGTTTCCTGATTCAACGGAAGAACAAAAGTTGGAGATTATTAAAAAATATTTTGCTATTTTTGAACTTGATGAGATGCTTCTGTCAAAAAGGCCCGTTAATATAACAGAGATGCAGCAGAAGCTGATGATCATTATCAGAGCCCTTATCACAGAGCCTGATTTACTGTTTATTGATAATCCGTTTGTCAATCTGAACAGAAAATATCAGCAGCTGCTGTTTGAATTTGTTGAAGAATTTCTTAAGTCGGGAGACCGATACATTATTTATACATCAGGAAATGACATCCCATTTATAGCAAAATCAGATTATCTGCTGGTGTTTAATGAAGATGAACTGATAGGAGAAGGCACTGTAGAGAATTTCAGGACTGAACGCCCTGAGGAACTTGACAAATTATTAAATGAATATTATAAGATAGCAGTATGAGCTTTAAACTGAAAAATGCCCGCATTATAGTGATTGTTTTTATATCACTGGCTTTAATTGCAATTCTTGCTTCGGTGACCACTATACTGATCAATGAAAGGGTTTTCGAAAAAAAACTGGTCTACCGCGCAAAGTTTCTTGATGCCACGGGTTTAAAGTCAAGCAACCCCGTATTCTACAAGGGTTTCAAGATAGGGTATGTCACTAATTACCAGCTTTCTGATGATAATTACATCTATGCGGAGTTTTATGTTTATGAGGAGTTTAAAAACCGGATCAGACAAAATTCAGTGCTCTATAAAAATCCGAATTTTATAACATCGGTTGTTAACATAAACCTCTTTGTGGGATCAAACGAATCACGGCAACTTATAGAAGGCAATCTTGTGCCTGCGCATGACGTTCCTGAGGGGAGGGAGATTCAGAAGCTCTTTAAGATCAATTATGAAGGCGATTTTCTGGTTACATTTCTCTTCAAGTTCCAGGAAGTGCTTGAGGAGCTGAGGCCCACCACTTCGGAAGGCACAGAGAATGTTGCCACAATCCGCGAGGTTATCGGCAGTTTTCTGGATGTCACAAAAAAAGTTTCCTCCATTATTAATAACCTTGATACCACGCTCCAGTTCATAAGCGTAAACCTCCGTAAACATGGCGGAGGAGTGTTCACAACCATTGATCAGATGCCGGAACTTACACTGCAGATAACGGAAACCAGCAAAAAGGCAAAAGAATCGCTTGCAGCGCTTGATAAGGTGCTTTACAATTATCAGTCGCCTGATAGCCTCATGATAAAAATGGTTGATCCCTCAGGCCAGAATCTTTTTGTTCCGCTTAAAAATACAATAATGATGACAAATGAGATTCTACCAGAAATTCAGAAGCTTGCCGCTTATTCAACAACGCAGACGGGCAACATTTCAATCATACTTGAAAAGATTAAAACTGTGCTGGGAGAAATGACCCAGACTCTCGAGAACCTGAACAACAATCCCCTCGTATCGGGTGTGGGCGGAGCAGACAATTCAAAGGCCAATCCCGCCGGCGGAAGGAGCAGAATAAAGAATGTCAAATAGAAAATTCCTCTTTCTGCTCATTACACTGCCTCTGCTTTTTGCCGGCTGCTTTTCAGCAAACAAAGCACCCAGGGAATCATCATATACCATTGCCGGATACGATTTCATAAATTCAGGCATCAGCTTCATGAACATGGGTGAATACGGCGATGCTAAGTCAGCATTTGAAAGAGCTTTTGAGCAGTTCTCGCTGATAGATGATTCCGACGGCAAAATTGATGCGCTGCTGTATCTTATAAGAGTTTACAGCAAAACAGGTGAAAAAGATAAAACAGAGGCGGTTCTTGCCAGACTTCAGTCTCTCGGACTTACTGACGGACCCAAACTTCTCCGCGCAAAAACAGAGGCGGCATTTTCAGAGGGAGAGTATCAGAATGTCATATCTTTATGTGAGCCCGAACTTGCAAAGATAAAGCTTCAGCAGTTCAGTGAAGATAACCTTGATATTATGTCATATTATATTAATGCCGGCAATGCACTCGGCTTGAAGATATCAGGCGGTGTGCTTGCGGATTATAAAGATCTGATTGTCATTGCAACGGAGAAGCATATTGACGGAAGTTTTGGAAATCCACTGGCTCTTAGCTTTGCTTATTACACACTCGCTCTTACTTACTATAATATGAAAGAGTATCAGAACTCTCACACATATTTTACAACTGCCCTTGAGCTTGATAAAAATTATGAAAACCTCCCCGGAATAGCCGACGATCTTTACATGAAGGGGAAAACCCTGGTCAATCTGAAGCGCTTCACCGAGGCTCTTGATCATCTTGAACGTGCCGCAGACGCCTTTAAAGCACTCGGTAAAACGGGTGACTACGACCATGCAATGGTTGATATAATGTCGCTCCGCCCGGATAAAATGGATGTAAGCTACCTTACCGCCCTTCTTGTCAACTCAAAGGATGAGTCACTCAAAGACAAAATCAGGAAAATCCTGAAACCGATGGAGTGAGGGGGGGATCAGATATCTCCAGCAATGCCGGCTGAAGCACCTGATCAGGCTTATAATCCTGATTCACGATAATAAAACAACAGTAA
>JABWCA010000225.1 GCA_013359345.1 Ignavibacteriaceae bacterium
GAACCGGTTTGGATCCTCTTGTTGCTTTTCTCGAGTACGGTCGATTGGCTGAATGCCTTGTACGTTGCCAAACACAGAGGAACGAAGAAGGCCAAAACGGGAATTGTCGTTTCCGTCATATTCAACATCGGGTTGCTGGTGGCATTCAAATACAGCGGATTCATTTACGAAAACATCAATGCGCTGTTCGGCACGAATCTGGAAATACCATCGTTCACTTTGCCGATTGGTATCTCATTCTACACATTCCAAAGTCTGAGCTATGTAATTGATGTGTACAAAGGAGAAGTTGTTGCACAGAAGAACATCATGAAGTTTTATATGTTCGTGAGTCTGTATCACCAACTTGTTGCAGGACCGATTGTGCGTTATCAGCACATCATGCATGAGATTGATAATCGTAAATTCAATATCAAAGACATTTCATCCGGCATTCATCGTTTCTGCATCGGCTTGTTCAAGAAAGTGTGCATTGCCAACGTTGCTGCGGAATTTGTAGCGAAGTATATGGACGGCGACATTGGCGCGCTCACCACAGGAGAAGCTTGGTTCGGCGTAATCATGTTTTCGACGCAGATCTATTTCGACTTCTCCGGCTATTCCGATATGGCAATCGGTCTCGGAAAAATGTTCGGATTCCATTATCACGAAAACTTCAACTATCCGTACACTGCCAATTCCGCAACCGATTTCTGGAGAAGATGGCACATAACCCTTTATGTCTGGCTAAAAAATTATCTTTTTGATCCGCTTACACTGAAGTTCCGGAATCTTGGCACAACAGGCATACTCCTTGCAGTTATGATAACTTTTCTCCTTTCAGGATTTTGGCACGGCGCTTCAATTACTTTTATAATCTGGGGTCTTATACACGGCACTGCAATATGCTTTGATGTTTTCACGAGAAAAAGCAGAGAAAAACTTTCTGCAAAGTTACCCGGATGGCTTTTCAGTTTCATTCAGATTTTTATAACATTTCATATTGTTGCAGTAAGCTTTATATTTTTCAAATCGCCCGATCTGTACACTGCACTTGATATCATTAACGGCGCCCTCTCAGTTAATTTCGGCTTATTCGGAAAATGGTATGCAGTTTATTCTGCTCCGTTTATTATGATGATAGCAGGATTTCTTCTTCAGTTCATTCCTGAATCGTTCGGTGAAAAAGTTATTGAGGTATCAGGCAGGCTGAACTGGGTGGTTAAGGCAGCAGCTTTTGCCGTTCTTATTATCATTATATATCAGGTTGTGGGCAGACAGCAGGTTCCGTTTATTTATCTGGAGTTCTGAGTCATGTTAAAGTCAGAATTGTAAAATCTTTTTGTGAATTTCATGTTTCCGGCACGTCTTAAGGTTATGAGATTGGTATAAAATCGATTGAATAAGGCACTATGAGAAACAGATTAAGCACGGGTGTGCTTCTGCTTGTATTAATTTCCGTTATGTTCACCGGCTGCGGAGGGCTTACCCCGCTTGAGAGGGAGCATAATGAGATAAAGACTCTCCTGCAGGATGGCGAATTTGAGCAGGTATATAAAAGATTAAATTCAGAGAGAACACAATCTCTCTATAATGTTCAGGATTCAGCCCTTAAATATCTTGATTTGGCCTCCGCGGCGTTTTATGCGGGAAGATTTGCCGAAAGCGCAAAATTTTTTAAACAGAGCCGAGAAATATCCGAGACCGTAATAAAATCCGGTCTGGATTCCTCTCCGGCTGCATTCTTCCTCAATGATAACTATAACTTTTATCACTCGCCCGTTTATGAAAACATTCAGGCAGATAAGCTCAGGATTGTGTCACTTCTGAGCGGCGGGAAATATGATGAAACCCTTTCCGCACTGGATGCACATTACCGTATAGCAGAAAACTATAAAAAATGGTATGGCGACCTTGTCAGCGCGGTTGAAGATTCGCTTCAGATTGAAGAGCGGCCTGCTCAGACTGCATCAGAATCTGACAGCACAGGCAGCAGAGAATTGATACTTCTTGATTTCATTAAATCATTTGCCAGGGAGGGGGCAGCAAATAAATTCAGGGAAAAACCGGTTAAAACAGATATTGAAAAGAATGACTCTGCAATGGTAATCCCGGCTGAACCGGCTTCGCTGGCATTTTTTGCATGGGCAGGAATGATTCCTGAGAAAAAGGAAACCGGAGCAAGAATCACTTCTTATGACGGGTATATAATAATTTCGGGACCTTCAGTCAGAAGGACGATTATTTTACCCTCACCTTTCTTCACATCAGGGTATAATATTAAATTTGTGTTCCCGGCGCTTGAAGAGAAAAAAAGCAGGGTAAGAAGAGCAGATATTTACGCAGACGGTGAAAAAGCAGGTACTCTGGAGAACACCTTCGATTTTACCGATGCGGCAATAAACGGATTTGAGTCTGAAAAAGCTTATGTTTACATGAAAACTGCTCTCCGGGCTTTTATAAAGGCAGTGGGAACGGGGTTCGTTTCGGATAAGATTTCTGAAGCCGGGGGTTTTTTCCCGGGGAGGATTTTATCATTTCTGCTTAATCTGATTGCTGATCAGTCTGAATCTGCGGATGTGAGAGGAGGGGAACTGCTGCCGGGTAAACTGTATTATTCATCCTTACTTTTTGAACCCGGCGTTTATGACCTTGAAATCCGTTATTACAATGAAGATGGTGACCTGATGGTCAGCCAGAGCTTTTACGGAGTGGAAATTAAATCAGGTGAAAACAGGGTGATCAATTCATATTGCCTGAGGTAGAGAGAAAGAAAACGGATTCCGGGCTCCTTACTGAGGATAAGGTGTTATGAAGTTTGTTCAGGCCCTGCAATTTTACCCGTGATCCTGAACTCATTATTTTCTCTTCCGGTCAACGGATTATGTGTATTTGTCCTGACGTCAAAAAAATCGACAGCGTTAGCCAGGTCGCGAAAAAATAATTCCTTTATCTTGATACCAACCCTGTAAAAGCGGTAACCTATACTTACGGTAAATCCTTTCTCTTTTTTCACTAAAGTGTAATATCTGAAACCGTCAAGACAGGATTTAATAATTTCTTCACGGCGGTCGTTAAAAATTACAGCCATTGCATGCTTCCTTATAATATTTATATCAGATTACAACTTTCCTGGTTTACCCTTCACTTTAAAGAACCCCGGCCGGTTAACCGTTATGGAGCAAATACGGTGTATGAATCCGGCCGGAGAGGATTACAACATTTGCGGGCTCACTGATTAACCGGAGATTATCAAAAATTGTTAATCCGCGTGATTTATCCGCCTTACTGAAGTTGAAATAAAACTGACCCGAGATGATCATTATGTGTTATCTGTCAATTTATAAACATTTTCAATACAAAAATTGGGTGTATTTGATAAATAACAAAACAAAATCCAACCGGTAATTATAATTTGAGACGAGCGATAAAAAATTTTCTGTGCGATGATTTATAACGCAGTGGTCTGTGATTATCCCGGAAAATAACGGCGTGATTTTATCATTATTGCAGAACAGGCTCAGTGTTGTGGAAAAGGACAGAACCACATCCTTTGGGAAAAGAAACTGATAGTATCGGGCTGTGCCGGGGAGAATATACAGGAAACAACAGGCACGGAGAAACCTGATTTCATGCATCAGAGATGGGTTGATCAGGCATTCCGGCTCAATGCGGAACAAAAAGCCGGGAGAAAAATTTTTAATGAGGCTGCGCAGCCTTTTGATTTAATCAGTTATTGATATTATGTTGTTATTCTGAAATGATTTATTTATCTGATTACAAAACGGGCCGAAAAAAGGAATCCTTAGTCTGATTTATGAATCATACCCTACGGATTAATAATAAAACGGTGAATCAGAGAGCCTGATTACGCCTGATGTTCTTAAATCAATAATCGTTTTATAAACAGATTGCTGTTCAGAAGAATTCCTGATCAGTCTGGTTATATAAAGCTCTTAATAAACTGAAGTTCTTCTGAATTAATCAGCTTTTCAAAGATATAATATAAAAAACTCAACCCGGTGATGATCCGGATAAAAATCTGAGGTGGTTAAAATGGATGCGGAGTTAAAAAGAATTCTGCTTGTTGAAAATGACACAGTCACGTCAAATCTTATAGCACGCAATTTACGCGATCTCTATGATGTGACAGTTGCATCGAGTGCAGATGAAGCACTGGCCCTTGTTAATGAGCAGAAATTCGACGGATTTCTTATGGATATTCATCTGGGAAGAGGGATGTCGGGTGTGAAGCTTACTCAGCTGATCAAAGAGATGCCCGGCTACGAAAACACCCCTTTCATAGCTGTGACTGCTTTTGCGATGCGGGAAGAAAGGGAAGAGTTTCTTGCCGGCGGATTAACACACTATATCTCAAAACCTTTTAAAAGACAGGATCTTATAGATCTGCTTGATTCCATTTTCAGGAACAATTTAAAATAAAAAGACCGGAATTGCTTCCGGTCCAGAATGAAGACAGCTATGACCTGAATATTTTACTGACAGAGGATTTTTTACAGAGTCTTGACAGCACTGAGCTACTAGTAACCATCAGGTCAGAGAAGTTCAGAAATGTCTGTAAAAATATTCAGACCGTCCAAATATCAGACAAAAAATCGAACAAGCAAACAAAATTGAGACGAACGATTGCAATTCCGGATTAACGATCTCTCCTGATATTGTTTACACCATTAAAAATTCCCATCTTTAAACTGCTGCATTCAATAATTCTGCAAACCAACAGATTCATCAAAAGTTAATCAGTGACCGGAGCTTTTCGGGCACGGTTCTTCACTGTTATTTGCAGTTGATCTGATTTTTTAATAATTATGTCTGTTGATAAACAGGCAATAAGCTGCATCTTCTGTGTTATCGCAGATTTTTGGAAAAATGGTAACAGAAATAAACAACAAGAACTTCCTTCAGCTTTTTGAGCAGATTTCAACTTTGCTTTTAACAGGCAGTGACCCGCATAAAACTGTGATGAAAGCACTCTCAGAAATCGGGAAATTCACTGATCTTTCATCAATAAGTATAAATATCAGACACAGCGGCACCGACTCATGCTTTTCTTGGTGCGGTTCAGGATTCAGCAACGCAGGTTCTGAAATGAACGGCATCCCGGTTGATGTTTCATTACTCCCTGAAGCCGTTGCGGTTAAACTTTTATCCGGTGAAAGCTGTGCAATCACACCCAAGGAATTACCGGGGACATTAAATTCCGGGGTGCTGATAAATCAGGAAGAAATAACACTCTTTCCGGTGATCAGGGGGCACGATCTGGCAGGGTTAATATTAATAACTGAACAGGAGGATATTAAAAAATCGGGAGAAGAACTGAGAAATATCCGTTCAGTATTAAACTTTACAGCACTTTTTCTGCTGAATGAACTGAGAAAGGGCGGTGAGACGGGAGTGAAAACAGAGGGAAAGGCATCTGAATCAGAGAGCGGCGTTCATGATGATTTTATGACTGTTCTTTTTAATGAAAGCCAGCTTCCCTTGCTTCTTGTAAGCCTTCCTGAGCTTAAAATCACAAAATATAATTCTTCCTCAGCAGGAATTTCCGAATATTTCAGGAATAAAGTTAAAACAGCACTTTTAATTGATCTGATTGATGAAGAATCAGCTCATAAGGTAAAAAGATTTCTCGCTGAGGATGACAAAACGCTGCTTGTGCTCAAAAACTGCCTGTTTCCTGAGAATGAAGGCAGGGTGTTCAATGCTGAGCTGGAGCTGAGAAAATTACGCCGGGGTAAAGAGGATTTTCTGATTGCGGCCATAACTCCGCTCACAACCGAAAAGATACTCTCTGCTGCATCAGCAGAAAGTGATTCGAGATTTGCATCGCTCAGAAATGTTATTCCTGATCTGCTGCTTATTATGGATAAAAACGGGAATTACACAGATTATTTTTCCCCTGATGAATTTCCTCTGATTGCAGCCCCTGAAGATTTTGTCGGAAAAAATTACAGGGAAGTCATACAGGAACCGCTGCTTTCACAGCTTGATTCCCTTATACAGGACCTCACAAGAACGGGAACGGAAAAGTTTTTTGAGTATTCACTCGATATTTCCGGTAAAAAGTTTTTCTTTGAGCTGAGATGTGTATTAATGGCCAACGGAAATATTCTTTCGCTTGTAAGAGATATAACGAGAATCAAGGAGGCCGAAAGCGAAAAGGCACTTCTTGAATCAAGACTCCGGCTGATACTTGAAAATTTCCACGGGGGGCTTGTCATTATTCTGAATCCTG
>JABWCA010000226.1 GCA_013359345.1 Ignavibacteriaceae bacterium
GTCAGGGTCAATGCTGATGCCGGCTGAACGGAAAAGCGTAAGTTCACGGCAGAGGGAATCCTCATAATTAAGGACGGCTTCATAGTCGGAAACCGCATCAGGGTAAGCATCATGGCAGAACTGAACAACAATTCTGATTGCCTTGCCGGCTTTATGCTTTTCAAGTTTATGCAGGCTTTTAGGCATTGGCGCCTCCTTTCAGGTTACTCACTATCTCCTTGACTTCGGTCTCAAGATTGCTGATCTTAAGCTTAAGATTATACAGCCGGTTCTGAAGTGCCGGCTGCTTCTTATAAATACGGTCAATCTCCAGCTTAAGCAGTGCCAAAGGTTTTTCAAGAACCATTGCATAATTATTGAGGGTCTTATCTGCCTGCTGGCGCACCGCTTCGGGGTCGGTATTCTCAGGGGCTGCTTCAAACATCTCCTTAAGCTCACGCTCTGTAAGGCCTATTGCTTTTTCAATATCGAGAAGCTCACCGCTCCCGGTCATGATTCTGCGCCCGTTCATCAGATCCGCAAAATCAGTTTCAGGCAGACGGGTTAATACCATAAGCTTTCTTACACCTATAAGGTCTATTTTATCTTCAGGAATCTCAGACGACACAATTGTCGTCTCATTTAATTGCGTACCTGAAGTAATCTGCAAAAACCCTTTATTTAGTAATAAGTTAGGGGATACAGAGAGAAGGTTACGGCCTACTGCAATTAATCTCTGCGTAGTCCGGTAAGAATGGGGCAGCATGTTTTCAGAATACTCCTCCATAGTCTCAAAACCAAGATTCTGGTAAAGCCCTTCATCCTGAATTGTGGCAAGCGCTGCAGCTGATGCGGCAAGGCCTTTAACGGCTATATTATGCAGTCCGTTGGCCCGCTTAGTATCCCATTCGTAATTATCCTGATAATCGGTTTCAATTATTTCATTCATTACGGGCTCCTTAAATTACCATTATTGAGGCAGCGCCGTTTACCGTCTCCTCGGTAATCTCACCGCCCATGATTCTTACATTTTCAATCAGCAGGTTAAGCGCCCTTGCATTACCGGCACACCGCTTTGCAAAGTATTTGTACTCACCGTTTATACCCGGTATGTGCAGGTGAACCATATTGCGGATGTCATCATCACTCAGTTTTTTAAGCTCAACAAGCATGCTTATGCGGGTAAATATCTGCTCGTTGACTCCGCCAACTCCCTTCAGGTTCTGGAATAACTGCGGGAGGCCTGCGAGTACAATAGGGCAGCGGGTGCGGTCATGTATGGTGCGGAGAATATCAAGCGCTTTTTCCGATAAATACTCCGCCTGGTCAATGATCAGCAGCCTGCCCGTGTCTTTCAGCTTCGCTATAAGCTGGTTTTTGATGTCATTGATGGTGCCGATCACGTTGTTATTCAGCCTTGAATTAAGTGCTTTAACGAGTTCACGGGGGCTGAAACTGCTATCAACCTCAATATATATCACGTCACTGAACTCATCTGCATAACGCATCAGGGCTGTTGTTTTTCCGAGGCCTGCACGGCCTATCAGAACTCCTATGCGCTTGTTCTGATGTATGCGGCGGCAAAGATTATATGCAAGCCGGCTGTTGGTTGTTTCTGTAAAAAGATCCTCATTTGTTGCAATGGAGGCTCTTTCTTTCGATATTTGCATATAGTCCTGAATTTTTTTGGCAATAGTGTCAGTATTGCCGGTATATTTACCGTTCAGGAATGTGCTTAGGGCTGCTGTGCTGATTCCCATCGAGCGGGCAGCCCGGTTTAAACTGAGATTGCCGGATTCAACGAGAGCTTTAAACTCCCGTACATCGGTTGTTACTTCAGTCATTATTGGGCTCCTTTATGGTTACTTGTGTTACTGAAACCGTCTCCAGATTCTCATTTTCGAGAAGGTGACGCTTGTATATTTCAATTACTGTTTCATAATCCGGTGTCATAATCACCAGATCAAAGCCTTCATACAGAGGCTTAAACTCATTAACCGCATTTTTACGCCTGCATCTGAACCTGAAAACAGCCCTAAACTGCATATTTACGGCTCCTTTCCCTTAGCTGAATCTCTTCTTCAGGGGTTAATCTCATTCTTTCAAGAACCTCGTAAGGATCAATAGCCGGCTTTTGCGGCTCAGGTGCTTCGGCAAGTTTCCCGGAGGATTTTGCAGCCATTACGCGCTTTGTCTCATCAAGATCAGCACCCTTGTTAAGCATCGTTTTAACGGCTTTTACAACGGGTTTAACAAGCTCCTTACGCTCTGCAATTGCATCCTGAAGCTGCTTAAGCTGCTCATCTGTACCAAGAAGGCGGGCCATGGGGTGCACACGCTCACGGGCCTGCGCTTCAAACATAAACGCACCTTTCAGGTCATATATAAGCACCCGCTCACGGTCAAAAATATCATACCTGATTTTAAGCCGGAGGCCTTTCTTCAGGTTAAAAAACTCATTGTTCCAATAGGTGTTATTGAGAAAGTTGATTCCGTTTTTGTGGAGAGTCCTGATCTCCTCAGCCATCATTAAGTCATTCAGCTCATGCAGGCTTACAACACGCTGAGGATAATCAGGCTGTGCAAACACACGGCGCAGGCTATCGGCAAAATTCTGGTACCTGGTTACTCCTGCAAACTGTCCGGTCTTGATCTCACGGTTAATCATATCGGCAAAAAATGCGGATATTCTTTCATGGGCAAATTCAAGCGTGATGACCCCGCCGGCTTCAATCTGTGCGTTATAGGCCTGTTTGTGCATCTTCTCATTTCTGTGCATCCGGGCAGGCTTATTAGCAATTGTATTGCCAACATAGGTCAGCATGGTGCGTTCAAGCTCGGCAAATATCCTGAAATCCTTTTCAATGGGTTTGCTCTGACCGTGGTAGGGCTGTGCAAAACTTACCTTTATTCCAAGCCTTTCAATTGCACCGGTAACCCTTGTTTCATCGGCACTTAGGTATATTTCACCTGATTTATTATGCGTCTTTTTTCCGCCTGAGAACGCATTACTCCTGAAGGCACGGCCGTTATCAAGATAGACCACACGGGGCTTAAACCCGAGCGTCATAATTGCGCGCCTGAGGGCATTTGCCACAGCCCAGGTATTCTCCGTAGGCATAATTTCCCAGCCCAGAGGCATGCCTGAGCGCATATCAGACGCCATAACCATCATCATGCGCTGCTGCCTTCCGGTAACGGGGTTCAGTATTTCAAAATCAAGAACGTGACCGTCCATTACAACGCAGTCACCGGCTTCAATAAGGCTCAGGTCACGCTGCACGTCGGGTATGGTTTTATCGTTAAAGCTTTTGTACCCTTCACGGCTTAAAAGCACTTTGGGGTAATTAATCTCAGTGTAACGCTCAATAAACCGGCGGTAAGTACGGCCTGATTTAGGCTCAATCCCGAGGGTTTCCATCTCTGCACTTGCAAAGCGGATACACTCCTCAATGCGGGGTTTATTTGGCTTAAGGTAGTATTTAAGAAGAAGCTCTTTCTCAACATCGGTTATTGTTGTGCTCCTGCTCAGGTTCCATGCCGGCATGATACCTGCAAGGCCCGAGAGCTTATAAGCGTCGTTCCATCTGTATAGTGTTTTTATGGCTATGGAATCCACATATAATTTAAGCTCGGGCCATGAGGTCAGTTCATTGTAATTGTAACAAAATGTAAAATCTGCATCTTTTGCCTTATCTGCATCTGCCCTGAACTGCTGCCAGAGCTGGAGTATACGCAGGCGGGTGTAACCTATCTGCTTTTCCTCATCTGTATACTGTGCTTCTGGTGCGGGTTCTGCCTCCTGCTTTACTCTTGATGCAAAGGCAGGTTTAAGCCTTATGGCCTTCTTCTGTGAGCTGTATTCAACAACCTCATACTCAGCCGGCAGTTTGCCTCTCTCAATCAGTTTCCTGACTGAAGCAGGCTTGTATCCGTTCATAACAGCAAACTCTTTAAAGCTCCATTCGGTTTTATGCAGATTATCTTTCATAGTCAGAATAACTCCGGCTGGCCGTCATAATACTTGTCAGAATACTTCTGGCTTGCAGCGGTCTCTTCCATCACTTTAATCAGCGCCTTATCAAGCTCATCCTTATTTGTGCGGGTGGGCATCTCAAAGAACTTTTTCATGGCTGTAAGCGCTTCAACTGTTGCGCCCTGGTAACTGCTCATTATCTCTGTTGTTTCACCCTTAGCTGCTTTGAACCGGGGCTGCTTAACCATTATAAAACCGCAGAGGTTGCACAGATGGCTTAATATGCTGTAGTCATTGGTTGATTTCATCAGGGGGATCAGGTATTCAATCGGGAACTTCACGCCGGATTCACCCGGTGTTGTTGCCCTGTACAGGTAATTATCTGAAATGCCTGTTTCATCGGCAATCTGCTTAACCGGCTTTTTGTTGCGGTGGGCAGTTTTGTATAGAAGTTCTTTAATAGTTGCCATAGGCGGTCTTAAAATTTTTTCGTATATTTTTAATTGACAAAAGTTTCCATTATACCTACATTGAAGCAGGCTTAAAATCAGTTAAGAACCGGCTTTTCTATAATAGCCTGCACTTTTCTGATTATTCTGCGGGCTGCAGGGCCTCTTCTTTCGCCTCTTGCTATCATGTGCATATACTTCTGGCTTATTTTAAGGCGCCTTGCAAGCTCAGATAAATTGAACAATGCCCAGTCAATTTTAACGTGGTCGTTGTACATTAATGGAATCCTTTAAAATTTAACGTTCGTTTTTTAGTACATACAAAATTAATGTAATTACATAAATAAGTCAAGGATATTAAGTAATTACAAGAAAATTATGACAAATAAAGAAGAAATTTCCATGAGGCTGAGGCTTTGGGCTGATTCTAAGTTCAAAAGAACAACTGATTTAGCCAAAGCATTAGAAATGAGCTTAGGAGCTTTATCAAGTTCATACCTGAATGGAAGGAGTATTCCCGGCGGAGATCTTTTAATAAAATTAGCTAATCTGGGCTGTGATATACACTGGCTTCTGACCGGTGAAGATAAAAAGCCGATGCATGATATTTATGTGCGGGAAGATTCACCCGGTTATAACGTTAAACCGGGCAGGTTTCCTGTTGTATCTGTAATAGGGGCCGGCGCAGTGACACCTTTTGATGACAACCCGCCGGAGTATATGAACCTGCCTTACAACGGGGAGGGCGTTGTTCTTAAAATTATAGGTGACAGCATGACCGGGCTGATAAATGAAGGTGACCATGTGCTTGTCAGCACAGACCGCAAAATAGCACCGGGCCATATTGTTGCAATACGCACAAAAGCCGGTGAACAGAGTATTAAGTATTACGGAGGCAGGGAAGGCAAAACAATTCATTTTTACAGCAATAATCCGCTTTACCCGCCAATCAGCTTCACCGCTGATCAGCTTGAAACGGTGCGTAAAGTGGTGTTAATCATAAAAAACGTAGACTATAAACTACAACCTGAAGTTAAATAAGGAGAGCCAATGAAACCGAAACATTTAATTGTCTTTGCAGCCTTGCTGCTTTTTTCAGGATGCTGGACAGCAAACTATCTTGAATATAACTTTACACTTAATGAGGCACAGACTGTTTATGTGGGAGAGCCAATTTTTAGAGCTGTTGTGGGTAAGACCAACCGTGATTTATCTTTTCTTGATCCGCGTTTTATCACAGACCTGATATATTTAGGGAAAAGCGGCAATACCGTTAAAATAGGGTATGTTGAATATGCTAACATAGAGTCAAGAACATATATAAGGCCTGATTATAGCAGGATACTTGAATATGATCTTACACAGTCTGATACAATAGGCTATAATCTGACCAGGATTAAGGTTCTTGGAGCTACAAACACTGAGATAAATTACAAAGTATTATCATGTGGAGCTTTGGGATATATGGCTGATACTTTGGCTTATAAAGACTACATTATATTGCAAAGACCAACATCAAGGAAATAACTTGTGACGCTTTTGTCACGCTTTTTTGCGAAGCGTGACAAAAAAGCCGTTTTGTCACGCTTTTTGTCACGCTTTTTGTGACGCTTTTTATTTTTGCGGGTGTTTTAAATGGCTGTTAAAATGCCCGTAACTCCTTTATTAAACAGGGTTTAAACGGTGTTTAACATTCAGTGCAGAAAAGTGAAGCAAAATGCAGAAAAATGCAAAATTCTCAATATTGCTTATTCCTTGTAACTCTAACTAATTCAATAACTTACAGCGAAATGACAAATTCTCAAAACAGATGCCCCCTATTA
>JABWCA010000227.1 GCA_013359345.1 Ignavibacteriaceae bacterium
TATCTCAGTAAGTGAAATGCTTTATTTCCTCACCTTTATGCCCTATATCAGTCATCGCCTCAATGCCGAGCTCAAGATGAAGATTAACAAACTGCTCATTCACCTTTTTATCTGATTCCTCGGTTTTAACTCCCTCCGGGAACATTGGTATATCAGAAACCAGCAGCAGCGCGCCTCTCGGTATCTGATTGACATACCCGACAATAAAAAGTGTGGCCGTTTCCATATCAATTCCTATTGCCCCGATCTTCTGGAGATAACTCTTAAAGTTATCATCCCACTCCCATAGCCTTCTGTTGGTTGTGTAAATCACTCCCGTTCTGTATTCCAGATTACGGTTCACGAGGCTGGTTGATACAAACTTGTGCAGCTTGAATGAGGGGAGCGCAGGCACTTCGGGGGCAATGTAATCATTTGATGTTCCCTCACCCCGTATGGCGGCAGTGGGGAGAATAAAATGGCCGAGTTCTGTGGATCTTTTTAATCCGCCGCATTTGCCGAGGAAAAGCACCCCCTTTGGCTGCCTGGCAACAAGAATATCCATGATTGTGGCGGCATTTGCCGAGCCTATCCCGAAATTGACAATAGTGAGTCCGCTGCTGTTAGTGGCGGTCTGCATGGGGCGCCCCACACCTTTAACTTCGGTATTAAACTTGTTAGCAAACTCTTCAACATAGTAATGGAAGTTTGTGAGGAGAAGATAATCACCGAAATCATCAATGGGGGTTCCGGTGTATCGTGGCAGCCAGTTTTTTGCTATTTCATATTTTGTTTTCATTTATACCGATTCTTTCTGGTGTGATTCCGCAAATTAAGCAAAATCCGTCACATTTCAGGCTGATGTTTCTTTCGGGAGAGAGCAAGCTGCCCTGAAATCATCAATAATAGAAACCAAGCGAAAAGTATATTGCTCCCGGACCCCATTTCACCGGTTTCTGAGAGATATCCCTGTTAAAGAAGAAGCTTCTTCCGTATGAGATATCGGCAGGACCCAGCGGCGTATCAAATGAGACTGTGATTCCTATACCGTGCCTCAGATCTTTTATTTTAATCTTCTCTTCCTGTTCCCAGATTGATCCCACATCATATCTGGCAGAAACATAAGTGTCAAAGAAAATTCTGAAGGGGAGTTTATACCTGTATTCAAGTCCGAGTTTCAGAATCTGCCTTCCTCTGAGCTCATCATCCCTCATTCCGAAGAATGAATACTGCCCGCCCAGTGAATACATCTGTGAGAGAGGAAGCGTTTTATCGGCAAAGCCGAGCCTGGCAGTGAATATGGCGGTGTTTTCGGGGGTGAATGAGAGGTAACCCTCATACTCAGAATAGAAGTTCGTAAATCCTGTTTCACCGCCGAGAAGACTCTGCGCGGTTTCATAATTGGCAAAAAATCTTATCCCTTTGTTTGTATAAGGGTATCTGTCTTTGGTGTCAATTGTTGTTGATACGCTGAATGTGAAGATATTGGCATCAAGTGTGAGAGCCGAACTGTTCTCAAGATCTGTGATTTTATTCTTTTCAAGCTTTGCCTTGCCCACCAGATTGCCAAATCTCCCCACCTGGGTGCCCAGCGCAAGAGAAACTCCGTAAACAGATTCCCTGTATTCACCTGTTCTTGTGACTTTATACTCCGATGCATCTTTAGAATTGTTCTCAGCATACGTATAATAATCTTTTTCGCCCCAGAATGCATTAAGCTTATAGGTGAAGTATGAATCAAAGATCCTGTTGGCCTTATGTTCAAGGGTTATCTGGTTTTTTCTGGGGCTCAGGAAGAATATGCTGCCCAGTTCGGTTGTGGTTGAGAACAGATTTTCATCCCTGATATCAACGCTCACCTGGGGAGTGTTTTCATTATTGATCTTGAACCCGATCCTCACGAGCGAGGTGATTTTATCCTGCAGATTGAGAACAACGTAATTCAAATCATTTGTGATTTCAACATCAACCAGTATTTCATCAAAAAGGTTTGTTGATTCCAGGTTCTGAAGGCTTCGTGAAATATCTGTCACATTGAAGATATCCCCCTCTTTAAAGTTCAGTTCCCTGAAGACTGCTAGAGGCTCAACGCTTGATGTGTTTTTGATCCTGATGCCGTTTATGATTCCTGTGTTTACCGAGATTGATAACAAACCTGTTTCTTCATCAAAGCTGATCCCTTTTATTCTTGCAAGAGAATATCCTTCGCTTCTGTAAAACCTTATGAGTGTTTTCAGTTTCGTGATGAGTGTACGGGGGTTGAAATGTTTTCTTTCAAGCGGACCAAAGATTTCCACAACCTTTTCACCGGCAACTCCCGTATCATCAAGCATAATCCCGTTCACATAGGGAATTTCCCGTCCTGTGAGTGTTATGATGGTATAACCTGATGAATCGCGCAGCTCTGCGCCAAGATCAGTATAACTTCCCGATTTACTGATATCATAGAGGAGCTTCTTCAGATCACCTGTTGTCAGTTTTCTGTTATAAAGATTATATTCGGAAACGAGTGAATCAAGTGCCTGAAACTCAACAGATACCGGTGAGGCAAGAGGTTTATCAACAGGTACTGAGCCTTCATAAAGCCTCCTGAACACAGTTCTCTGTATATCAAGCTTTACTGTATCTATGACATGAACGGCCGCTTCAAGCCCTCTGAAAAGAAGTTCTGAAATATCAGTGAAATCATTTGAATTTTTATTCCCGATCTCCGGCGTGATCACATAATCTGCAAGGGCAAGCTGCTGCTCGTTCAGCAGCCCCATAGGGATTGAAAGTATCTGATCAGCAAGTATCCACGGGAACTTAAGATTCTCTTTTTCGTGCAGGGGACTTGTTGAATTGACCGCAATCACCAGATCTGCACCGCGCTCCTTCGTAATTTCAACAGGAATGTTTGCAACCAGACCGCCGTCAACCAGAGTCGTGTCATTGTGTTCAACAGGTGAGAGTAAAAAAGTGACCGAGGAGCTTGCCCTCAGCGCTTTGCCGAGAAGTCCCGATCTGAACAGGTACGGCGTTCCGTTTTCAAGATTGGTGCATACCGCCGTGAAGTCTGTTTGCAGCCTTGAAAAATCATCAAGAAGGCCAACCGGCGACTGCACTGCGAGGATATTAAGAAAATTGAGGAGCTTCTGCCCGCTGTTAACCGAATTCGGGATCACAGGAGTGAGTCCGTCAAGCCTGAGAGTAAGAACTGCTCTGTCTTCGGTTATTTTCTGGTCAATGAAAAGGGTGTTACGGTTGCTTTTGGGCGCAGGCGAAATTATTGAGTTCCAGTCGGTTTCAAGCGCAATTGAATCAAGCTCTTCAATGGAGTAACCGGAAGAGTAGAGTCCGCCAACAACGCTGCCTATTGATGTGCCCGTTATTATATCGGGTATGATGCCGTTCTGTTCAAAAACGCGCAGCACTCCTATCTGGGCGAGGCCTCTGGCACCTCCGCCGCTCAGGGCAAATCCTATCTTGGGGTATACATCAGGAATCTGAGTGGTGAGACCAAACGGGAGTTCCTTCGTCCGGTATCCGAGAGATATTCTCTGCGGAGTATCCTGAGGAAGGAACTCGCTGTAAGGTAAAACAATAAGTATTAAGAGTAATATAAACGATCTCATAAGAGACCCGCCGCTTTCAGGGCAGTTTATTTCTTTTTCTTCTGCTGAGACTGCATTGTTTTTGCTTTCTGTTCAGCCGCCTCGCTCAGTTTTTCCATAAAGGATCTTTTTCTCTTTGAAGGATCAACCGGCTTCAGTTCAACACCTTTGTATTTCTGATTGTAATAGTACTGCTGTCCTATTGAAAGAAGGTTGAACATGAAATAGTAAAGGTTAAGTCCCGATGGGAACGTCATGAACAGAATTGTCAGCATTGGCGGCATTATATATACAAACGCCATCTGCTGAGGATCTTTAACGGTCATTTTCTGCTGAATAAAGGTTGTGATACCCATAAGCAGTGCAAGTCCGCTAAGGAAATGCAGCCCGATTATCGGAAGCGAGAAACCAAAATTAACGATAACATCAGGCTGTGAAAGATCTGTGATCCACCAGATGAAAGGCTGCTGCCTGAGTTCAATTACCGACTGGAGCGTGCCCCACATCGCAATGAAAATAGGCATCTGAAGAATCATCGGGAGACATCCGCCCGCAGGATTAATTCCGTAAGTTGAATACAGCTTCATGGTTTCCTTCTGCTGGAGCTGCACATCATCTTTGTATTTGGCTTTTATTTCGGCAATTTTGGGCTGTAATGCCTGCATCTTCTGCATGCTCATCATTGATTGCTTTGTGAGCGGATGCATCAGGAGTTTAATGATGATCGAGAAAATAATTATCACCAGACCGTAGTTCGGGATAAACATGTGCAGGAAGTTAAACAGGGGGAGAAGCACATATTCAGCAATGGGACGTACAATGAACCTTAGGCCGAAGAAGCTTCCGAAATCAACCACTTTTTCCAGATTCATGTTGTACGCTTCAAGAACTCCGTAGCTGACGGGACCCACATACATAAACATGCTCTGAGTGTACTCATTGCTGCCTCTGAATCCGTAAGTCAGCCTTCCCGAATAGACCTCGCTGTGACCATTATCCGGCAGGCCCACGCTGGTGCCTTTAAGATGGGCGCCTTCAATCTGATCGGGATTGCGGGGAGCAAGAATCACAGTAAAGTATTTATTGCGAAGTGCCATCCAGTCAATTCTGCCGCCAAAATTCTCTTCTTCATTTTTACCGATGGTTGAAGCATTAAAAATAGACTGCTCACCGCCTGAATAAATGCTTGAATTTGAGTAGTTGGCCTCATCAACGCTGTTTTCTTCTACCGATCTCACACCTTTTTGCCATACCACATCAACTTCGTTATTGGCAATTATCTGTCCCAGATTTTTAAGCTCAAAGGTGTAGCCGATATCATATTTTGAACCGTGCAGAGCATAAATAAAATTTATCTCTCCGCCGGTGCCGGGCACTCTGGCAGTGAATCTGAGTGAAACCGAATCGGTTTTGCCTAATTTAATCTCTTTTCCGTCATAACCCTGAGGTTCAAATATCAGATCATTGCTGTTAATCTTTTTACCATCGAGGGTTACAAATTCAAGCTCATTGCCGCCGTTTTTGTAATAAAGGAGCTGAATATAGCTCTCATCACCCTTGAGGTTCAGTTTTCCGGTATCCCATCTTTTATAGTCCTTAAGGTAAACTCTTCTGAGTTTGGCTCCCTTGTTTGAGAAATAAAGTATGGTTTTATCGGTTTCAATTTTGTAAAACTTTTCAGGTACTGAAACCGGAGCGGGTACAGAAGCAGTGTCAACAACGGTTTTGGTGCTGACTGAATCTTTTTTAACCACTGAGTCTTTTTTAACGAGGGTTGTGTCTTTGGGGCTTTTAACAGGGGGCGGCGGCGGTGCCGGCGAGTTCATGTAAAGCCAGACTATAAAAACCAGAGCGATTAAAATAAATCCAATCGTCGCTTGTCTATCCATTTGGGGTCCTGATTTTAAAATTTATATGGTGCATGATTACGGTCGGGTAAAAAGGGGGTTTTATAATTGGTCTCTGAGTATTTTGCTTAAAATCTTTTTTAAGATATCACACACTTCGGGTTCAAACACGTTAAGTCTGAGTTCGGTTTTGTCGTTTAAGCTGAGGGCTAAGGGTGTAAAAACAATGCTTAATGATATATCTGAATCTTTTATTTCATCAATCAGAACAAACTTGTTGAGCCGGTAAGATTCTCTGAGTAATCTTTTAATTCTGTTTCTGACAACAGCATTGCCGGTTTTTTTAGAGACGGCCACAGCAATTTTAACCTGTGCTCCGTCTCCCTGTTTCACACCCTTTAAGAATAAAGCCCTGACTTTTTTGTTGCCGGAAGAAACTCTTTGACCTGACTTATAGAGTTGTTCTAATAATTTTCTGCTCTTAAGCTTCTCTTCTTTTGAGAGAGAAAATTTTCTATTCGTCACTGACTGAAAGTTTTCTTCTGCCTTTCTTGCGTCTTCTTGCAAGAACTTTTCTGCCGTTCTTGGTTTTCATCCTTTCACGGAAGCCATGTTTGTTTTTTCTTTTGCGCTGGCTTGGCTGAAATGTTCTCTTCATTAAGATAATCCTCCATTTCTAAAAAAGAACACAAAATTACGCAAAAAAAGTTTAAATATCAATAAAAATCTTTAAATCGGGTTCGCTAAATCATGTTATTTTAACAGTTAAGCCCCTGTTA
>JABWCA010000228.1 GCA_013359345.1 Ignavibacteriaceae bacterium
ATTTACTTAAAAATAATGTTGATTACTTGATTTCACAGGGTGAAGGGACTACGTTTGGTGAATTGTCAAAAAGTACTCTCAAAGAGTTGAAATTTAAACTCCCACCCCTTGAAGAGCAAAAAGAGATTGCAGAAATATTAAGCAGTCTTGATGATAAAATTGATCTGCTCCACCGCCAGAACAAAACACTTGAAGAAATGGCTCAAACCCTCTTCAGGCAATGGTTTATTGAGGAAGCACAGGATCATTGGGATGAGGGTAATCTTGAGGATGAATTTAAAATTAATATGGGGCAATCTCCACCCGGAGAATCTTACAATGAAATTTGTAACGGAGTTGTGTTCTTCCAAGGAAGTGCAGAATTTTCATTCAGATTTCCTACTCAAAGGCTCTACACCTCGGAACCAAGAAAAACAGCGGAAAAATTTGATACGCTTATCAGTGTCCGAGCACCTGTGGGTGAAATTAATATGGTAATTGATTTCTGCTGTATAGGCCGAGGATTAGCTTCAATAGTTAATAAAACGCAACCTAACAGAAAATCCTACACTTATCATAAAATGAAATACCTCTCTAAAGAATTTAACATTTATCAGGACTCAGGAACGGTTTTTGGGTCGCTGACAAGAAATAATTTTAATTTTATTAAAACAGTAATTCCTGATGAAAAGGCAATTGCCAACTTTGAGGAAATGGCTTCAAAATTTGACTATAAAATATATATGAACTCTCTTGAGATCAATCTACTCAATAAATTTAAAGAGAAATCACTTAATCAACTTATTAACATTGGATTAACTCGTGATTTCCGCAAAGAACCATACTAACATTATTAAATACCTCTCATTATAAGGATTAACTAAGAATTGAATAAATCATGAAAGAACTTTTTATTAACATTTGCTGTTAACTAAAATAGATATATATTTGATATGCATATTTCCTATAAGGATAAAAAGTTGGGTCAGTCTGCTAATAATTCAAAGCTATTAAAAAAGAATTACGGGATGTTGGCAGACAAGTTAAAGCAGCGATTGGACCAGTTATTTAAGGCTGAGTCATTGGAAGAATTAAGAAATGCTCCAGGCAATTTCCATGAACTCAAACAAAACCGCAAAGGTCAATGGGCGTGCAATTTGAATGCTAACCATAGACTCATTTTTACTCCACAGGAAAGTCCTATTCCCATCGATGATACAGGTTCATTTAATTGGTCAGAAATCAGAGGAATAGAAATTATAGAAATAATAGATTATCACGGAGAATAACATGGCTCAATACAAAAATGAGTATTTCCCAGATACTCTAACCCATCCGGGTGTAGATCTTGCGGAGAAACTTGAAGAGATAGGTATGGGCTCAAAAGAGTTTGCGATCAGAACTGATAAACCAGAAAAAACGATCTCAGCAATAATTAACGGAAAGAGTTCAATCACGCCGGAGATGGCAGTCAGGTTTGAGACTGTTTTAAAAATACCTGCAAATTACTGGTTAAACAGCCAAAAAAAATATGATGAGATTATTGCGAGAGCACAAAGGCAAAGAGAACTTTCATCATGTGTATCATGGCTAAAAAAATTTCCTATCAAAGATTTAATTGAGCTCGGTTGGATACCAAAATTTACTAATCCTTACGAAGGGGTGGAAGCTTTATTTGATTTTTTTGCAGTATCAAATGAAACGGCTTGGAAAGATTACTATCTTGAATCAAAGCTAAAAACTGATTTCAGAATTTCTTTGACAAGAGAAAAAAATCCATTTGCACTATCAGCATGGCTTAGAAAGGGTGAACTTGAAGCAAAAGCAAGAAAAACAGAAAAGTATTCTGAATCAAAGTTAAAGAAATCTTTGCCAATATTAAAAAGTGTTATGGTATCTGAAGAAGCTGATTTTGATGTTCAAATTCAAAACATTTGCGGCAGTGCAGGCTTAAGAGTGATTTACTTACCTTCAATAAAAGGATCATGTGTAAATGGAGCCACAAGATGGATAGATGGATCCCCATTAATTCAATTATCGGACAGATTCAAAAGATACGATATATTTTGGTTCACATTATTCCATGAAATCGGTCATATTTTATTACACGGAAAAAAAGATATTTTTATTGAATCTGATGAGAAAATTCAAAGTGAACCATCTCTTGCTTATAAGGAAGAAGAAGCTGATGATTTTGCATGTGATCAATTATTCTCAAAGAAGGATGAAACAGAATTTATAAGGATTGGAAAATACGACCAGAACTCGATTATAAAATTCGCAAAAACTAAAGAAACTCATCCAAGTATCATAGTTGGAAGGTTACATCACAGGAATGTTCTTAAAAAAAATATTCATACTAAACTGCTTAAGAAAATTGATTTTAGTGTTAAGTAGTTATATCAATACATCTTATTGCAAGTGAATGGTAGAAACCGAAGATTAAATTGCTCAATGAATCAACCCTTGAAATTTCGGTATTAGAGAGATTAAAGAGTCTTGGCTGGGAATACCGACCGGGTGCTGAAATCTCGCCTGGTGGGAGTACTCCTGAGAGGGATGATTACGGGCATGTGGTGCTGCGCGGAAGGCTCAAAAATGCTCTGCTGCGCATAAATCATGAGTTTGATGAAACAGTTATTGATTCTGCTGTTCAGAAACTCGTAAGCATCTATTCATCTGAACCCGTTATTGCCAACGAGACTTTTCACAGGTATCTGATAGAGGGAATTAAAATACCGTATCAGGAAAAGGGATTTGAAAGAAGCCATGAGGTATTTCCGGTTGATTTCAGCAACCCTGCCAATAATAATTACCTTGCCGTTAATCAGTTCACGATATCAGAAGAAGGGCATACAAAAAGAGCTGATATCATTCTATTTGTAAACGGGCTGCCCATAGTTCTGATGGAACTGAAAAACCCTGCCGGTGAAGAAGCAACAATTGATGTGGCTTACAAACAGATTCAGACTTACAAGGCGATTATTCCCGGGCTTTTCAGGTACAATGAAATCTGTATCATTTCTGACGGCCACGAGTGCAGGGCAGGAAGTTTCACGGCTGGTATAAACCGTTTCATGGCCTGGAAAAGTGCTGAGGGAGTAAAAGAAGCCTCCAAATTCAAGCCTCAGATTGAAACCCTTGTTGAAGGGATGCTCAGACCTGAAGTTCTACCCGATATCATCCGAAACTTTATAATTTTCCACAAAACCAAGCGTGAAGATCCGGAAACAGGGCTCACCTTCATAAAAACGGAAAAGATTCTCGCCGCATATCATCAGTATTATGCGGTTAATAAAGCGGTTGAATCGGCAGTGAGGGCATCAGGCACCGGCGGTGACAGACGAGGCGGAGTTATATGGCATACTCAGGGTTCGGGAAAGAGTCTGAGCATGGTGTTTTTTGCCGGCAAACTTATCACAACTCCGCAGATGCAGAATCCCACAGTGGTTGTAATCACAGACCGCAATGATCTTGACGAGCAGTTGTTTGATACATTTTCGGCATCTGTTCAGTTGCTGCGGCAGACCCCTGTTCAGGCTGAAGACCGTGAGCACCTTAAAGAACTTCTCATGGTATCAAGCGGCGGGATAGTTTTCACCACGATCCAGAAGTTTTTGCCCGAAGCAGATAAAACCGTGTATGAGCTTCTCTCAGAAAGAAGTAATATAATTGTAATTGCTGATGAGGCTCACAGAACGCAGTATGGTTTTGAAGCCAGCTTAAGACAAATCAGGGACCGGGAGACGGGTAAGGTCACGGGTAAAAAGATTGCTTATGGTTTTGCCAAATATATGCGTGATGCCCTGCCTGCCGCCACATATATAGGCTTTACCGGAACCCCGGTTGAGGGCACAGATATCAACACACCCCAGGTATTCGGAAATTACATTGATGTTTATGATATAGCCCGTGCGGTTGAAGACGGCGCCACCGTTAAGATATTTTATGAGAGCAGGCTGGCAAAAATTAATTTCACCGAAGAGGGGAAACAGCTCATTGAAGAACTTGAGAAGGAGCTTGAACTTGATGAGGAACTGACCGAATCAGAGAGAGCAAAGACAAAGTGGTCAAAGCTTGAAGCAATTGTCGGGAACCCCGGCAGGTTAAGGAATCTTGCAGGAGATATTACTTCCCATTTTGAAGCCAGACTCAGGGTTTTTGACGGCAAGGCAATGATTGTCTGCATGAGCAGAGAAATTGCAGTGAATCTTTATAATGAGATTATCGCACTTAAGCCGGAGTGGGCAGCTCCTGAGATTTCACAGGGGGTGATAAAGGTTGTTATGACGGCATCGAGCTCAGATGGTCCTGACCTGGCGCGGCATCACACAACCAAGGAGCAGAGGCGGCTGCTTTCAGACAGGATGAAAGATCCTGATGACCCTCTTAAAATGGTGATAGTGGTTGATATGTGGCTCACCGGTTTTGACGTTCCCTGTCTGCACACAATGTATATTGATAAGCCGATGCGTGGACATACACTTATGCAGGCCATTGCGAGAGTTAACCGTGTATTCAGGGATAAGCCCGGAGGCTTGATTGTCGATTACATCGGGATCGCAACAGACCTGAAGAAGGCGCTTTCGTTTTATTCATCATCGGGTGGTAAGGGTGATCCCACTCAGGATATTAAACAAGCCGCTGATATGATGATTGAAAAACTTGAGGTCGTTAAACAGATGTTTGCCGAGCCTAGCAGAACGATGAGTGAAATTCTTGTTGAGGAGCCTAAGGCATATTACAACGGCAGACCTGAATTTAATTACAAGAGGTTTTTTGATTCAACAGCAGAAGAAAAGCTCTCAATTATTCTTCAGGCACAGGAACATATTCTCGGGTTGCAGGAGGGTAAGGTAAGATTTATCAGAGAGGTTACTTATCTGAGTCAGGCCTTTGCGCTTGCAATGCCGCACCCTAAAGCTTTCCTGATCAGGGAGGAGACGGCGTTTTTCCAGGCGGTAAAGTCAAGACTTGTCAAACTCGATGGCGGAGGAGGGGGCAGCAGAACGGGTAAAGATTATGACTCAGCAATCAAAATGGTGATTGATAAGGCGATCAGTTCAGAAAAAGTTATCGATATTTTTGCAGCTGCAGGCATTGAAAAACCTGACATCTCAATTCTCTCTGATGAATTCCTTCATGAAGTGAGGGGGATGAAACATAAGAATCTCGCATTTGAACTCCTAAAAAAGCTGCTCAATGATGAGATCAGAACGGGTTTCAGAACAAATCTTGTAAAAAATAAAAAATTTATTGAGATGGTTGAGCAGGCGGTAAAAAAATATCAGAATAATCTCCTGACTACCGCAGAGATAATAGAGGAACTGATCAGGATTGCCCGTGAAGTGAGATATGAAAGCAGCGAGGCAGAAAGGCTCGGACTTACAGATGATGAGCTTGCTTTCTATGATGCTCTTGAAACCAATGACAGCGCTGTTAAGGTTCTGGGGGATGATACATTAAAGACAATTGCCCGTGAAATTGCTGATAAGGTAAGGCAGAATGCCACGATTGACTGGACAATAAGGGAGAGCGCACGCGCTAAACTGATGGTTATTGTTAAACGCACTCTCACTAAATATGGCTACCCTCCTGATAAGCAGAAACAGGCAATTGATACCGTGCTCCGTCAGGCTGAGATTATTGCGGATGAGATAACTGGGGAGTAGAGGTTTCCCCGGTTTAATGAGGTGGTCTTGTTCTACCCCGTCCGGGGTTGGGATTACCGTGGGGGGATTTGATGGTTCTAGTATTGTGTAACTCCTCCGGAGTTAAGTAAAAAGGAAGGTTTAGTGCGCCGCGGCGCAATAGTTTGCCCCGGCAAATTAGCCGTGCACCCGGTTTACAGTATGACAGTCACCATCTGGGAAGGTGGCAGTATTGCGTGAATCTCCATATCAGGATACCCGAATTTAATCATGTTAATCAGATAAATCAGGAGAATCAAGGTTTAGACAGAATTTTTGCAACTCAATCGTACCGCCATCCCGAAAAAATCGGGACGGCGTTACAGTCTGGCACGTGTAATTCTATTTTATCATGATTGAGATTATTGCAGTTTTTTTTTCAGCTCAAATGTACCGACAGTCCCGAAAAAGTCGGGAGGTGTTACTGTAATTGCAGTGTTTTTCATTTTATACCAGGTACGAAGCTTTTATCTGGCTAGTAATCCTGCGATTCAATTTGTGAAATTGGCGGGAAGAAAAAAACGGGTG
>JABWCA010000229.1 GCA_013359345.1 Ignavibacteriaceae bacterium
GTCCCAAGGGTTTGGCTGTTCGCCAATTAAAGCGGTACGTGAGCTGGGTTCAGAACGTCGTGAGACAGTTCGGTCCCTATCCTATGCGGGCGCAGGATATTTGAGAAGGGTCGTTCTTAGTACGAGAGGACCGGAATGAACGAACCTCTGGTGTACCAATTGTCACGCCAGTGGCAGTGTTGGGTAGTCATGTTCGGTTGTGATAAGCGCTGAAAGCATCTAAGCGCGAAGCACGCTTCAAGATTAGATATCCCAGTCGTAAGACTCTAAAGACTCCTCGGAGATTACGAGGTTGATAGGCTGCAGGTGTAAGTGCGGTAACGTATTCAGCCAAGCAGTACTAATAGGTCGTGCGGCTTAACCTATAATATTATCTATTGTTTGTACTTAAAATTGTAATAAGGCTCTACTCTTTCTCTTTCAGGAACTATGTTTTTTGAATTTCTGGTGGTTATAGCTGAGGGGTCACACCTCTTCCCATTTCGAACAGAGAAGTTAAGTCCTCAAACGCCGATGGTACTATGCGCGCCGGTGCATGGGAGAGTAGGAAGCTGCCAGATTTATTTTTATAACCCCGTCTTTATGACGGGGTTTTTTTTTGCTTATGATACCTTTAAGTTTATTGCTTAAAATTTCTTTATTTTTACCGCTTCTCTTTTTTCCTTTAAAAGAAAAGGCCGGTATCCCTCACCCGGAGACATCCCGGATCTCTGACCGCTGGATTACTCTTTCCGATGGAATTTCCTTTAAACAACAGAATACTGATAAAACTGATTTAAACATACTTATCACATTCGGCGGGTTTCTCCAGCCTGAGGAATCGGTCAGAAAATGGTCAGATGCTCTTTGTTCCGTTAAAAATACTGATCTCGGAATTGGTTTTCAGATAGCCGTTAAGGGCCCTCTTAATGATTATTATCAGCAGCGTGAACTTGATCTTAATAAGCTCATTGATTTTACGGACTCATTAATAGCTCTGAAAAGATTTGCTGAATCTGATATTTACGTTATTGGTTATTCCTCCGGGGTGTTTGTGTTCCATGAAATGCTTAATTTGTTAAACAAGCGTCAGGAAGATGTTAAAAGCAGGGTATCCGGAAGAATTACATATTTTTCTCTTGACGGTGCAATGGGCAAAAACCAGGGGATTTTTCTGACAGAAGAAAATACGCGTTATCTGAAAAAGATTTACGGAGTATACGCTGAAAGCAAAACAGCCGGAATAAGGTCGGCCCGTAACAATGATGTTATTGATCTTGTAAACTACTATAAAAATATATCTGAGCTGGTAGTTGTTAATTCTGACAACAGCGGATGCTTAAAAGGCGCTAAATGGTGTGTCCATGAATCGCTTATAATCAAGTATCCTCCGTTAAAGAGCGGACTGAGCGGAAATTATAATTATGATTTTGGCAATAGGGGTGAAAACGTGACAGATGAATATTTAAATTATGTAAAAAGGGCGGGGAAGAAGTAATTCATTTTTAATTATATTTTATGTTTGTTAAATTATTTTTTGCATGACAGAAATAAGAAAACGGTGTAATAATGAAATTATATAATTTGCTGAATGAAAAATATATTGCAGCAGAACTGAGCAGTGAAAATAAGATTGATGTTATTAATGAGATGGTTGACTTATTCAGGGATGATAACAGAGTTACAGATCTTGAAAAAGTAAGAGCCTCAGTTCTTGAAAGAGAAAAAATACTTTCAACCGGTGTTGGCAAAAATTTTGCAATACCGCACGGAAAAACAGATGCCATTGATGAGATTTTATGTGCCTTCGGGAAATCAAGCAAGCCAATTGATTTTGAATCGCTTGATCATCAGCCGGTCTATATTGTCTTTCTGCTTGTAGGAAAAGAAAACCTTGTAAGCCTGCACATTAAATTGTTAAGCAGAATCTCCAGGATGATGTCTAAAGACGACTTCAGAAAAAAACTCATGAACGCGAAGACATCAAAAGAAATCATGGAAATATTTAAGAACGAAGAAGACGCTTTTTTTGACGAGTTATAACAAGGTCTGATATGCCCCTCCGGAAACAGGACGAAGTTCCCAAAATACCAAAAACCAGGAAAAAGACTATTGATAAACTCAAAAAGGCCACTCCCGCAAAAAAAAGCGGTGAAACAGAATACCTTTGCGAGTTTTATTTTCACTATGACCAGATTAAGAAAAAACAGTTTTCGGTAATGACAATCTCCACCGTAAAATACTTCACATATCTTACTTATGAAGTATCTGTTGATGTAAGAAAAACGAAGGAAGTTATTGATATCAGCCTCCTGGGGCTTAATACAGTCCCCTCGTATTATGTACAGCCGAAGCCTGCAAGAACCGATCTCTTTTTTGATGATCTTCTGGGCACTTTTGTGTTTAACCTGATTAAGCAGGATGGCTCAATTAATTCGGTGACAGTTGATTTCAACATCTTCAAAAAAGAAATATCGATCAAAAACGTGGATTTACCGGATAAACTTAACAACAGGGAATTCTGCAAATTTTCAGTTGCAGAGACAATGTACACTTTCGGAGGGAATTACTGATTATGTATCCGGAACTTCTGAAACTTGGTCCGCTTACTGTTCACAGCTATGGTCTTATGCTGGGCATTGCTTTCATTGTGGCAAGCTGGCTTCTCAATAAAGAATTCAAACGCCGTGATATGGATATAAACATAGCCACCACGGTAACACTTCTCGCAATAGTGTTTGGTATTGCCGGCAGTAAACTGTTTCATCTTGCAGCAAACCCCGGTGATCTGAAAAACGACTTTTTCGGTGCCGTATTTTCTCCGGCCGGGCTGACTTTTCACGGCGGCCTCCTTACGGCAATGCTTGCCATATACATCTACCTCAGAAAAAAAGGCATCCCTTTTTTAGTGGTTGCAGATTCAACCGCTCCGGGACTGGCAATTGCGTACGGAATCGGAAGAATCGGGTGTCATCTTGCAGGTGACGGTGATTACGGAATTCCGACAACACTGCCCTGGGGTACAGATTACTCAAACGGAGTGGTAAAACCTTCACTCATGTTTCAGGGCTCTGATATAGCTGCAGGATACCCTAACGGTATTGTTCCTGATAACACTCCTCTTCATCCAACCCCGGTATATGAATTTCTGATAATGGTGCTTGTTTTCTGGCTGTTATGGAAGATAAGAAAAAGAGAGATGCCTGATGGTCTGCTTTTCTCATACTATCTTATACTGGCGGGCACGGAAAGGCTTCTCATTGAATTCATAAGACTCAACCCAAGGCTGCTGCTGGGGCTATCTGAAGCTCAGCTTATCGCTCTTGCACTAATAACCGCAGGATCAGCCGGCGCTTACTATTACACAAAAATCAATAATCACAAGCCGCGGTTTGTGGCTCCTCCTGAACTCAGATATAAAGAGGAAAATTCTGCATCGGATAAAACCGGCTCCGGCAAGAAGAAAACAGCCGGAGGCAACAGATAAATTCTGACCGTTCAGCAAAACATTTTATAAACTCCTTAAGCTTCTTTAATTAAATTAAAGCAGAGAAACAGACAGTTATCCGATGAAAAAAGACAACGAAAATAAAAGAGCACCTAAAAGTTCAGGCAGAGGCGGCAGCAGAGGCAATAAAAATTATGGCGGCAGAGATGACGGCTATAAACGCACAGGTGCAAGAAGGGGCGGCTCTGGCGGACAAGGCTTCAAGGATTCAGGTTACGGAAGATCCGAAAAGAGTTACGGTGAAAGAAGCGGTAAAAGTTTCGATAAAAAATATGAGGGAGAGAGACGTCCCGAAAGAAGGAACTCAACTGAAAAACCTGATTACCGCGACCGGGATTCAGGTTACGGAAGATCTGACAGAGGATATGGTTCAGGCGGGGAGAGAAAGTACTCCGGAAGAGACTCTTTCAGGAAATCTGACAGAGAACCATATAAAAAAAGATTTTCTGACGGCGAAGAAGGCGGCGGGGGAGGCTACGGCAATAAACCGCGCAGTGATAAAAACTATTCTATCGGTAAAGTTGTAAAAAAAGAATGGGAGAATAACGAGAAGAGGGAGAGATCAGGCGGACGAGGATTTGAGGGAAGAAGAGACGACCGCAGAAAGGATAACCGGTACGGAGGTGAGAAGAGGGGGCGGCGGGATGATTACGGCAGAGAAAGACGATACGGATCTGAACCGGGCTTCAAAAAAGAATATCCTCCGAGAGATACGAATTTCAATTCTGATTATACGGCAAAGAATGATGAAGAACAGATAATTGCTCCTGAAATTCACCAGGATTACATTATTGGGAGAAAACCGGTGCTTGAAGCGCTCAGAGCAAATGCCCGAATTGAAAAAATTTATTTCAGGTATGGTCTGCAGGGAGAAATCCTGAAGGATATTAAGACTGAGGCACGCAAAAATAAAATTGAAGTGGTTGAGCTGCCCGAAAGTAAATTCAGCAGATACGGCACAGAAAGCAACACTCAGGGAGTGGTGGCGTTAAGAGGAATGGTTAAAACCTACGAGCTTGAAGAACTTATTGAAGCGGCCAAAGAAGGAAACAAGACACTTCTTATACTTGACAATATACAGGATCCTCAGAACCTGGGAGCAATCATTCGCTCGGCAGAGTGCTTCGGGATAGACGGCGTGATAATAACCATTAAAAACAGCGCCCCGATCAATGAAACAGTTTCAAAAGTTTCGGCAGGTGCCCTTGAATATGTCAGGATGCATAAATCAGCTAATCTGGGCATCTCAATAGAAAAACTCAAGGAAAACGGATTCTGGATTGCAGGCACAACCCTGTCAGATTCAGCCACCGGCCTTTCGGTTGACAGCGAAACACTTGTAGCCGTTGTCATGGGCAACGAAGAGAAAGGTGTAAGGCAGTCAATCCTGAAAGATTGTGATATGACATATAAAATTCCGCTCAAAGGCAAGCTGCAGTCACTTAACGTAAGTGTGGCTACAGGTGTGACTCTGTTTGAGCTGAACAGAGCGAGACTGAGTAAAAAATAACAACAGATTTAAAGCGGCTTTAACCGAGGAATCTCTCAAGTTCAGGTTTGGATTTTTCAATTTCCTTCTGAATTTCAGATGCAAGCTGAAGGCAGAGTTCCTGAGATTCTTCGCTTTTTGCCGCAGCCTCAAGTTCCTGTAATTTATCATGAGCCGCAGTCATGCTCATATAGTAAAACGCAGGTTTGATTTTGTGCGCGAGCCGGGCGGCATTACGGAAGTCCTTTTTTGAGAGATTATCAAGAATCTCTCCCACGGTGCCCGGCACTGCAGCTAAAAATTCCCTGATGAGGTCATTAAGAACTTCAACTGACCCGCCGACCATCTCAAGAGTTTCCGTAAGATCAATATATTCCCCCTTGTAAACCATTTCTTTCTTATCATCTGTATCAGCAACCGCCTTCAAATCGGGAGAGGGTTTTACTGGTCCCGTCAGTTCCAGAATCTTATTGTAAAGATCAACAGGTTTGAATGGCTTGGAGAGGTGAGAATTCATTCCGGCTTTATAAATCCTGTTTTCTGATGCAATCAGTACAGAAGCAGTGAGCGCTATTATAGGGATATTTTTTTGCGGTTCAGGCATTGAACGCCTTATCACAGCCGCAGTTTCATAACCATCCATAACAGGCATTGCAAGATCCATTAGAATGCAGTCATATTCATTTTTCTTAAGCAGTTCAATGCACTCTTTCCCATTGCCTGCAATGTCATACACAACGCCCCACAGTTTAAGAGTGTTTGAAACGACGAGCTGATTTATCTGATTATCTTCAACGATAAGAACCCGCAGCCCTGAGATCATGCTGTTCTCTATAAAAGCGGGCTCATTTTTACTTGGCACCGCTGTTACATCCCGAATCTCAGAAATTTTAACTGGAAAAGTTATAGTGAATTCTGACCCAATGCCCGGCATGCTCCGCACACTTACGCTGCCCCCCATTTTCTCAAGCATCAGTTTAACGATTGAAAGACCAAGTCCGCTTCCTTTTGCCGCAAGCGCAGAACCCTGTTTTGACTGTCGGTATGGTTCAAAGATGGTTCCGAGATCTTCCGGTGTGATCCCGATACCGGTGTCTTTAATCCGCATGATAATATTGCATTCAGTTTCAGTAATTTTGTCAGGTGATGCAAAAACGGTAACCCCTCCCGTTTCAGTGAATTTTATTCCGTTGGAAACAAGATTTGTAAGTATCTG
>JABWCA010000230.1 GCA_013359345.1 Ignavibacteriaceae bacterium
TCACGCGATATCATTAACAGGCTTTCTGATGCGAAGACTCCGCAGGAGATTGTGGGGGTGTTTGCTTATGATGAGCCTGATTTCAGCAAAACCCACTCATCTTTCCCCCCTGTTGTAATCTATTGTGATAATGTATCAGACCCCGGCAACCTCGGCACCATGATCAGAATTGCCGACTGGTTCGGATTTGAAGTGATACTTGTGAGCGCGGGCTCGGTGGATATTCATAACCCAAAAACGGTGAGAAGCAGCATGGGCTCGGTGTTTAACACAGAGATTTATGCCGGAGCAGGCGCCCCGGAACTCACCGCATTAAAAAAAGGGGGATACAGGATTCTCTCTGCCGATATTCAGGGAACTGAGATCGGGAAGATTAAAAATCTTCAGAAAACGGTGCTCTGCTTCTCAAGCGAAAGCCACGGCCCTTCAGGAACAGTTGCCGGATTGGCAGACGGGTTTATAACCATCCCGGGAAAAGGGCAGGCAGAATCACTCAATGTGGCATCGGCCGCATCAATTATAATGTACCATTATTCAACTCTTAAGAGTTAAAAGCATGAAAACCGCACTATTTCAATATGATCCTTCCTGGGAAAATAAAGAAGAAAACAGGAATAAAATCCATTATCTGATGGACAGATATTACAGGGGTTCAGACCTTCTGATTTTCCCGGAGATGACGCTCACCGGTTTCACGATGAACACCGGGAGCATGGCAGAGCCTTTGGAGGGAGAGACGCATGAATTTTTCACAATCTCGGCTAAAAATTATTTCACCGATATCATAGCAGGTTTTATAGAGATTTCTGATGAGGGGAATTTTTACAACACACTTCTGCATATTTCAAGAACCGGTGAAACGAAAGCTGTTTACCGTAAGATTCATCCTTTTTCTCTGAGCGGTGAAGATAAATATTACACTCCGGGCGGGGGCACGGTTTTATCGGGGATTGACGGAGCGGGTATCGGGCTTTCAATCTGTTATGATCTCCGTTTCCCTGAACTTTTCAGGCAGTACGGCAAGGAGAAGGCTGAGCTGATTGTAAATATTGCCAACTGGCCCATGCCAAGAATTGAACATTACCGCACTCTCCTTAAGGCAAGAGCAATTGAAAATCTCTGTTATGTGGCAGGGGTGAACAGGGTGGGGAGCGATATTAATGTTGCTTATAACGGGTTCAGTTCGGTTTTTTCTCCTCTTGGTGAAGAAATAATTTCAGTTCAGAATAAGGAGGGGATTTTTTCTGCGGATTTGGACTTTGAGTCAGTTAAATTAGTAAGGAAAAAGTTTTCCTTTCTTGAAGATATCAGGTTAATTTAATAAGAGCAGGCTTGATGAGAAGATTTATACTTATCAGTTCAACGTTAATAATAATTGCCGCAACTTTCATATTCAGTCTTGTCACTAAAAGGGATGACGGCAAAAAGGATTATGCAATTGCTGTGCACGGCGGTGCAGGCTATTTCGATGAGAAAACCCCGCCTGAGGTGGTGAAGCTGTATGAAGATGCGCTTTCTGCCGCCCTTGATAAAGGGAAAAAGATGCTTGAAGAAGGCACAGCCGCCATTGATGTTGCCGAAGCGGTTGTGAGGATGCTTGAAGATGACTCCCTCTTTAATGCGGGCAGAGGTGCGGTGCTTAATTCGGAGGGGGTTGCAGAGCTTGACGCCTCAATTATGGACGGAGCCACAAAAAAAGCCGGAGCGGTTGCAGGGGTGAAGATCATTAAAAATCCCGTCACTGCTGCAAGAATGATAATGGATGAGACAAAACATCTGCTGCTGGTGGCTGAAGGTGCTGAAAAATTTGCGGTATCAAAGGGGCTTGAAACGGTGCCGAACTCTTATTTTGTGACATGGTCGCGTGAGCGGGATCTGAGAAAGGGAACTGTGGGAGTTGTTGTTCTTGATAAAAAAGGTAACCTGGCAGCGGCAACTTCAACCGGCGGAATGGGCGGTAAGATGCCCGGCAGAGTGGGCGATTCGCCTATAATTGGCGCCGGCAACTATGCAGATAATAAAACCTGTGCGGTTTCATGCACCGGGTGGGGTGAAAAGTTTATTGTAAACGGGGTGGCAATTTCTGTTGCGCATCTTATGGAGTACCGCAATCTCTCTCTTGAGGAGGCGGTTAATTATGTTTTCAAAAATAATCTCAAAGAAAAAGACGGCGGTCTTATAGCACTTGATAAAAACGGCAACGCTGTTATGAAGTTCAACACTAAATCGATGTTCAGAGGATATGTTTCTTCTGACGGAGCAAAGGAAGTTAAAATATGGCCCTGAAAGATATTATCACGATGCCTGAAAAAAATGAGTATCTCCCGTTTTATCAGAGTTACTTTGATGCAATCGGGAACAATAACCCTGCCGGAATGCTGGCAGCGCAGAGCGATGAGCTTGTTAAAATGCTTGCAGGACTTGATGATTCAAAGGCAAATGCAAGCTATGCGCCCGGCAAATGGTCTGTTAAGGAACTGCTGGGACACATCACAGATACCGAAAGAATTTTTGCTTACAGAGCGCTCTCTGTGGCAAGGGGTGAAACCAAATCGCTCCCGGGATTCAATCAGGATGAGTATGTCAAAAAAGGAAAGTTCAATCAGAGAACACTCAAATCCCTTCTTGATGAATTTTTAACCCTCAGGAAAGCAAACGAGGTGCTTTTTGAATCATTCACCCGTGATGACCTTGAAAAAACCGGTATAGCAAATGACGGGGTGATTTCTGTAAGAGCCCTTATTTATATTGTGGCAGGTCATACAATGCACCATATTTCGGTTCTTAAGGATAAGTACGGATTGTAAGAGCTGCTGATCCCTGATGCGCGGGGAGCTTAAGCCGGCGGGTTCCGCGGATATGTTTGTTTTGTGCGCCGCGCTTCAGAAAAGACGGCCCGGAGGTATTAAACGATCCTGACCGGGACGGCTGATAATAAAATTAACGCCTGTTTTTGTGTAACAGCAGAGACGGGCGTTTTTGTTTTATGGCGGTGCCGCTTAAATCCGGTTTTACTGCTTTTATTTCCCTCGCTTAAATCCGGCTGAAGCAGAGAGCTGTTACATGAAGAGCATCAGATTAAGTATCCGGTATTCAGTGCGCCGCACCGCGTCAGAATGGCATGAACGGGAAAACCCTTGACGGTACCGGAGTGCCGGGAGCATGGCAGAAAAACAGATACGTAATATGCTGCCATCAATAAATTATTTTCAGGAGGTTGTGAGATTTATGGCCTCCTTTTTCTTTAAGTGGTGAATATTGCCGGCACCGGCGGGAGCCGCTCTTTCCACTTTTTGAACTGTACAATTACCCCCTTTTTATGCCTGATAATATTCATGTTTTTATCCCTCCGGGCCGGCATTTTTAATCCCCGGAAAATCTTAAACCGGTGCCTTAAAACCGATTTTCATTTTTGGTGAAAAAATTCTCATTTTTTAGGATAACCGCTTATAACACAGGATTTTAGGAGTGTTTCGGCACTTAACGGGGCGGTATAATCCATTGTCCCTGCGTCACAACTTATGGCATATATTTTGCATATGTTTCTTCCGTAACAACTTATTTTTAATATATGGAAAAAAAGTTCCTCCCCATTCTCCTGATGCTTTTTGTGACTGTAGTTGTAAGGGCACAAAGCATAGGATTCACACAGGGTCCGGATATGACCCTTGAACGTATGGGCACCCAGGTTCATGTTGCCTCTGACGGAAAAGTTTATGTTTTCGGCGGGCACGGAACAGGTTTTGTAAGGCTCAATACAGCAGATGTTTACAATCCATTAACAAACTCATTTTCATTACTCCAGCTCTCGGATTACCGTGATGCCTCAGGTATAATACACCTTTCTGACGGAAGGGTTATGCTTATCGGGGGGATGTCATCAGATCTGGGAGTGGGGCAGCTCAACACCACAGAAATCATAAATCCTTCAACGGGAGGGGTGCAGTCATCATTTGTAATGAATGACAGCCGAACCATGGCTAACGGTGTTGAACTGACCGGCGGAGGTATTCTCGTGATGGGAAACTGGTGGGGTGATGTACCCGCCTCACGCGGCGAATATTATAACGGCAGTTCCGTGACCCTTACTCAGGGCACAAATCAGAACCGCGCTTTTCCTGTGATGGTGCCGTGTACAGACGGCAAGGCACTCATCTTTGGCGGCTGGGGTGTGTTCGGCGGTAATTTTTCAGGCAAAGTGGAAATTTTTGATCCCCAGACTAATTCATTTACTCTGGTGAGAGATAATCTTTTTGCCGATGATCCTGATTATTACGTCACGGCTGTTTACGGGGATGATTATCAGCATAACAGGCTGCCAAACGGCAAATATATCTTCCTTGCCAAACAGCTAACGGGAAATCAGGCAAAATTATTCACTGTTGATCCTGCAACAAAGGAGATAGCGTATTATAATCTTTCGCAGCCGCTGCCCCCTTATGATTCAACTCTACAGGCGGCTTATGCCTATTACTCACCCATGGTTGATGCGGCATCGGGCTATATGTTCATTCCGCAGGTGGTGTATAACGGAGCGGGCTATAATTTGAATGTGCTGATGGCTGATACAAGAACCGCCCCGCCTTCATTGTACATACCCCCGCAGCCGGTGCCATTTTCTTATTTCCCGATGAACGGCGCAAGGGTGCTTATGAACAATTTCAGACTTCTGCTTGCAGGCGGCAATATCTCCGATAATTTCACTCCGGTGAAACAGACGGCGTTCATTCAGCTTACTGTGCCGACAGGTGTTGATGACGGTGAGGAAATTGCGGCAGACTACTCTCTGGAGCAGAATTATCCCAACCCGTTCAATCCCTCAACCGGCATAACATTCAGTCTGCCCGAGTCATCGGTGATAAGCCTGAAGGTGTATGATGCGGCCGGTGAACTGAAGGCAACTCTTGCAGAGGGTACTTACAGCGCCGGGAAACATTTTGTTAACTTTAACGGAGAAAATCTGGCCAGCGGTATATATTTCTATACACTGCGTACAGAAAAAAATACAATAAGTAAGAAAATGTCTCTCATAAAATAGAAATCAGGTCAGGATTTTCATTAATCCCGCTCTGAGATAATCTTTGTTTACGGCTCCTATAAACACATCCGCGAGCTTATTTTCCTTGTGGAGAGTGATTGCAGGAGCCGTTCTTATGTCAAGAAGGGTTCTTATTGCAGGAATTTTATCGAGATTGAGCGAAAAAAAGTCTATATTGCCTTCAAATTCACAGGATAATTCTGAAACAACCTGTTTCACGACTTCACAGACAGAGCATCCTCCTGTGAAGAAGAAAACGAGCTTCGGTTTGGCACTGTTTTTGATAATTTCACAGTAAGAATCAGAATCTGTCAGCTCGGTTATCATTATTAAGATTCAAGGTTTTGAAAAAATTTAACATCAATCAATTATATTAACGGATAGTAACATGAAAAAACTGGTTTATTTCCTGTTCACAGCGGTTGTGTTTTTATCACTGACCAGCTCAATTAATGCTCAGAAAGCTCCTAAAGACGCCAAGGTAAAAATGTGCGTTTCATGCCATAAAGCAGACAAAAACAAGCCTGCCGAGTTTAAAGCCTGGTTAATGTCAACACACTCAAATGTAACAAAAGCATTTGAAAAACCCGAAGCTAAAGATATAGCTTCAAAAAATAATATTGAAAACGCCGCAACTTCCGAAACCTGCTTAAAATGCCACGTAAACAAATTTGAAGCACCTGAAGTTGTGCCTCAGGATATAGACTGTATGTCATGCCACAGTCCTGAAAGCACCATTCATCCTGTGCCCGAAAAAGTTACCCATCCATCAGTTGCTGAAGGCGAAAAGAAGTAAAATTTGACTTCTCCTTAGAAGAATGAAGAGCTGCCCCGGGAGTTTTTTTCCGGGCAGCTTTTTTTTTTGCCTGCAAAGGTGTGAAAGAATATTGCGGCAGGTTCACTCAGAGCTGCAGAACAGACTATTGATATTTATGCTGCGGGCATTTGCCGGAACAATCAATGCTGCCCTCCTTGCCCCTTACACCCTCTCCCAAAAAATTGTTAAGCTCAGAGACCTTTTGTAACGGTACATTGCAGCAGGAACATCTTTCTCCCGCCAAAATCTTCAGCCCGGGCTGAATACGGGATAATGT
>JABWCA010000231.1 GCA_013359345.1 Ignavibacteriaceae bacterium
CCGATAAACTCAGCCATTTCGGCTTCCATTTTTGTGACTGCCGGACCCATGATAAACTGCTGTGAATCAACACAGTTCAGCAGAGCGGCATCAATTTCATCCTTCAGTGCCAGGTACTGAGGTTTAAGGTCTAAAAGTGGTACTTTCATTCTGTTTCTCTCACAAGATTATTTTCAAATTTGTATTTTTTGCCTGATTTTTCGCAGAAAGCTATTCCGTTCTCATCAAACTTAAGCTTCTTCCCTGCCTCGCTGACCCAGCCGACTATCCTTGCCGGATTGCCTACCACAAGCGCAAAATCAGGAACGTCTTTTGTCACCACCGCTCCGGCTCCCACAAATGCAGCTTTGCCTATTGTGTGGCCGCATACTATAGTTGAGTTTGCACCGAGTGATGCGCCTTCTTTGACGAGCGTATTGATGTAGAACTCAGCTCCCACCTGGGGGTATTTACATCTGGGATCAAGGATGTTAGTGAACACCATTGAGGGTCCGCAGAAAACGTAGTCTTCTAAAGTAACGCCTTCATAAACTGAAACATTGTTTTGTATCTTAACATAGTTTCCGATTTCGACGTTATTTGCCACGTTAACGTTCTGGCCGAGAACGCATTTTTTGCCTATCTTTGCGCCCTTCTGAACATGGCTGAAGTGCCAGATTTTTGTGCCTTCGCCTATCTCGCAGCCTTCATCTACAACTGCGAGGTTATGTACAAAATATTTTTTTTCGTTATCCATTTTCTTTCAGTTTTTGTTGTGCCATTTCAAGTATTTTCAGAACCATTACACCATGGTTCCCGTCAGTGAGAGGTTTCGTGTCATTCAGGATGTTCTCAATAAAACTCTTTTGTTCTGTTGCAAGCGGCTGACCCTCAGGAAATTCAACAGGAGTGTAATCTTCGTCAAATTTCTGGAAAGTGCCCTGATTATCACGGAATCCTTTTTTATAAAATTTAAGTTTTTCACTCTTTACCGTATCATCAAAAACCAGCATGCCGGCATCGCCCACTACCACGAGACGCTGTTCTTTGAACGGATGCAGCCAGCTTACAAAAATATGTCCGTGAACATTTTCCGGATACTCAAGATATGTGAAGGTTGTATCTTCAATATCGTTTGTCAGAAACACTGCTCCGCGTGCGGTAACCTTCTCGGGCATTGACTCCGTGAGGTACTGAAAAATAGAGACATCATGCGGCGCAAAACTCCAGAGAATATTCTCCTCCGTTCTGAGTGTGCCCAGGTTCAGTCTGTTGCTGTACATATACTGCAGTTTCCCGATCCTGCCTCCCCTTATTTCCTCTTTCATTTTCCTGACCGCGGGGTGATAAAGCAGTACGTGACCCACCATCAGTTTCAGGTTTTTTCTTTCTGCCAGCACGGTAAGCTCTTCTGCTTCGGCTGAGTTAAGGCTCATCGGTTTTTCGACAAGCACATTTTTCCCCGCTTCAAGCAGTGCTTTCGTAACCGGATAGTGAGTTTCTGCGGGAGTTGCCACAACAACAGCATTAATTTCCCGGTTATCCAGAAGATGATCAAATGATTCCAGGATATTCTGAGGGAGCGCTCCCAGCTTAATGAGATCGTCTGAATTTTTTCCGCTGTCATAAACAAATACATCTTCAGCCGGAAGAATTGAGAGTGCGGTTTTAAGATGATTTTTTCCCCAGTTGCCTACCCCGGCTATACAAATTTTAATTTTCATGTTATGAGTTATCTGATTTTTCTGTTGAATTGAAGAATGTGCAGGAGTTGAAGGATTTCTTTGTAGTAATTCAATGAGCTGTAAAAACGTGTCGCATTTTCTGTTGCTGCAACAGAAATGAAGTGAGAATCAAACATTAGCAGGGCAATAAGAAAATTTCATAATCATCATTGAAAATTAGTCAAAATCGGGAAATATTTCACATATTACTGAAATTTTGTTCAGAACCAAACGGGGCGGTTTCTGAAATCTTTTATTACGGGAAATTTTAATCACGGATCTGTTCCGGAGGCAGGCTCTGATATGTATGATCATCCAAAACCGTAAAATGTAAAATCGAAATGCAGGATTTTGGAATATTGAAATACCGGCATCTGAATTTTTTTCAGACACGATTCCCCGTTCCGGGTCCCGGCTGCTTAAAGACGCTCTGTTCATTCTTCAGGTCAGGAAATATTATCAGTAACCTCTCACTTAACCTGATCGTATAAGTAATAAAACTAATCACGTTCAAGAAATTCTTTGTAATTAAGTATTTTTATATTATCTGCATACGGCATAGATACCCCGCGGTAAATCAGATACCCGGCTTCTTCCGCACGCTTGAATTTATATATATGACTGATCATTTTTGAGGTAAAGGTCTCACCCCGTTTTATTTCTATCCATTCTTTTGCTGACCTTCTGTCAATTATAAGATCAACCTCTGCTCCGTTTGATGTTCTGAGAAAATATAATTCTGAGAATGTCTTGTTATGCTCTGCAATTTTTTTAACTTCTGATATCACATAATTTTCAAACAACGGACCGCTCATCGTACTGTTCTCAAACTGGGCAGCCGTTTCTATCCCGGTCAGATATGAGACCAGCCCCGTGTCATAAAAATATATTTTGGGTGATTTTATTATCCTCTTACCCTGATTTTCGTAAAACGGGCCTACCAAAAAAATGATGTATGATGCTTCAAGTACCGAGATCCAGCTCTTAACTGTATTGACTGTGACTCCCAGATCGTTAGCCAGTTGGGAAAAGTTAATTAACTGAGAACATCTTGCCGCAAGCAATTGTATGAGGCGATAAAAATCTCTTATATTACCGATATTGCTGATTGATCGTACATCCTTCTCTATATATGTATCGATATATGACTGATACCATTCACTATTAAACAGATAATTTCTTTTAACCATCTCAGGGAATGCCCCTTTGAAAACAGATTGCTCCCTGAGTTCATGGGGTACTTCGCTGAACTGAAGAGGGAGAAGAGATAAAAGGCCGATCCTCCCGGCGAGAGATTCTGAAATGTTTTTCAGAAGCATGAATTGTGATGAACCTGTCAGTATAAATTTACCGTAATTTTCCCTGTCATTATCAACTGCTATTTTGACATAGCTGAAGATTTCCGGCACTTTCTGCGCCTCATCAAAAATTACTTTATCATGATATATTCTCATGAACCTTTCGGGGTCGTCTCTGAATTCCGCAACCTTTACCGGGCTGTCAAATGATACATATCTGTAACTATCCTTAAGAATTGATTTAAGCATGGTCGTTTTACCAGACTGGCGGGGACCGGTCAAACCTGTTACCGGGAAAGCCTTGAGATAACGCAGCAGAGTTTGCTCTGCAGTCCTTTTTATATAAGATTCCATATTACCATGTAATTTTGCATTCTGATTGCAAATATACATAATTTATTGGCATTCATACTGCAATTATTGCATATCCTCGGGTGATTTACAATATTTAATTAACTCCCGGCACGTTTTCCCTTTATTCGGAATTTCCGCTTTTAGTATATTTCAACCATTCATTTCTTTATAAGTCAATTTTATCTTAACCCAAAATTAAACTGCATTAAATAATGAGAAAAACACTAACAATCACCATCATAGTTATTGTATTAATCAACACCCTTACGGGAATTCTCACCGACTTTTATCCCGGAGTTACCGCTTTTGTAAATTCTGTGCTGATGATGATCACGCTCTTTTTTATTCAGTCGGCATCATCAACCAGAATCAGGGACAACTACAAACCGTTTATCTATGTTTTTCTGTTTGTTTCGATGATTGTCCGGTTCTTCCTTGCCTTCCATGTCAGCTTCGGGGATGACGCCGACCTCTGGGCAAATAATACCATCTTTATAATGATTCTTCTGGAAGCAGCAGTTGTTACAGTGCCTAAGTATGTTATGAGGTGAAGTGAGGAGATTTGAGTTATGAGTTTTGAGTTTTGAGTGATGAGTTATGAGTTATGATCATCTGTTCAATCTTCATAATAAAATTATTTAATTAAGATGTACAGATGATTCCTGCTGAACAGGAAAATATAAACTGACAGCAGTTCAGTAAGATATTCCACTCTGAATCCTGAAGTTAAAGCCTTACAGCAGCGTACCGCTCAGGAGCATAATTGCAACAGAGAAATAGATAATCAATCCCGTAACGTCAACAAGGGTTGCAACAAAAGGTGCGCTTGAAGTTGCAGGGTCAAACCCGATTCGTTTGAGGATCAGAGGGAATGTTGAGCCGATAAGTGTTCCCCAGAGAACTATCCCGACCAAAGTAAAAGACACAGTAAGGGCTATAAGTACCCAATGCTCTCCGTAAGAGCCCGAAACCGCCTGAGTAAGGGCTATTTTTAAGAATCCCAGCGCTGCAAGAATACCGCCAAGAATCAATCCGGTGGCAATTTCACGCCTTACAACAAAAAACCAGTCTTTTATACTTATTTCCCCCAGTGAAAGTGCGCGCACAACAAGCGTGGCAGCCTGAGAACCCGAGTTACCGCCGCTGGATATAATAAGAGGGATGAAAAGCGTTAAAAGAATCACCTGACTGATTTGTGCCTCAAAAAGAGACATCGCGGATGCCGTGAGCGATTCACCAATAAACAGAAGACTCAGCCAGCCGGCGCGTTTTTTAATCATCTCGGTGACAGAAATTGTTGAGTACGGTTCTTCAAGAGCTTCAACCGCACCGAATTTCTGAATGTCCTCTGTTGCTTCCTCTTCCGCAACATCAAGAACGTCATCAACAGTAACAATTCCGATCAGTACCCCTGATGAATCTGTAACAGGAATAGCAATTCGGTCATACTTCTTAAACACTTCAACCGCTTTTTCCTGCCCAATAACTTGAGAGAGGAGATCGGGCGGAATAGGGATGTCAGCAGTGGTCGTCCAATCCTGATCCCCTTGGAGAATACCGCTATCTGTAGTTTGACTGCCTGGCGGTGTCAAAGCGCCGTTTGGGTTCCAATGGGCATTGGCGCGGGCAGCATGGTGTTGCAGATGAATATTTTCAGCGGCAGCCCAGGCGATTTGTAATTCCTGAGCCGCCTTAGGATGAGATTTTTTTAACTCTAGCGCCAACAGATGACTGCCAATCGTGCGATAAGGACCGCTCGGGGGTTGGCTGGCGGCAGCGGTCAACAAGTTTAACGCCAAATCTAGCGGGTAAGCATTATTCCGCCATAGAACCACAGCGCTGTGCAGCACTGCTTCTTTTAGTTTTAGCGCTGTCTTGGAATCTGTTAGGATGGCTTGATAGTCACTGAGGAGTTGAGGTTGGCGACTTAACAGATCAGCCAGACCGTGCGCTGCTCCCTCCCGTACGTTGCGCTCAACATCTTGGGCCAGTTGGCACAGCCAGGGCCACGCCTGCTCTGGTGGTAACGCTTCAGCCAGTTTTTGAGTGGCAACCCAGCGCGCCTGCCAGGCCTGATGTTCGGTCAGCTCGAGGATATCAGCGGGTCTTTGTCCGAATTGACGACGCAAGAGGGGCAACACGGCTAAATCTACAGCCGGGTTGTTCGCCCGCTGAATCAGTTGTAGGGTAAAACGTTGCCAGATCCTCACGGAGTTGTCCGTTTTACACCCGCATTGGGACCAGTTCCTGGGTCTTACCTCGCCCAAGTTGAATCCGCAGGCCAATTAGAATTCCGACCAGAGTTATCAGTGTCAAGAGAATGGTTGTTTTAATTTTTACGAATAAAGGCGGCTCAATGCCTTTGACGGTCACAACTTTGTTTAATTCGACCTGCCCCAAAGTGTTGTGAGCCATCAGCCGAATTTCATGCTCAGCTCCGTCGAAGAATTGGAATTCAAACTGAGTTTGGCCTGTGGGGGCGTAAAGGGTGGTTGCGAAAACTGGCTTGTCATCTTCGATGTGCCAGAATTTTACGTCAAAAGTGGTGTCAGGTATTAAAGCACCACTCCCATCCGTAGCCGTAAAGCTGAGGGTGTTGAGCTTACCCACCTCACCCGCGCCGGGGTCCATCGCATAGGTCAAGGTTAATTCACCCTGAGTGACATGCTCAGTGAAAGGGGGAGTGGCAGCGCCCGCACTGGCCTCGTGACCGTCATGATCACCATCTTGTGCTCGC
>JABWCA010000232.1 GCA_013359345.1 Ignavibacteriaceae bacterium
TGACCTTGTCAAACCCCCGGTGAACTGAAATCCCTATTTATCTGGACAACCACACCGTGTATATAAAACAAAAAAAGCCGTGACAAACTGCCACGGCTTTAAAGATGCGGAAAGGGGGGGATTCGAACCCCCGGTGAACTAGAAGCCCACAACGGTTTTCGAGACCGCCGCATTCAACCACTCTGCCACCTTTCCTGATCTCAAAAATCAAAGACTACAAATATAAATAATTTGTCCAAATTAAACACTTCTGAAATTATTATTCCCGGGGATTCAAATTGAATTAAAAGGTGCCCGTCAGATGTTTTACTTATATGAAAATATTACTCACAGGTGCTAACGGTTATATCGGCAAAAGGCTTCTGCCCGTTCTTCTGGAAAAAGGGCATGAAGTGGTTTGCTGTGTCAGGAACAGACTCAGGCTGCCTCAGGGCGGCATTTACTCACATCCCGGAATTTCAATCATTGAAGTGGATTTTCTTAACTATAATCAGGGAGACCCTCTGCCATCTGATATTGATGCGGCATACTATCTGATTCATTCAATGTCGGCCGGGGATAAGGACTTTGAAAAGCTCGAGGAACTTGCAGCGATAAATTTCCTGAAGCTTGTCTCAGGATCCGGAATAAAGCAGATCGTCTATCTGAGCGGCATTGTAAATGAAGAAAAGCTTTCAAAACATCTTTCATCAAGAAAGCGAGTTGAAGAAATTCTGCTTAAGGGAGGAATTCCCGTAACCACTCTGAGAGCCGGAATAATTGTGGGTTCCGGCAGCGCTTCTTTTGAAATAATAAGGGATCTTGTTGAAAAGCTTCCGGTTATGATTACCCCCAAATGGCTGAATACACGGCATCAGCCAATCGCAATAAGGGATGTGATCAAGTATCTGACCGGCGTTTTGCTCAGAGAAGAGACCTATAATAAAAGTTATGATATCGGCGGACCCGATATTCTGACATACCGTGAAATGCTGCTCATTTTTGCGCGTGAGAGAGGGCTGCGCAGGCTGATATTAACTGTTCCCGTAATGACCCCGCGACTCTCTTCTTACTGGTTGTATTTTGTAACCTCAACCTCTTATGAACTGGCCGTTAACCTTGTAAACAGCATGAAAATTGAGGTGATCTGCAGAGATTCCGATCTTCAGAAAATGCTTGATGTTGAGCCCATTTCATACAGAACAGCCGTTGAATACGCCTTTGAGAAAATTGAGCAGAATATGGTGATATCGAGCTGGAAAGATGCACTTGTTTCAAGCACCAATGACACTTCGATTCTGAATCATATCAACGTTCCGAAATTCGGGTGTTTCACCGACAGAAAAGAAAGAAATATACCAAAGGAGAGACGCGATGCGGTTGTGGAGAATATCTGGTCTATAGGAGGTGAGAGGGGATGGTACTACGCTGATATGTTATGGCGGGTAAGGGGATTCATGGATAAAATAGTGGGTGGAGTGGGTCTCAGAAGGGGGAGAACTAATCCGAAAACGATCAATACCGGCGACACTCTCGATTTCTGGAGGGTAATGGTTGCCAATAAATCTGAAGGACGGCTTTTGCTTTACGCCGAAATGAAACTGCCCGGTGAAGCGTGGCTTGAATTCAGGATTGATCAGTCATCAGAAAACCCGGCTGTAATCCAGACCGCCACGTTCAGACCCAGAGGAATATTCGGCAGGCTTTACTGGTATTCAGTCCTTCCTTTCCATTACTTTATATTTAACGGAATGATAAGCAGGATCATCAGTTACCGGGATGAGAGCTGAAAAGTCCGCCACAGTTAATACTTTCCCGCCGCTGTAAATGCCGGATCCATATTTTATTATTCCGCTTGTAACTGATTTGAATTATTAATACATTTAAAGTCTCTTTACAAAAAATTAATGTACTCGGAAAGGTGCCGGAGTGGTTGAACGGGCTCGCCTGGAAAGCGTGTAAACTCTGAAAGGGGTTTCGAGGGTTCGAATCCCTCCCTTTCCGCAGCATTAATCAAATTATTTGTCATATCTTTTTTAATCCGCAGAATGAAGACATTCCGTAAACATCTCAAAGACACACTCAGTCTTGCTTATCCTGTTGCAATAGGGCAGCTTGGTTATGTTATGATGGGTGTGGTTGACAGCGCAATGGTAGGGCATATCGGAGCGGTGCCTCTGGCTGCGGTCTCGTTAGGGAGCGGATTGTTTTTTATCATCCTTGTATTCGGACTCGGCATTAGTTATGCAATCACACCGCTGGTTGCAATATCTGTGGGAGCAAAGAATTTTGAAAAGACCGAAAGGATTTTTCATCAGGGATTCATCGTTAATTTTATCACCGGAGTGATACTTACGGTGATCACTTACTTTGCTGCCGACCTGATATATTATATGAATCAGCCGCATGATGTTGCACGTCAGGCAGTTTCATACACCAAAATACTTGCCTTTTCAGTGCTGCCAATTTGCCTCTACCAGAGTTTCAAACAGTTTATTGAGGGATTCTCTGTAATGAGGCCGGCAATGTTCATTGCCGTTTCTGCTAATCTGATTAATCTTTTTGCAAACTGGGTTTTTATTTTCGGTAATCTCGGGGCGCCTGCTCTTAACATTGAAGGCGCTGCCATTGCAACCCTGTTTTCGAGGGTTTATATGCTTTTTACAATGGTGCTTTTTGTTTATAACAGCAAATTCAAGGATTACAATCTTTCAGTTTACCCTGTAAGGCCTGCTAAAGAACTTATCAGGGAAATTTTAAGAATCGGCGTACCAAGCGGAATGCAGTATTTCTTTGAGGTTTTTGCATTTGTCATGGCGGCATTTATGGTCGGCTGGCTGGGAGCTCAGGCGCTTGCTGCACATCAGATTGCCATTAATGTTGCCTCAATCACCTATATGATAGTAATAGGTCTCTCTGTTGCCGGAGCTGTGAGGGTAGGGAATGCGGTGGGAGAAAAGAGTATCCCTGAGATCAGAAAAGCCGGTTTTACCGCAATAGGATCGGGTGCGGTGTTCATGCTCCTGTGTGGTTTGCTGATAGTGATTTTCCGGGAGGAAGTCTCCGCTCTTTATATATCAGAGCCGGGTGTGATAATTATATCTGTGAAACTGCTCACCATTGCCGCACTTTTCCAGATTTTTGACGGCACTCAGGCAGTTGGTCTGGGAGTTCTGAGAGGGCTTACCGATGTTAAATTCCCCACAATCATTACATTTACTGCTTACTGGGTGATTGGTCTTCCGGCAGCATATTTCCTGGGATTCTCACTCAATTTTGGTGTGGAGGGCATCTGGTATGGGTTGCTGCTGGGTCTTGCTGCTTCGGCGTCAATGCTCACTCTCAGGTTCAACATAAAGAGCAGGCAGCCGGTAAAAGTTTCTGAATAAATGATTTAGTGATGCCGCAGCCATTCCGGTTAATCGTTATTTTCAGCATTCAAACCTGATTTCATCCGAATATCCCAAATAAAATGAGTATTAGTCGTAACTGTCATAAATTTGTTCCGAGAATAAAAAGATTTCGGAGGAAATTATGGAAACCGGTTTATACAGGTCACGTACTAACAAGATGATAGGCGGAGTGTGCGGCGGATTTGCCCAATACTTCAATATTGACCCTGTCATCGTAAGATTGATTTTCGTGCTGTCAGTTTTTCTGCACGGCACAGGTATTCTGGCGTATATCGTCTGTCTCATTATTATGCCTGAAGAAAAAATAGACTATATGAACCTCGGGAAAACACCTCCGGAGCAGGAACCACAGGATCCGGGAATGAGCAAAAAGAAATCGAACAACGGATATCTTTTAGGAGTGGTCCTGATACTTCTCGGCTCTTTCTTCCTGATCGATAATGTGATTCCGGGATTTGAGTTTTTTGATTTTCTTCCGGTGATATTTGTTGTAATAGGAATATGGGTGATGGTTTCATCAGTGAATAAAAAGAATCAGGAGGCGTTATGAACACTGATTTTCTGAACAGAATAAAACCCGGACAGTTGTTCGGCGGATTGTTTTTCCTTACCCTGGGAGTTCTGTTTCTGATTTATCAGTTATCAGATTCAGGTGTTGAATTCGTTTCGCTGCTTAAAGTCTGGCCGGTACTTCTGATACTCGGCGGCATTGCAGTGATTCTGAAGAATCAGGTTACAAAAGTTGTTCTGGCATCATTTATCGGAATCTTTGCGGCCATGATCGTATTTCAGATGTTCACAGGTGTTTTCGGCTTCGTGAAAAACGTATCCAAAATCAAGAATATCAAAATCGTTAACAGATCATTTGATACTCTGGTTACCCATCTTAAATATGATTCACTTCTCAAATCTGTTGATCTGAAGATTGATGTGGGTGCGGGAGAGTACAGGATCGGGATTGATGACAGTAACCTGGTTTCGGTGAAATCTGACAAGATGGACCGCAAGTTCAGCATAACCTCTGAAACCCATGATTCTGCAGCCACTGTTCATGTTGATATGGCAGATTTTCAGATAAATCTGGGTGAGACCAATGAGATATCTCTTATTGAAATAGGACTCAACCCCAACCCGGTCTATGATATGCATGTTGAGGTGGGCGCCTCTGCCGGCTACTTTGATTTCTCAAAGTATAAGATGACAGGATTTAACCTTGATCTCGGGGCGAGTTCAATGAAACTGGTGCTCCCAAGACCCTATAAAGATAAAATGGATGTTAATCTCACAGCAGGAGCAGCATCGCTTGATCTCACGCTTCCCGATGATGTCGGGGTAAAACTCTACGCTGATGTGGGCCTGGGCTCACATGACTTTGCCGGTTTTAATGAAAAATCTGATAATGAGTATTACTCTGATAACTATGACAAAGCAACAAAAAAGATGTACATAAGGCTTGAAGGGGGAGTATCAAGCATTAAGATAGCAAGATCAAAAATGGATTAACTATCAAATTTTCAGCCCCCTGGTCAACCAGATCAGGGGGTTTTTCATTTCCGGAATGCAATAATTCCTCAGATCATACCTCATAAACCCCCGTTAATGTTATTTTATATCAATATTTCGGCTCATCAGTGCTATAAATGATTTAAAGAACATAAAATTCAAAGTTAATTTTTTATTTTTGTTATAAATAAATGATTTTAATAGATGGAAGATATTCATACAAGAGTATTTAAGTACTTCTTTAAATTTGATGACGGATCAAACAAATCATTTGAAATAGTGCTTAATTACAAGGATCTTACGCTGCTGAATGCTCCGGTAAAAAAAGAGCATCCTGACTGGACGAGACTTGAGAACTTCAAATGCCCTCACTGCCCGCTTGATCCTGCTGTAAATGAATATTGTCCGCTCGCCATCACACTTCCCCCCGTACTTGAATCTTTCGGTACTGTCAACTCATTTGAAGAATGCGACGTTGTTGTAAGCACACCCGACAGAACAATCACAAAAAGGACTTCAGTACAGGCAGGAGTGAGCGCAATGCTTGGAATCTTCATGGTTTCATCGGGCTGCCCTGTACTTGGGAGGCTTAAACCCATGCTATATTTCCATCTACCGTTTGCCACACTTGATGAAACGCAGATAAGAGCCTTTTCATTATATCTGCTTGCCCAGTATCTTAAATTTAAAAAGGGTAAATCTCCTGACTGGGATATGGAATTTCTTCACGAAATTTATGATGACATCAGAATTCTGAACCAAAATGTCTCAAAAAAGATTGTTAATTTAGAACAAAAAGACACGAGCATTAACTCACTTATAATTCTGAACAATTTCGCGGATTACGTGACGTTCACGATTGATGAAAAAATGCTGGAAGAGATTGAATTTTACGTCAGAGAATTTCTCTGAAAGTTTTCACTATCCCTTAAATATTCATTTCTTACCCTTTACGGAATAATATGAAAAGCAAAGAGAGTAAGCTCTTTATTTTACTTGGAGCTTTTTTTATTGCAAACGCAATTCTTGCCGAGTTCATCGGAGTAAAAATTTTCTCACTTGAAAAAACCCTGGGATTCACTCCTTTCGATATTTCGCTTTTCGGACAGAGCAATCTCTCATTTAATCTTTCTGCATGCGTATTGCTCTGGCCTGTGGTTTTTATTAT
>JABWCA010000233.1 GCA_013359345.1 Ignavibacteriaceae bacterium
AGATCCGGATCTGAATTTGAAAGTGCTCTTAAAGCAGAGTTATCCAATTTATTGCTTATTGACACCCTCATGATCCTGTTCAGCACGGGATCATCAATTCCTGCCATTTTCCCGAGGCTTTGAATCCTGGTGTTCCCCATCAGAAAAGGACGGTTATCTTTTCCCGCAAAAAGATCGCCCGAGGCAAGAATCTTCTCAACTGATGCGTCCGGAACAGAATTTTTCAGCTTTACAAAAAAAGTGGTCTGTGCCGGAGTGCTGTTGAACAAGGCTGTCAGAAAAAAGAAGAATATAAATAAACCCGGAAGTCTGTCAGGCTTCATACTTCTCTTTTTTGAAACTGAAATCAACTTTGCTGGGATAAATTCCGGAAAAACATGCTGTGCAATAGTTCTGAGGATCATCTTCTTTTACCGATTCAAGTATATTATCAATGGTCAGGTATTTAAGGGAGTCAACTCCGATATATTCTTTTATTTTATCAATATCGCCGTGCATCTCGTTGGCAATAAGTTCTTCTTTTGAAGGGAAATCCATACCGTAATAACAGGGATGCATTATAGGCGGCGATGAAATTCTGAGATGTATCGATTTGGGATTGGCTTCCCTTATAAGTGATATCAGCTGTCTTGATGTGGTGCCGCGCACTATTGAATCATCAACAACCACCACGGTTTTATTTTCGAGAACGCCCCTTACCGGGTTAAACTTTATTTTTACCTTCATCTCGCGGTTATCCTGACCCGGCTGAATGAAGGTTCTTCCGATATAATGGCTTCTGAGCAGGCCAATTTCAAATTTCGCTTTGTAGCCGTCATTTTCAAGCTGCTGCGCATACCCCAGGGCAGCTGTATTTGATGAATCGGGTACGCTTATGACAACAACCTTTTCCCCCTCGGGATCAGTGACGGGATAATTTTTGGCAAGAATTTTTCCCAGCCTTCTTCTTATTTTATCAACGCTGTGCCCGAATATCCGTGAATCAGGTCTCGAAAAGTAGATGTATTCAAAAATACAGTGTTTTATAGTCGGGTTATCATTTCTGAGCCTGAGTGAGAAAAGATCCTGTGCTTTATTCTCCTCTTTTCTCGGTATAATCACCACCTCTCCCGGCTCAATATCCCTTATATATCGTGCTGAAATTATGTCAAATGCGCAGGTTTCAGATGCCACTACGTATCTGCCGTCAATTTCCCCGAGCGCCAGCGGCCTGAATCCGAATGAATCTCTTGCCGCAACGAGGTAATTATCCGTAAGTATAAGGAGAGAAAATGCTCCCTCAAGCTGATTAAGAGCATCCGTGATCTGTTCAATCTGATCGCTTTTTTTGCTTCTGGCAATAAGATGAAGAATGACCTCGGTATCAGAAGTTGTCTGAAAGATTGCGCCCTCTTTTACAAGTGAATCTCTGAGCCTGTTCTCATTGGTGAGGTTTCCGTTGTGTGCAACCGCAAGGTTGCCTGAATGATAATTGACCCTGAAAGGCTGTATGTTTTTCCTTGAATTTGAGGCTCCAGTTGTAGAATATCTGTTATGCCCTATTGCCGCATCACCCTGCAATGACGGGCCCCATTCATGAATATCCGCAAATACTTCTGAAACGAGTCCGTGACCCTTGATGATTCTGAACCCGGTTTTACCGTTTTCACCTGCTCTGGCAAGAATGCCTGAGGCTTCCTGTCCCCTGTGCTGTAAGGCATGAAGGCCGTAATAAGTCAGAACAGACGCATCAGGATGGTCTGAAACGCCGAAAATACCGCAGCTGCACGTAGGTTTGTCTAATTCATAATTCATAAGTATACCGAAAAGTTAAGGAGATGGGTTTCAAAGAAAAAGTCATAAATTTATCAGATTCTGAGGGATTTAAAACAAGGAAAGCGTTCTCAGAACGCTTTCCAAAGTCGGAACGGCGGGATTTGAACCCACGACCCCTACCACCCCAAGGTAGTGCGCTACCGGGCTGCGCCACGTTCCGAATAATTACATTTTGTTTTTTAATACTTCTAAAAAGGCTTTTAATTCTATTAAGTCTTTTTCTAAAGTCTGCGAAATCTCTTTTTTAGGTTCAGGAACTGTTTCTTCCGGCTTAATTTCCTGAATCTCTTCTGCCGGTGCCTTGTCTCTGACTTTTGGCTGAGGATTATTCTTGTTTTTAACGAACTCCTCTATGATCTTTTTGGCACCCTCAATAGTGTACTTCTTATCACGGAGCAGCTCTTTAATAAGGAGAATCAGTTCGATCTCCTTATTGGTGTAAATCCTGTTTCCGGCCCTGTTCTTCTGTGGTTTTAACTGTTCAAACTCATTTTCCCAGAATCTGAGCACATATTGCTCAATTTCCGTGATTTTGCTGACTTCACTGATTGAGTAGTATAATTTCTTTATGTTAAAATCAATCATAAACAATTAAAATCAGATTCCTAAACTAAAGAAAAATTCTTTAATAAGCAATCAAGTTTTGAAAAAATGAATTAAAATTATTGGGTTAAATACTTTAAGTAAATTAAGTAAATTATTGATTACTTGCAACTTAAAATGTTTCTACTGATTTTCTTTTTTTATAATCCCGATAAGCTGAGAAATGTCTGTGAGTTCATAATCTGCGCTGTGCTCCTTGGTTGCAAATGTATCGCCGTACTTTGCGAACGCAGTTTTCATCCCTATCTGCGCACCGCCGTAAATATCACGCTCAGCCCAGTCGCCCACCATTAGTGCGAATTCCGGTTCAACCTCAAGCTTTTTCAGGATGGCTCTGAATGGTTCAGGGTTCGGTTTTCTTAATCCGGTGTCATCAAAAGTGACCACCTGATCAAAAATATGGTGAAAATTCATGTATGCAAGTCTCAGCCATGCCTCTCTTGACGGTGCATCAGATAACACTCCGAGCTTCACACCCATTTTAAGGAGCTGGTTAAGTGTTGAGTAAACATGCGGATACGGAATAAGCGCCGCTTCCCTGGCTCTTCTGTATGCCACAATGCCGGCACTCAGAATCCTGAGGTCATTTTTACCCAGCATACGGTTAAGGAAAACATCAAAAACCTGCTGATATTCAATTCCCTGCTCCTTGTATACATCATCAATTAATCTGGCAGCTTCTGATTCGGTTGTGTTAAGTCCTGCATCAATCATTGCGACAATTGCAGCATCGATAGCCAGCCGTTTCATTTTCATGAAGTCAACTAATGTGTTATCAAGATCAAAAACCACTGCCTTAATCATGTTCACCCTCTTTTAAGCGTTTTAGTAAATAAACTGCCGCATCATAAGAGTATTCCCTGAAGCCGGTTATATACCCGTTGCAGACAGCTCCGGTTATTGAATGATGTCTGAAATCTTCTCTCGCGGCAATATTTGAAAGGTGCACTTCAACTTTCGGGATTGTGCAAATCTCAAGCGCATCCCGTATTGCAACCGATGTGTGTGAGTAGCCGCCGGGATTTATTATAAGTCCGTCAGCTTCTGATGAAGCCGATTGAATACTGTTAACTATTTCACCTTCAATATTCGACTGATAAAATGTGAATTCATCTGTTTCCCAGCGGGCTGATAACCATTTAAAGAGGTCTTCCTGAGTAAATGCTCCGTACTGATCTTTTGACCGCATGCCGAGCTTATTCAGATTTGCACCATTTATAACAAGAATTTTCATCAGATCTCCGTAAACTCCTCAATGATTTCACGAAGTCTGGGAGGGATGAATACATTCTCAATGCCAAGCTCTCTCAGCGCCTCTCCAAGGATCATGATTTTTCTTCTTACATGCGCATTTTTATTAATTATGATGAGTTTGCTCTCTTTAAGGACACAGTATCCCCCTTTGAAATCCCCTTTCTCAAATCTCACGGTGGCACCCATCTCAGTAACGAGCTGCCTCAGTTCCTCCAGAATTTTTTCGAGTTCTTTTTCGCTGATTTTCATTTATCAGGTTGATTTTTTCTGAAGGGTTTGAGCGTAAGTAAAAACACTATTGTAAGCTGTACCAGAAAAACTCCGAATGTGAAACCGCCGGCAAGCTTCAGCCTTGCTTTAATTCCGTCAAATATTTCCTGCGGAGCAAATGAACCCGAGTTAAGTTTCATTAACACCGGATAATCAAAAATAATAAGTAATGCTCCTTCTGCAAGTGCTGTGCATACCATCAGTATGAGCGCAATAAAAAGCCAGCCTTCGTCTTTGAGTGATTGTTTTGAGGTTATTACATAAAGAATAAGTGATAAAAAGAAAACAGGCAGAAAAATTGCATTCAGTGAGAGTACGGGAAAAATTATCTGAAATACCGGTGAAAACTGAGCGACATTAAATCCTTCTCTTAACACCAGTTCGCTGCCGGGTTCAAACAACTGGTACAATACAATAAATTTAGCGAAGTAGGTACCGGTCCAGAGAATTCCTGATGCAGTGGCCAGAAATAAAAAGATTTTTGAAAGTAAGTTTTCTTTTTGCATAATTACCGAATTAGTTTTTCCAAAAATAGCAAAAAATATGCACATAGCTTCAATTGATATCGGTTCTAACACAGTACTTTTACTGATTTCGGAAATAAACCTCCGTGATAAAACTCTCAACGCCCTCAGAAATGAATACAGAATCCCGAGACTTGGCGGAAATCTGAAACCAGGCTCCCCTCTTATGGAGGCTAAGATAGCTGAACTCCTTAGCATACTCCGGGATTATAAAAAAATCATTGATGATTACGGCTGTTCTGAAGTGCTGGCAATAGGCACCAACGCTCTCAGGATTGCCTCAAACAGCCGGGAGGTGTTAAAGCTTGCTGAAGAAGAAACCGGGATTAAAACGGAAGTCATAACAGGTGAAAAAGAAGCGAGATACTCATATCTGGGAGCATCGGCTGAATATCCGCATGATCAGGTGAGCCTGGTGATTGATATCGGTGGCGGTAGCACCGAACTTACTATCGGTAAGGGAGAGGAAATTTACTTTTCAAAGAGCTTTCAGATTGGCGTTGTATCACTAAAAGAAAAGTATATGATTCAGGATCATGAACCTCAAAGCGTCAGAAAAGAGATGAAGGATTACTCATCAGGCGTTTTCAGTGAGGTGTTCGGCAAGGATTTCAATATTGGGAGGGCAATTTCCATCGGCGGAACGCCTACAACACTTTACACTATAATCAACAAACTGCCTCAGTTTATTGAATCGCAGATTCATGGCAGAGAAATATCTAAAACGCAGCTTACTGCGTGCACTGATGAGCTGATAAATCTGACTCCTCACCAGATCATAACCGCATACCCTGCTGTTACTCCGGGACGGGAAGATGTCATCACAGCCGGAGCAGTAATTATGGAAAGTTTGCTTGAAGGATTAAATCTTCCCTCGTTCCTGGTCAGCACCAAGGGAATACGTTACGGGGTTGTTTATGATTACATTTTCAGGAATGCTGATAAGTATTCTGCATGAGTGTGTCAGTGAGAAACTCTTTATCATTTCTCGCCGGGTAATCAAGGGTATAGTGCAATCCCCTGCTTTCTTTACGCATCTGTGCTGCTTTAATTATCAGATGGGCGCAGGTTATAAGATTTCTGAGCTCGAGAAGTTCATCAAATATTTTGGTTTTACGGTAAAAATCTTCGGTTTCCATATAAAGTGTCTGAACCCTTCTCGCCGCAAATTCAAGTCTGAGGTCAGATCTTACTATTCCCACATAATCCCACATCAGCTGCTTTATTTCCTTGATTCCGTGAGTTATCAGCACTTTTTCATCAGTAGAAAGAGTTCCTGAATCATCCCAGTCGGGAATTTCACTGTGCAGTTTTACAGGTTCTATGGCCGATTTCCTGATCGCCTCAACAGCTCTGTGAGCAAATACAAGAGCTTCCAGAAGTGAGTTGCTGGCCAGTCTGTTGGCACCGTGAACTCCGGTCATTGAAACCTCACCGATTGCGTAAAGCTGATTAAGTGATGTGGCAGAGTTTTCATCAACAACCACACCCCCGCAGGCATAGTGTGCCGCCGGCACCACAGGGATCATGTCTTTGGTGATATCAATAC
>JABWCA010000234.1 GCA_013359345.1 Ignavibacteriaceae bacterium
AAGGGACGGAACATCTCTCCCGGATGCCGGGTAAAACATTTCAGAATCGTTTCTGATCCGTCTTTAAACTTTTTTTCATGTTTGGGGATAATAATCAGCTGAAGGACCACACAAGGAATTTTTACCTGATTATCGTTTGCCGTAAGTGTGTATGGCTGCTGAAAAAATCAAATCCGGTAATAAAGCCGGAATCAGGTTTTATCCTGACCCTTCAGCATAGTTTAAATTGAAAAAGTGATTCACCGGATGTTCAGCAATCAGGTTTGTGTCTGAGAAATAAAATCAATCAATTAATTAATTCAAAATCAATCAATCAATTGTTTAAAGGAGACATTATGTCAAAAAGACTCACAATCATTGCAGTGTTCATGCTGTTATTTGCAGCAACCAATTTTGCGCAGGAAACATTCACACACCCCACAGCTCAGGTTTCGGTTACACTGCCTGCAGGCTGGACATACACAAATGATGAAAGCGGAATTGTTGCAACTCCACCCGATGCTGCCATGGCCGTTACATTTTCAGTTGTAAATAATGATGATCTTTATGCAGCACTCGAAGGAGTGGATGCTTCACTGGCAGAACAGTTTGAGTCAGTTCAGTTTGATGAGCCGGTAACGGGCGAAGTTAACGGTTTGCCGGTAATATATGTTCTTGGTATGGCCGACGGACTTAATGCTCACGTAGCAGTAATTGATGCACCGGCAGGGAACACTTCTCTGGTAGTCACTTATTTTGCTTCACAGGATGCCCTTGATGCTTACGGAGCTGCTTTACAGGATATTCTAAGCAGTATAACTGCAGCAAACTAATATTTCTGCTTTCGGTGAGTTTCTCACCGGTTCTCTTAAAGAAGAATTTGAAAGCTGCATGAACCTGTTCAGGCAGCTTTTTTTTTGGGAAAAACAGGATCACAGACCCCACTAGCCTCAATTTAAAACCCCTCCTGAAAAAACTTGATTGAGTGATCAGGCTGATAAAGGACTAATCAGACTGAAAATTCGTATTTTTTGAAGTTTTTCATATCAGTTGCATTTTTTTCTGAAATATTTTTCCGCAGAGCTGAATATTCATGGTATGAATCAGTGTAGAAATTGTCAAGTTATTCAAATTAAAGGAAAAAAAATGGCACAATCATTTCATGAAATATCTGTTCAGTACCAAAAAAAGGAAAAAATGGTTCTCGGAGCTGTGTATTTCGGGGCTGTATTTTTAATCATTATGATAGGGTTGAGAGGGCTTGGGAGCGCAGTTGAAAGTCTGCCGGTACCGGGGTTTCTTCTGAACGAGGACGGACGTTTATCACCGGGATGGGTAGCCATTGCGCTTCTGGTTGAATGTCTTCTTCTTTCGGCACTCGCGGTAACCACTATGCAGCGACCAATTCATGAGGAACATGATAAACCCCATAAACCGGACGAAAAACGACATAATATGTCGGTTCCGGGTCTTGATCCCAACACAGTTGCACAGGCAGAAGAAAATCTCAGAAAACTTGATGATCTTTACAAAAGATTTCACCTGAAAATGAAAGAAAATATTGCTGAAATGGATGTCCTTAACAATGAATTCAGGGAAAAACTGAATAATTCGTTTCATGCGCGTGTTGATGAGACATTTAAACAGAAACTGACAGAGTTGTTCAATGAAAGGATGATGATTGTTGAACAGATCAATTCGGCTATGCAGAATAAAATGAATGAAGCTTTCAGGGAGAAAATCGGCGGCCTTAAATCATATTCTTCACAGGTTCTGGAAATCAATACAGAACTTGAAGATTCTTATCAGAAAACCATGCGAAATCTGGATAATCTGAAGCATCTCTTAGGCCAGAAAGGATAAGACAATGTCCAAAAATATAGTCTACTTTGTTCTTTACATCATCATTCTGAGCGAGGTTCTGATTGTTATTGTTGAGCGTGATGAGTATGAAGAGCAGATTAAAGGTATGGTGAAGGAAATGCTTGAAGGGTATAAACAAGAGTTTTCAGTAAAACTTCCTGAAAAAGAATACACCATGCAATCAACCCAGCAAAATGCTCTTGCAGTTGTTATATCACCCATTGGTATCAATGCAAAGAGTGATTCAGTTATTTATGTTGTGAGACAAAAAAATGGCGGCGTTTTTGCCAAACTCGACAAAGATTCACTCACTACCGGAATAGATTCCAATTCTGTTAATCCCATTTATCTCAAAATTGATGAAAATAAACAGGCACAACTCATCATCAAACCGGGATTTTTTGGCATAGGTGAATACAATCTTGAGGTAGTAGCCTACCTGAAAAGGGTTCTCCCCTCAACAATAAAGGGTGATTTCCTTAAAGAAGTTAATAAAATCCTTAATGCGGATAAAATAGTTGCTTCAAATACGGAGGCCTTTAAGGTTTATGTTAAAGGCGGATTTGGTGCCCAAAGATTATTTGAATATTAAGTGCAAAAAAGTATGAAAACGATAATTATATATTTATTCCTTGCGTTTACTGCTCTGGGCCAGAATTTCAGAGACACTATCTATGTCACCGCATTTCAGGAATTCAAAATCCCGAGAAAAGAACCTGCGGAGCTGCTCTATCCTGTACGCGGGGTAAGCTATAAAGCAAAACTTATGGATTCGAATCAAAATCTGATACGGGAATGCACAAAATTTGTTCAGTTCCCGGCAAAAGAAGATGCTCAGAGAATGCTCCCCCCTGACGGAAGAGGAATATTGATCACAGTCTGGCTTTTTGAGACATTAAAAAAGGCAGGAGAATATATTCTTCAGCTCGATTACAATATAACGCTTGAAACCGGCGGCTCCGGAAACACTAACCGCCAGCGGTTATATAAAGTTATTGTTAAAAATCCCACGCTTGTTAATCCCACAGGAATGAAATCATCTTATTATTTCCAGGAAAACAAAAGTTTCAGTTTTGCGACCAGAGAATTTGCCGATGCAAACCTCTATTCCTATAAGATTGAATCGGGAGGAAATGTAATTATCGAAAGTAAGGGTTCTTATATTTCTCTTGACACTATTCTCAACGATAAAAAATATGTCGGCAGAGAAGTGAAAATCACCGGATTGTATGATGGTGAGGTTTTTGATTTTACTGAACCCGGCTCTGAGGAAGTTAAAAAAAGTGAATGGGTTTTTACAATAAAACCTCCGCAGAGTATTGTGAAAAGATACAACTGGACTCAGATCAAAACCAAAGAAATATATGTTGATCCTATGAATAATCTCAACAGAAACTTTGAATTTGCTTTCATTTCCTCCGTGGCTGATAAATATATAATAAGTCCGGCAGAAAATGACGGCAATATACAGGTAATAGCTGACCCGCCGGATTTTCTTGAAGGGAAGGAGATAGTCAAAGATCAGTTCTTTATGAAAATCGTAATTGTCCCCAGTCAGACATTTCTTGATGAAATACCTGCATGTGAGAGTGAGGATGTATCAATTACGATCCGGTATAACACATCATTCCCCGGAATATCTGTTAATGAGACATTTTATGCAAAGATCATTAAATAGCCGGACACGATTTGCTGTTTTAATCTGGATAATGTTTTCCGGATTACTGACTGTTTCACTTTTCCCGCAGAGAAGCACTCCTCAGGGTAATATTATCAGGGATCTTTTACGTAAAATTGAAACAAAAATTAAAACAGACCAAACCTACCTAAATATCTATGAGATCAAAACAGACGCCGCATTTTTTCAGATGGCAGAACAGAAACTCGGTATCCCGATTGTAATCAGAAACACAAAAGATGAAGATGTTGTACTCAGCAGACAGGATCCGGAAACGGAAGTAAAATATAATATAGGTGTTATTGATAATCCCGCTGAAGCTGAGAGTCTCATCTTTGTTTACATTGCCAGAAAGGTGACTTCAACAAACGCCGCGGTTTCCGGATTTGGTACTCAGGAGGAAACTGCAGAAGGGGAGGATGCTCAGTTCATAAAAGAGTTCTTCAGGATGACAGATTTCTTTTATCTTCTTAAAAATTATCCTGCGCAATATCAGCAGCTCAGAGACGTGGTTATGTCCGGGATAAATGAAGATAAATTCAGCGATATGCCTGAGGAAAGCCCTATCATGAAAAAAATGAGGGAGAAAATCAAGTCGGATAAGGGAAAAGCCTCAACAACGAATATTGAGCATATTGAATATCTGAAGTTTAACGGAATTCACTATTATCCTTCGGTTCTTGTGGAAACAGAGAAAAAGGCTTCAGGAAGAAGAGGCGGAAAAGATATGGTTGTTACCCAGCCCGGGGATTTTATGATTGATGCCAGCTTTTCTCATCTCAGTTTTACAATGAAGGAGATGATATTCGGTCCGGGAATTGCCGGTATCGAACTTAACACAAAAAACCGGTTGCTGAATGCCCTCCCGTGGCAATCACCCCAGATAAATTTCGGGGTAAGGTTTATGGTTAATCTGACCGGTGAGGATACAAAGGGCGGGTTCACTGTGAAACCGGAAGATTTGATAATAGATGGTAAAATACTTGCCCGGCTGGCAATGAATACTCCTTCACTTAATAAAGTAAATCCGTTTCTTACTAACAAAGCCTCCCGGCTCAATGTTACGAGCGGAGTGAATATTGAACTGACCACAACAAGATTTTTCAGACTGCCGGTCTTTAATCTGTTCTTCAGTATAGGAAGCAACAAACTGCCTGATCCGGTGATAAGATTCAGTAATTCTGATGGCAGCGATTATGCATATTTCAGTTCTATGAGCTGGAGCGCCACCATGAATTTCTACTGGCTAACCAGCTCCTCCAGAACAGGGAGGTTTAAGTGTGAAATCGGATTAGGGCAGTATAATGTTTTCAAGGCGGTATACAAAGATTTGCTGGAATCTTCAAGGCTGATATCAAATAATATATATCCAATTATCGGTCTGGATTTTAATTTTATTTACAAAAACAGTGAGATATTGGGGATAGGTGCAAGTTATTTTGATTCCAGGCTGAAAGGAAGTTTCTGGCTGAGGGCATTTTCATTTGATGAACATGTATTCAGACTTGAAACTGAATTTATCTCTTCTCCATTTCTCAGAACCCTGGATGAATGGGAAACTGAGGGGGGTGTATTTTTCCAGATTCGTTACAGGTATGGCTTATGAAAATTTTATCACTGCTGATTTTCATCACCTCGTTTTCTTTTATTCTGCCGCAGGATGAAAATGATATCAACTACCTGAGCAAAGTTTATTCGGATCTTGAGTATGACTCTGAGGTGCTTAACAGTTTTAAAAAAGTCTGGATTCTCAATGATAAATTCATCGTTATGCAGATTTACAACATGCTTGAGAAGAAAAATGCAATCCGGAAAAACAGACTGCCTCTTACCGATGCTCAGAGAGATACAGTTTACTCACTTATTGAGAAAGGGAATATTCTGATTGAGTTCAGAAAGCGTTTTTATGACGAAGAAATTGAGCAGATGAGGTTCTTTTTTCCCTCAACGGGCAGTATTTCAGGTGAAAGTGACATTATTGATCCGATTGTTGACTGGGTACAGATTTCCAAACTACTCGGAAAAGACAAATATAGCGAGATGAAACTGAAAGACTATCAGGTGATTGAAGGAACCAAGGACTATTATGAATCAGGAATAGGATTTCAGTTTGATGTATATCTTAATCTTACAAAGCCTCACCTGATGTTTTGGAGTTCGACTACTGATTCCAGTAATAAATACCTTGTTTATCTGTTTGGTAAATGGGGAAACAACTATATCAACCTTCCGGGCTGGTTCTACCATGACTATATAGTAGGTTTGAAATTAAGGTATATGGATGATCTTATCAAAAATCCCACAAAGGAAAATTATGAGATTGAGGCCGGTACCGGAATCTATGCAAGACAGCCCACTGATGACAGACTGGGAGGGGGATACAGAAAATTATTTTCCGGAGGCAATAATCTTTATTTGAAAGTAGGAGGGTATCCCTTATCATTTTTAGGGTA
>JABWCA010000235.1 GCA_013359345.1 Ignavibacteriaceae bacterium
TTATCTTCTGTTATCAGCAGCTTATCTCCCGTGCCGGGTCTCAGGTGTGAGGGGAAATCGGTGTTTTTTGTGCCTGCAACCTGTTTGGCAAACTTCTTCAGCATATAGTTGTCTTCAACTGTACCAAAGGCTGAACCAACAAAGGCAACTTCACTGTGTTCAAATATTTTAAGCTCTGATGCCGCTTTTTCTTTGGCCTCATCCCAGTCAACTTTGGTGAGTTTTCCTTCTCTTCTCAGGTGGGGTCCGTCAACTCTGTCTTCCGCATTTACAAACTTAAAGGTGTTCACTCTTCCGTGATCACACATCCAGTAATCATTAACATCATCATTGAAACGGGGAACGAGCCTGAGCACTTCATTGCTTCTTACCCACATTTCTGTATTGCAGCCTCTTGAACAGCCGGTGCAGATGGTGTTTGTGTGCGACATATCCCAAACTCTCGCCTTGAATCTGAAATCTTTGCTGGTAAGCGCGCCAACCGGACAGATATCAACAACGTTTAATGAGTAAGGGTTATCAAGTTCTTTACCCGGGAAAGTCTGAATTGTTACACGGTCACCGCGTTTCACGAAGGTAAGTTCTGTCTCTCCGGCAATCTCGTCACAGAATCTGATGCAGCGTGAGCATGATATGCATCTGTCGCCGTCAAACATTACATAAGGGCCAAAAGAAACACGCTTGTCTTTAAGGTTTTTATTCTCAACAAAACGGCTCTCACCCACTGAATGTGAATAGGCGTAATCCTGTAATTTACATTCACCGGCCTCATCACAGATGGGGCAGTCAAGGGGATGATTGATGAGCAGGAATTCCATAACAGCATTTCTTGCGCTGAGTGCTTTATCGGAGTTTGAATGAACAACCATTCCGTCAGCAGCCACAGTCGCACAGGCTATCGAAAGCTTCGGCATCTTTTCAATTTCAACTAAACACACACGGCAGTTACCCGAAACCGAGAGAGAAGGATGCCAGCAGAAGTGAGGAATTTCCACGCCTACTTCTTTGGCTGCCTCAATAATGGTCTGCCCGGGTTTAAATTCTATTTCCTGTCCGTCTAATATAAACTTACCCATGAGTACGTCCTTAATTATGCTGCAGTATTTATAATTTTACTATTTGATTTAATATACACTTTTGAGAAGCGGCTCTCATCAAGGAGCTCTTTTGATAACTGATTGACTTCATCAACCGTTACGGCATCAATCATTTTCAGCACTTCCTCAAAAGGAATCAGTCTTTTATAATTCATATATGAATTGGCTAATTTGATCATGCGGTTAGAGGTGCTCTCCAGACTGAGGAGCATGCTCCCTTTCATGTATTCTTTAGCCTTTTTAAGTTCTTTTTCGCTGATCCCCTTTTCATTGAACTTCTTCAGCTCTTTTGATATGGTGCTCAGCACTTTTCCGGTCTGACGCGGATTGGTTGAGAAATAAATTCCGAATGATGCCAGGTCTTTGTAAGACTGCACAAAAGAATTTATCTGATAGGTCATTCCCATTCTCTCTCTTACAGTCTGATAAAGCCTGCTTGCGGAGCCTTCACCAAGAACCAGCGAAAGGAGTCTTTTAACATAGCGCTTATCATCTGTGTTGCCAGAGGTGACATTGCCGAGAATGCAGTAATCCTGTTCAATGTTTTTCTGAAGAATAACTTCTTCCGGTTTATATTCAAAGGGATTGATTATCTGCAGCTCAGGCTGCACATTTTTAGGGATGATCAGCTTTGAGGCAAGCTCAGTGAGCAGTTCATGAGAGATATTCCCCGATGCCGAGATAAGCATGTTTGAGGGGAAATAGTGGCCTGAGTGATACCGGTGGAGAATTTCATTATTGAATGATGTGATGCTTTCTTCTCTGCCAAGAATTGAATTACCCAGCGGGTTACCGGCAAAAAGCACTTCTTCAAATTTGTCAAAGATCATATCATCGGGATTGTCATTGCAGTCACGCAGCTCATCAAGAATAACACCTTTTTCATTTGCGATATCACGGTCTCTGAAAAGTGGATTCTGGATCATGTCGGCAAAAACGTCAAAGGTTTTTCTGAGGTATTTGGCTCTGCCGCGTCCGTAATAACAGGTGTGTTCTTTGGAAGTAAATGCATTCATGTAACCGCCGTAAGCTTCAATATCTTCAGCTATCCTGCGGGCTGAACGCTTTTTGGTTCCCTTAAATAACATGTGCTCAATGAAGTGGGATATTCCGCTTACATCATCACCCTCAAAGTTGGATCCGGTCTGAACCCAGAACCCGAGAGAGAATGATTTAACGTGTGAAATCCTCTCTGAGATCACTCTGATGCCGTTATCTGACAGAGTTTCTTTTACTTTTTCCAAAAAAACTGCAATTCTCCAAATAAAAATAATCGAATCTCAAATATAGAAAACATAAGGTACGTAACCAAGACAAAAGCAGGAAACTTAAGCATTCCACTTTGCAAAGAATGACCCGATGTTATTATATGCTTTTGTGAGAATCTCCTCATTCGGCAGAAAAACCACTCTGAAGTGCTGGGTGCCGGGCACCTGCCCGAACCCGCTGCCGTGCACAATGACCACGCCTGTTTCTTTAAGAAGTGCTTTGGCAAATTCAAAGTCGGATTTATTTGTATGCAGTCTTGCAAACGCATAAAATGCGCCTTCCGGTTTTACGCAGCTTATTCCGGGAATTTCGTTAAGCATCTTTACCGTGAGGTCTCTTCTCACAGTGAGTTTTTTAAGCGCTTCGGTTAAATGGCTCTGGTCTCCTTCAAGCGCGGGTGCAATGCCATACTGCTCCGGGTGGTTGGCAGAAAGTCTTGCTCTCAGTATCTTATTGATTGCTTCAAGGTACTCTCCTAAAATTTCTTTTTTGCCGCTCACAACTCCCCAGCCTATTCTGAATCCGGGCACCATGTAATTTTTGGATAATCCGCCAAAAGTTATGCAGGGAACATCTTCATTCAGTGATGCAATTGCGATATGCTCTTTGCCATCCATAAGGAGTTTATCATAAATTTCATCCGCAAAGATCACGAGATTGTGCTTTAAAGCCAGATCAACTATTTCCTGAAGGATTTCACGTGAATAAAGTGAACCGGTCGGGTTGTTCGGGTTGATAAGAATGATTGCTTTGGTCTTATCGTTTATTTTCTTTTTGATGTCGTCAATATCAGGCTGCCAGCCGTTTTCCTCATCAAGATAATAGGGATTTTCATATCCCTGCAGCTTTGATGCCACTGCTGTATAGAGAGGGTAGCCGGGGGTTGGGGTCAGAACGTTTTCACCCTCATTCATCAGTGCGGTAAGGCAGACTTCAATTGCCTCGCTGGCGCCGTGGGTCACAAAAATATCGTGGATATTTTTTATGCCTTTTCTTCCCGCTTCGTTTCTGATTGCATTTATGGCTGCGGGAATTCCCGATGACGGGGCATAGCCGTTTTTATTCTGAAGCATTCCCTGATAAGTTGCTTCAACCAGGTGACGAGGTGGTTCAAAATCATAGATATTCGGATCGCCTATATTAAGATATAACATCTCTTTACCGCTCTTTGCCACTTCATTAGCAAGCACAACAATGTCTCTTATAGCATATGTAATATTATTAGTTCTAACTGCAGGTTTTATAACCGTTGCATTCATCACTTTCTCCTGATGCAAAAAATATATATTTTGAAATTACGTAAATCAGTATCTTAAATTAACCTTTTTTTCCAACATATTCGAATTAACGGGAGGCGATATTGCTTAAGAAAGGCTTTGTTCATGCCTATACAGGCAACGGTAAAGGGAAGACAACAGCAGCACTTGGTCTTGCATTAAGGGCCTCGGGTGCCGGAATGAAAACGTACTGCCTAATGCTCATGAAAGACTTTCCGTACAGTGAATTTAACAGTCTTTCTCTTCTGGCAGGGCATGTCACGGTGGTTAAAACAGGTAAAGATGATTTTGTCTTCAGGAAAGAAAAACCCCCTCAGGAAGAAATAGATAAGACCGCTTCTGCACTTGATGATGCGTTCGGCGCCATGATATCGGGAGCCTATGATCTTGTTATTCTTGATGAGATTTTTGTTGCCCTTTATTTCGGTCTCACCGGGGAAAGTCAGATTCTTAAATTTATCAGAAACAAGCCTGAAAACACAGAACTTATCCTCACCGGCAGATATGCCACTGAAGCTGTTCTCGCCGAGTGCAGCCTGGTAACAGAAATGCGTGAGATAAAGCACTACTACACAAACGGCGTGCTTTCAAGAAAGGGAATTGACTGCTGACCGGGCTGATTTTTACCCGATTTTTAAGTACATTACGCATCAGTTATTACTTCTTTTAATAAATTCTGAACATCAGTTCCGGGTGTCAGAAAAACCAAACAGACTATTATTTGAATAATCAGTTAATATCAACCATTGCCGATTTTACTGCACGCGTTCTCGGTGTCACAACCATTGAAGAACTGCTTATTCATGTGCAGGATTTTATTGATTCAAACTTCAATACAATTCAGACCGCCATCTATCTCTATTCCGCATCAGAAAACAAACTCAGGATGTATCATACAAAGGGGTTTAATGATGAGGAAGTAAGGGTTGCCGAAGAAACCGCCCTTGAGAGACACCCCGGCTGGGTATTTAAAACCGGTGAAATTCTGTATATCCCAGATTCCCTTAAAAGCGATTTCCCTCAACTCAGAATTGTGACAAAAAGAACGAGGGCCGGAAGCAGGTTATTCATTCCCGTAAGAAACGACCGTGAAATAATAGGCGTTTTCGGGATTGTCAGCCCTGAAATCGATGCCTTCGATAAAAGCAATATTGACCTTCTTACCTTTCTTGCCAATGTGGCGGGCACGGCATTCAGCAAGCTGCGTGAATCGGCTAAGAAAAAGGAATATGAAGATAAACTCCTTCTGCATGACCGCGCACTATTCTATATCAATAACGGGGTTGTTATTACTGATGCCCAAAAGCGTGATTACCCGATGGTTTATGTCAACAAGGCGTTTGAACGGATCACGGGATACTCTGAGTCTGAGGTGCTGGGTAAAAACTGCAGATTTCTTCAGGGCAGGGAACGGAATCAGCCGGGGATCGAAAAACTGAGAAATGCACTTAAAAACGGTGAAGAGTGCTCGCTAGTGCTTAAAAACTTCAGGAAAGACGGAACTCTCTTCTGGAATGAACTTACCGTAACCCCCATTTTCTCCGAATCAGGCACACTAACTAATTATATCGGGATACAGAATGATATAACCGCAAAGGTGCTTTACGAACAGCACCTGAGAGATATCACCACCAGGGTTGGCACTATTATTTCATCTCTCCATTCCGGCATTCTGGTTGAGGATGAATACAGACGCGTTGTTCTTACCAATGAAGAATTCATGAAAATGTTTGGTGTCCCGGGAATTCCTCAGGAGCTGGTAGGCATGGATTGCGCGGCAGCGGCAGAGGGATTGAAATTTCTCTTTATGGATCCCCCGGGATTTATAAAACGTATCGATGAAATACTCAGCCACAGAAAAGCAGTCATATCGGAAGAGATCTGGCTGGCCGACGGACGTATTCTTGCCCGTGATTATATACCTGTTTTCATTCAGGAAAATTACCGCGGACATCTCTGGCAGTACAGAGATATCACCGATACGGTGAAGAGCCAGACGCTTATTGAAGCAAGCGAAAAGAAATACAGGCAGATCATAGAAAATGCTTCAGACCTTATCTTTACCCTTGATGAAGCATATAACTTTGTATTCATAAATCCTTCCGCAAAACATACCTTTGCTTACAGCGATGATTTTTATCAGTCGGTTTCTTTCACCGGGCTTCTTGAACCTGAAACAAGAATCATGTTTGATGAGAAAATCAGTGAACTTGTTAACGGCGGTGCAGAAAAAATAAATTTTGAGATTCAGATAAAAACCAATGCGCACAGCATGATCTGGCTGGCTATAAATGC
>JABWCA010000236.1 GCA_013359345.1 Ignavibacteriaceae bacterium
TGCGTGCGACAGCGCCAGCCGCTCTGAGATTGTTCTTCCGGTGGTTCTGCAGGACGGATCTCTTTACGGGGTGCTTGATCTTGACAGCACTGAGTACAATTCATTTGATGATACCGACGCTGAATATTTAAGTAAATTAGTTGAGATACTGACTAAAAAAGTTATAAAGTTATGAGCTATCAGGTTTCAGCCAGAAAATACAGACCCCAGAAATTCGGTGAAGTGCTGGGGCAGGAACATATCACCACAACGCTGCGCAACGCGCTTGAAAGGGGCAGGGTGGCACACGCCTATCTCCTTACAGGCCCGAGGGGAGTGGGTAAGACGACGACTGCCCGGCTTATTGCCAAGGCGGTGAACTGTCTTAATCCCGAGGGAATTGAACCCTGTGATAAGTGTTCAAGCTGTACCGCTATAAAAGACGGAAGGCTGCTTGATATAATTGAAATTGATGCTGCCTCAAACAGAGGCATTGAGGATGTGCGTGCGCTTAAAGAATCGGTAAACTTTGCCCCTTCGGTAGCTAAATACAAAGTCTATATCATAGATGAAGTTCACATGCTCACCAAGGAATCATTCAATGCATTTCTTAAAACTCTTGAGGAACCGCCTGAAAGGGTGATCTTCATTTTTGCCACAACCGATATTCACAAGGTGCCGATCACGATAATCTCAAGGTGTCAGAGACTTGATTTCCGCAGACTTCCTATTGAAGTGATAAAAGCGGGTCTCAGCGGAATAGCCGAAAATGAGGATATCAGCATTGACGATAAAACCCTAACTCTGCTTGCCAAAAAGGCGGACGGCGGTATGCGTGATGCAGAGAGTTTCTTTGACCAGTCGGTCTCATTCTGCGGAAATAATGTTGATTTCAATGAAGTTATCCGCTTATTTAACTTTATTGATGAAGATGTCTATTTTGATATAACAAACGCCATCCTGAAGAGGGATTTTGCAGCGGTGATTAATATTTCTGCAATGATATACAAAAACGGATGGAGCCATATTGAATTTCTCAACGGGCTGCTTGAGCATTTCAGAAATCTGATGGTGGTCAAAAACACAGGAAATTCATCACTTATTGAGGCAGCCGAAGTGCACAAACAGAATTACCTGGAGGTTTCGTCTCATTTTACTGATGGTGATTTGCTCAGAATAATGAATTACCTTGTTAAAACAACAGGGGAAATCAGGTTCTCATCAGATATCAAAGTTAAGACTGAAGTTGTACTGCTTCAATTGGCAGGGTTTGCAGGAAGCATGACTATCTCAGATTTAATTAAGGGGAATATTTCTCAGGAAAAAAAAAGTCCTGACCTGAAGTTTGAGGCTCAGACTGAGGTGCCGGTTAAAAAAGAAGACCCTGCTGAGTATGAAAACATTTCTCAGACCCACTCTTCTGAACGCAGTGTATCTGATGCGCCGGTGACTGTTTCAGAACCAGACCCGGAAAAATCCGCGGCTGAGACAGGGAGTTCTGACTCCGGCTACACTGAATCAATAGTAAATGACACTGATGACAGTATAAACTATGGGGCAGCAGAACCGAAGGCTGCGTTCAGCGGAAGTGAACTGACCACAGATGATTTTCTCAGAATCTGGCCTGATCTTGATAAATCACTCGCCAGAGATTTTATAGCCGGCCCCTTTGCGGGTGAAACAAAACCTCTCAGCTACGGTAACGGAATTCTTAAGATTGAACTCACACCAAAAGCATATGCAAATTCCGGTCTGCTTAACGGCTTTATTAAAAGACTTGAAGGCAGACTTAATGAAACACTTGGCAAAAGTGTGACAGTAAACTACGATCTTGGCACCACCTCCGACCCTGAAGAATCTGACAATTCAGGACATTCATTTTTTAAGACAGTAACCTCCAGATCAAAAGTCGAGATTCCTGATGTTAAAAGGGAAGAGATGAATCCGGTGGTGAAGTATGTGATTGAAGAGCTGGGAGGGGAGGAGATTTTCTGAGCTGATACCTGAGTGTCAGTATTTCAGACCTTAAGTTTTTCAGGATATTTTATCAGGCCGGTTTAAAATTAAAAGAGGCTGTCATGTTAAAGACAACCTCTTTTTTTTGTTCAGGTTATAAACTGAAATTCAGCATTACTTCTGGAGGAGCATTTTTCCTGATCCGGTGAAGTTTTTACCATTGCCTGAAACCGCGGTCATTTTGTAAATATACATACCGCTTGAAAGATTTGAAGCATCAAAGGTGATTGAATAATTGCCTTTGGCAAATTCCTGATCAGCCAGAACTGAAACAAGCTCGCCTGCAGCATTAAACACTTCAAGCTTTACTTTTGCCTGTTCAGGAACCGTGAAAGAAATTTTGGTTGAAGGATTAAACGGATTCGGGTAGTTGTTAGCCAGGGCAAAATCAGAAATTACTTCAAAATCTGCCTCGGTAACATTTGAATATTCAAATGATCCGTCAAAATCAATCTGTTTCAGTCTGTAATAATTCACTCCTGCTGCCGGATTCAGGTCAGAGAATTTATAAAAGCTGTAACCTGTTGTCGTACCGTTTCCGTTAACGAACCCGATCTTTGAGAAATTTTTACCATCTGTGCTTTTTTCGATTTCAAAGCCCATGTTATTGGTTTCTGTGACAGTCAGCCAGTTAAGTTCAACAGCATTGCCTGATGCTGCTGCCGCAAATGAAACGAGTTCAACAGGTATGGGGGGAAGGCTTCCTGCAGGTGTGACATACTGACAACTTGAACCGGCTATTAGGGTTCTGACTATCTGGTTCTGGGCATTGAGTTCATAATAACCGCCGCCGTTGGCAGTAAGATAATTTCCGTTTGAGAGCTGCATGGCACCGCGGTTAGCAGTCACTATATTCAGGAGGAGAAGCTGATTGCCTGTTGAATCTGTGACTCTGAGTCCGCCGCCCACTCCGAAATCAGCCACAATAAGGTTTGACCCCTGGCCAATGTTGATCTGCTGAGGCCTTACCATTGCGGAAGTAAGGGTGCTGAGGGAATTTCCGTTAAAGTCAAAAGAGAGTATTTTACCGTCACCGTAATTGGTTGTCAGCACATCATTTGCACGGAAAATTATATCAAAGGGTGAGTTCATTCCGCCTGCAGCGTTCTGAATAAACTTGCCAAGATAATTTCCGGAGGCATCATATTTCACAACAGAATTTATTGATGAGCCCGCGCCGCATGTGACATAAAGGTTTCCGGCAGCATCAAAGTAGTGACCTCTGGTATTATCCATTTTCGATGTATCCACACCACCGGCAGGAGCAAAAGTGCCAAGTGCATTGCCTGTAAGTGTGTCATAATGCAACACTACATCAAGAAGCTGATCGCATACAGTGAGATTGTTGCTGATCGGGTGCATGATAGCTTTTTTAGGTGTGCTGAGTGAGGCGTCTGTAATGAAATTTGACTCAATAATATCGCCATTCACAGCACTTACCAGAGAAATCTGATCAGCACCGCTGTTCACCAGAAATGCAACGCCCGAAAGATTTGTGGTCTGATTTGAGCCTGTCTGGTAGCCAAGGGTTCTGTTTGTTATCCGTCCGTTTCCGTAATTAATTCTTGCTCCCATGAGGTCATACCCCTGAACTATCTGCGCGTACTGCAGGGTGACTCCTCCGGAATAAGGATCGCTGAAGTTATTGAGTGCGAGATAGAGGGGCTGATTATTTTCAATACCCGCAAGTGTGATAAACTGACCCGATGTTGTGTAAATTTCAAGGGGATAGCCAAGTTCTAAAGCCAGGCTTCTTGCGTCTCTGATAACTGACGGATTTTCTTCTGCCTGATAAAGAAGATTAACAAGTCTTGTGTCACTTATTTCACTCTGGCTGAATGCATTAATTGCCAGCAAAACGAGAAGTGTAAAAAGTTTTTTCATGAATACTCCGGTTTAATTTTTGTTCGTGTCGTAAATTTTAAACTTGGGGCCGAGGTTAAGCTTGCACTCATCAAGAAGAAGTTTTACGGTGAGATCATTGGGATCGCTCTCCAGAAGTCTCTGATAATAATATGCCGCCTCGTTGTATTTACCTTTTTCAAAGAGCTCATCAGCCTTCTTTCTGAGATCCGCAATATTTTCAGGCATTGCTTCCCTTGTTCCTGAACCTGATGAAAAACTTTTGGGAAGTTCTTCTCTTGTTTTCTCAAACTTTATCTTGAGAATGTTTTCGCATTCTTCAATACAGAAAATGAGATAAGGATCATTCGGCATTTTACTCAGAGCCGATTTGTATTTTTCAAGCGCCTCAAAATACTTCCCCTCATTAAAGAGTGCATCGGCACTTTCCCGCAGATTATCCGGGTCATCGGGGAGAAGACTAACCTGTGTCTGATCAGATCTGCTTCCGGTTTTTGATTCGCATTCCCTTATCAGGACTTTCAGATACTCATTATCCGGATCCTTTTTAAGGGCAATCCTGAAAAATTCAAGCGCCATGGCGTAGTTGCCTTCTGCCATGTAATCATTTGCCTGTTTTTGTTCGGGTGAGAGCTGGGGAACAAGTACTTCTTCTTTGAGTTTGTTGTACAGCTTCTCTTTAGCCTCGCTCATCAGATTTCTGAGCTCTGCCTCATCGCCGGTGTTACCGGCAAGGAGTTTATCAATCAGATCAAGCGCCTCAGAGAACTTTTCTTCTTTTATCAGTCCCTTAACGTCAGGCAGTCCCGCTTCTGATTTCTGAACCGCCGGATATGCTGCCATCACTCCGGTTGAAACCGGTTCTGACGGGGCATTCCTTACTGAATTTTTGCCCAGAACCTCGGAGAAAAGTTTTATCTGTTTTTCGCTTTCCTCAATAAGATAGTTAACATTATAATCATCAGGAAAAATTGATCTTGCCTTTAAAAAGAGATTTAATGCATCGGGGAAATTGCCCGCATGATAGAATCTGAGGGCATTTCTGCAAAGATCATCAAATTCTTTGCGGTTACCCAGAATCTCTTTCTTCAGTTTTTCACGCTCTTCTTTAACTTTTATTTCGGCTTCAATTTTCTGCTTGTAAATCTTTTCAATCTCGCTCTCGCACTCCGAGATAAAATATGATATGTTTATATCATCAGGGAAAAGGTCTTTTGCCTTATTGAAGTAGACAAGGGCGGTATCGTAGTCTGTGTTCTTAAGGGCTTCTGTGCCTCGGGCAGAATTTACATAAAATTCCTGAAGCCTGTTCTGTTCACCCTTTCTGAAATTCTCGATAAGATTTCTTACGGTCACCTCTTTTTCAGCTTCAAGCTTATTTCTCATATTCAGTATGAGTTTCGGTTTTTCGGTACATTCCTTTATCAGAAAATGAACGAGAGGATCGCTGGGGAAAATATTGAGTGCGGCATTGAAATGATATTCGGCCTCCTTGTAATTTCCCGAAGAAAATTCACGGATTCCTTCAATTGCTATTTTATAAAAATCTTCAATTTTTCTGTTGAACAGTTTTTCCGACCTGGTGAATACCTCTATTTCAAGCTTTTTCTTTTCGTCTTCAAGTTCCTTGTTTCTCTTGATCACCATCAGAAAACTTTTAACGGTTCTGAACGCCCTCTCAAGCTCGTTAAGATCTGCCATGGCGAGCTCTTTAATGCGGGGATTATTAGTTGAAAGAGCGGCTTTGAGTTGTTCTCTCTGTGTTAGAAATTTAAACTCTGCATCTTCAGGGGATATGTTACCCGGAAAACCAAGTTTAAGCCATGCATTTTTGAGTTCATCAGGATCGGCAGCAAATTCAATCCCCTCTATTCTTATATCCTTCTCCTTTTTGAGCATAGAGTACGCCTGCTCAACCGATGTGAGCTGAATATTAAGCGACTCTTTAATAACAGGAAAAGGAGTTGAAGAAATCTGTTTTTTAATCTCAGAGCTGAGATTAGTATAGATTAAATCAAGATCGTAATCTTTTAATTCGGGACTGATGCCAAGAAGCTCTTTTGCCTC
>JABWCA010000237.1 GCA_013359345.1 Ignavibacteriaceae bacterium
ATTTATAAGACAGAAACCAGGGCATTGCATCTCCGGGTATAAACCACTATCCCGAACCGGATTGATTCGTTTAATTCGCTTCATTTGTGTTTCCGATCTTATGCTGCCAACCGGGAACTCCGGAACTATGAACAGCAAATTTCTCCCGATTTTTTCTTAACTTTAAAATTACATTTTTTAATTCCTCCTCGGTTAATGATAGATCTTAATAAACTTTACGATACCCTGAACAGCAGGAATAATTTCATTTTGACAACCCATGTTAACCCCGACGCAGATGCCATTGGCTCGGTTGTGGGGATGGGGATAATTTTAAGCAGACTGAACAAAAAATTCAGGATTGTAAACTACTCTCACACTCCGTATTATCTGGAATTTCTTGATCCGGAAAAATGGATCGAAGTGTACGACCCCGAAAAGCATAAGACCGCATTCAGTGATGCAGAAAACATCATTTGTCTTGATTTCAACCGTGTTGACCGCACCGCAAAAATGCAGCATTTACTCAGGGAATCTCACGCATATAAAATCTGTATAGACCACCACACAAACCCTGATACAGAGTTCTTTGACGAGATATTTTTCGATATTGAGCATGCAGCCACAGGACACATACTCTTCAACCTTACGGAAGAGTTTCCGGAAATTGGCATGGATTATAATCTGGCTCTCCCCCTTTATGCGGCGATCATGACCGATACAGGCTCATTCAGGTTTGAAAGAACAACCCCCGAAATTCACCGCATTGCAGCAAAATGCCTTGAGCTTGGTGTCGTTCCCATTGAAGTGCAGGAGAAGATTTATGACTCCAATAAACCCGGCAAGATAAAGCTGCTGGGTGAGGTTATAGACTCGATGGAAATAATTCACAATGGTGAACTCGTGATCATGCAGATCACTAAAGACGCACTCGAAAGAAATCAGGTTGAGGAGAACGGAACTGACGGATTTATAAATCTCGGACTTTCCATAATCGGGGTGAAGATGGTGCTGTTGTTTCATGAAGTGAAAGAAGGATTTAAAGTATCTCTCCGGTCAAGAGGAAATGTTTACGTTAACGAATTTGCCGGCAAATATGGCGGCGGCGGACATAAATATGCATCGGGAATCAGAATCCGTGATGCAAAACTTGAAGATTATAAAGAAGATATAATTTCAGAAGCTATTTTACATTTAGAGAAGAGTAAGGATAATGATTAGTATTAAGTTTGAATATGGTGATCTCTCCTCACTGAGAGGACAGTCAAACCTGGCTGTATATTTTGTTAACAAAGACGATAATCTGAGAACCGGATTGCGCACCCTCGCAGAAAAGTTTGAAGTTGAGCTTCCTCAGATTGCTCAGGATGAGATTAAAGGTGATATTTCATTTATTCCCCGTTCAGGTTCCCCCTCAAGAGTCCTGATCTCGGTTACCGATCCGGGAACCAAAATGACTGCTGATTATTTCAGAAATTATATGGCAGATCTGACCGCAGGATTCTACAAAAACACACCCGATGAAGTTTTTGTGCAGCTTCCGGAGCATACCCCCTTTTCTCTTCATTTTCCTTCAAAAGAGCAGTTATATCTCTCGTTGATGGAAGGGATGTTCCTCGGCGTTTATAAATTTGACAAATATAAAAGTGATAAATCTGCTGATAAGGAAGTCACAGTATATCTTTCAGGACTTATTGCAGAGGAATTTGAGGGACTTTCAAAGATTGCGGAAGCAGTAAAAGAAGGAGTGTATTTCACAAGAACACTCGCCAACGAACCCGCAAATGTCATTTATCCTGAGTCATTTATCGGAAGGCTGCAGGAAAGATATAAGGATCTCCCTCTTGAGTTCACAATATTCAGGAAAAAAGAACTCGAAGAGAATAACATGGGTGGCATTCTGGCTGTAGGCGGCGGAAGCAGTAAAGAACCTGCTCTCTGCGTTGTCAGATATACCCCTGCTGCATCGGGATCAGGTAAACATATCTCACTCGTCGGTAAGGGCGTCACGTTTGATTCGGGAGGCATTTCAATAAAGCCGCCGGATAATATGGGCTGGATGAGAGCAGATATGGCCGGCGCGGCCGTTGTTGCAGGAACTTTGCTTACCGCTGCACTTCTTGGTGTTGAACATCAGATTACGGGTGTTATGCCATTAGCAGAAAACATGCTTGACGGATCCTCCATGAGACCGGGAGACATTGTGATTACTGCCAGCGGTAAATCAATTGAGGTTGACAACACAGATGCTGAAGGCAGAATGATTCTTGCCGATGCACTTCATTATGCCGGACTACAGAAACCTGATCAGATTATCGATCTTGCCACACTGACAGGTGCATGCGCAGTAGCCCTCGGGCTGACTGTGGCAGGGCTTTTCACCAAGGATGAAACTCTTGCAGCAGACCTCTATAACTCAGGTCTTCACACCTATGAAAGAGTCTGGAGATTGCCGATGTGGGATGAATACCACACTTACAATTCATCCGATGTTGCCGATGTTAAAAATGTCGGGGGAAGATATGGCGGCGCAATCACCGCAGCTAAGTTCCTGGAAAATTTTGTCGATTCATCAATCCCGTGGGCACACATAGATATTGCCGCCCCTTCAATGATGAACTCGCATAACAACTATCAGAAGACTTACATGACGGGATTCGGGGTAAGGCTCCTTACAGATTACCTCCGCCGTCTGAAGTGACTCCGCGATGGGCAGAATGATGCACAGTAAATTATCAGTAAATACCGGAGAGGGTTCCTGAAATGGGATCCCTCCGGCAGACTGACCCGGATTTCTGATAATGCCTTCAGCAAGTTATAACCTTGATGTTCCCGTAACCAATCTAAAATACATCGGTGAATCACGCTCAAAAGCACTGATGAATGCAGGCATACGCACTATTCGTGATCTCCTTTTCTTTTTCCCGACAAAATACATAAACCGCTCTAAGATGCTCACTGTGGCTGCGGCCTATGAGTATGTAAAAAAAGGCTATACCGATGAAATAACCCTGGTTGTCAGGGTGATTGAAAAGGTCACAAAGTATGTAAGGGGGAAAGAGATCCTGATTGTTGCTTTCGGCGATGATACGGGCGGGTGCGAGGGAGTCTGGTTTCAGGGAAGCAAATTCATCAAAGACCGGTTCAATGAGGGTGATCTGTTTGCCATCTCAGGCAAGCCCGCACTTTCTCAGTTTATGCATCTGCAGATACACCACCCTGATAATGACAAAATCTCGGACGATGAAAACACGGTAAAGCTTTTTAACACGGGCGGAATTATCCCCTTTTACAAAATCAGTGATTCATTCAAAACGAGCATGATCTCTGTTTACGGACTCCGCAGAATCATAAACAACGCGTTGAACTACTGGATTGGTGCAGTTGAAGAAACACTGCCTGATTTTGTCATAAAAAAGGCTGGAATCATGCCGCTTAAAGACGCAATCAGGCATATCCACTTCCCTCCCGGAGAGAAAGAACTTGAGGCGGCAAGGTACAGATTTAAGTTTGAAGAGCTTTTTTATTTCGAGATTCTTAATGCCGTCAGAAAAGCCAAAATCAGGTTTGAGCATAAAGGCATACAGTTTTCAATAAAAACATCTCTTGTTAAAGATTTTTTAAGTGTGCTTCCCTTTCAGCTCACAGAATCCCAGCTCAAAGTGCTTTCCGATATTAAAAAAGATATGCTTTCAGCTCAGCCTATGAACAGGCTTGTGCAGGGGGATGTCGGCTCAGGCAAGACAATAGTCGCAGTAATCTCCGCTTTGATTGCCATAGATAACGGATACCAGGCCGTACTCATGGCCCCTACCGAGATTCTTGCAAATCAGCACTGCAAGAATATCTCACTTTTGTTTGATCTGTACAATGAAAAACACCCCGCAGGGAGAAAACTGACAGTTGAAATGATCTCGGGCAGCCAGACAAAAAAGCAGCGTGAGAAAACCGTGGAACGAATCACCGGCGGCGGTACGGATATTATCGTCGGTACTCACGCCCTGTTTGAGGATACCACCGCGTTTGCCAATGCCGGACTTATAATAATTGATGAACAGCACCGTTTCGGGGTTGCCCAGCGCGCTCGTCTATTAAGCAAAGGCATCACGCCTGATTGCCTTGTAATGTCGGCAACACCCATCCCGAGAACCATGTCAATGACGTACTACGGTGATCTGGATATCTCTGTCATTGATAAGCTCCCCCCGGGAAGAATTCCGCCTAAAACCGCTCTGAGGGGTGAACAGGCACTTCCCTCCGTCTATGAATTTATTTACGACAGGGTTAAAGAGGGAGATCAGGCATTCATTGTCTTCCCGCTGGTTGATGAATCGGAAAAACTTGACCTGCAGGCAGCAATTACCGCCTATGAAGACCTGAAAGATTCCTGGTTCAGGGATATCAGGACGGGACTTCTCCACGGCAAGATGAAGTGGAAGGAAAAAGAAGAGGTGATGCTGAAATTCGCAAGACATGAATTTGATGTTCTTATTTCAACTACTGTTATAGAGGTTGGGATTGATATTCCCAATTCTACCATAATGGTGATAAGGGATGCTCACCGGTTCGGGCTGTCTCAATTGCATCAGCTCAGGGGCAGAATCGGGAGAGGCAAAAAGGAAAGTTATTGTATTCTTATAACAAAAGACGAGCTTGCTGCCTCTTCAGAAAGAATTAAAGACGTAACATATCTGCCCGATTATATCCGTGAAAAACTGAGAACACAGACGCGTCTTAAGGCGATGGTTCAGTTTCATGACGGGTTCAAAATTGCAGAGATGGACTGGAAGATAAGGGGTCCGGGAGATATTTTTTCAACACGTCAAAGCGGTTACCCTGATTTCAAATACACTGATCTGAGGGAGGATATAGCCATACTGGAAAAAGCAAAAAATATCGCTTTTGAGATTATTGATGCCGACCGTTTTTTGCGGCACCCTGATAATTACATTATCAGCAGAAACTTTTTCCATCACTATTCAGAAAATCTGAAGTATTTTAACATAGCTTAATAACAATAACAGATAACCATTATGCGCGGGAAAAATTTATTTTATCTTATCATTTTAAGTCTTGTTCTCTTCTCCGGATGTATAAAACATAATCAGCCGGCAGGTATTGACCGTCATAATGATGAAGCAGAGATTATAGTTCTCCTGAACCGGATGATTGATGCCTTTACGACACGCATCATTACCGAGCATGAGGATATCTGGTGGAAGAGCGATTCCCTCAAGGTATTCGGGGCTGTTAAAGGCGCTGAGTTCCACAACTGGACTGAATTCCGGAACCACCTCCTTTCCACAGTATCCTCGATGAGCAGCGTCAGTTTCACTGTTGAGTGCATTGAAGTGCAGGTGCTTACCCCCGGGCAGTCAGCGCATTTCATGATGATAGTGAACCAGAGATTTTTTACCGTTGGTAAAGAAGTTAATCTGAATCACCTCAGGTACTCAGGCGCACTTAAGAAGATTAACGGCAAATGGAAAATCACGGCCTTTCACGGGTCACTCCCCTCTGAACCATTTATTAAAAAGGATTAAAAATATGCAGATCAACGATTTTATGAATTTCGGGCCACTGAATCAGGCAAAAGATTATGCCATCTCGCAGGTTCTGACCATGATTATCAACAGCAGAATCTCCGGCGCAGGCAAGGTACAGGATTGCAGATTTGAGTCCAAAAACAACAGTTTGAAACTCAGTATTCTTTTCAATGAGGAACCTTCCCCCTTTAATGTTACGGTTACAGGCGTTGGTTTTCTGAAGGAATCACGAGAGCTGTATGTAACATATGAAGATCTGAGAATCTCCAGAAGCTGGATGGATCAGCTTTATCACGATATAGTCGAACCTGAAATACTCGGCGGCAAAAGGCTGCAGGTTCCTGAAAAATATGCAGAAAAGCTTCTGCTGATTCTTTAGTGCTGACTTCTCTCCC
>JABWCA010000238.1 GCA_013359345.1 Ignavibacteriaceae bacterium
AATGTAAATGATTCAATGAGCCGGGTTAATTACGCTTTTGAAGGGGTGATAACAACTGCCTTAAATGAATTGTCCCCTGCAATAACAATTATAGCAGATGACCTTTCAGACTTCTTCACAGAGAGCAATAACGCCCAAAGCATTGGGAAGGTTTTGGCGTATACAGTTTTCGGAATGAAAACCGCTTTTGATGTTTTCTCTATACCTGTAAAATTTGCCACCGAAATGATGGGCAATTTTGGCGCGGCAATGTACGCGCTTGTCACAGGTAATTTTCAGGTTTTAGGCAAAATCGTTGAAGACTTCCCAAAGAGATTAAAAGATATAGGAAAGGCAGCCGGAGAGGATATTTATAAAATATTTGCCGGTGAAGTCTTTAACGTTGAAACCCATGTCAAACCCAGAGTAAGAGCCGTTGGCGGATCTACTTTTGCTGATGCAGTTAAAAATGAGATCGAGAAAGGAAACGCCGGGGAACCGGTTGAACCTGTTTCGATTGATTTAGGTCTGACAAGCGGTTCAGCTTTTGAGCAGTTTAACAACACGCAAAACGCAATGTTACAAGGTTACAGAGATTATGCAAATAAACGCCTTGAAATAAATACGGAGGTAACCACAGCCGAAATGATTAATTGGTTGATCCTTGAAGGTCACGCGGCGAACGTCATGGCAAACATGGGGGATGCCATGTCGGCAATTTATGAAGCCACCGGAGAGGATGCAAGGGCCTACTTTGAAATATGGAAAGGGATAAAGATAGCAGAAACCCTTGTATCAACTTATAGCAGCGTTGTCAAAGCTTTTGAGAGTCAGTCAGCGATTCCGATTGTAGGCCCCGTTCTGGGTTATGTACAGGCAGCAAGCGCGCTTGCATTCGGATTGGCAACAGTCAGCCAGATTTCACAGATGCAGCCGGGTTCACGATCAGGCGGCGGGCTTAATATTCCTTCAGGTAAAGCAAGCGCGTCACCGGCGGGGGTTGGCGTTGGATCAGTCAGCGGGGGCGGCAGAAATGTTTCCGTTTCAGTTCAATTCATTGGCGCGAGCCCCGATAAAGACAAGTTAAGCCGCGAGTTAGTGCCGTACATAGTTAAAGCCGTTGAAGACGGGGTGGGCAGATGAGTAATAAAAAGCAGTCAGAGATTAAACAGATTAAACCCGTAGTAAAGAAAAGTTACAGGAATAATTTCAGATACTTTGAATTCTCTGTTTCAAGTGCCGCACTATACCGCCGTTGGTTTGGCTGGGAGAGTTTATCACATCAGCCGGGCGCGTTAATTACAACCCGGCTTGATTTTGATTCAGTACCTTTTCTTTTCAATCATGATAAAACTGTTATTCTGGGGAAGGTTATTCACCACAAGATAACTGAAAATTCTTTAACTGTAACTGTTAAATGCTCCCGTAACCCAGGGGTTCAATATATCCTTGATGATATTGAAGACGGTATAAGAAATAACTTCTCAATAGGTTACAGGGTTGTTGAAATGCTCCCTTGCATGGGAGCAGACGGAGCAGCCGTAATTCAAGACGGGGAGCAGGTTTTTATTACAAGTAAATGGGAATTGACTGAAATTTCAAGTGTTGCAGTTCCGGCAGATTATTCAATTGGTTTTGATAAAAATAAAACTCTGCCGGCCCTTACAAAACTTTCAGATATTCCGGTTAATTTCGGGCTTTTCGGGCTTATTGATGAAGCAACACTAAAACAAAAGTATAACATTTATACAGACCCGTTAAACCCTGATTATTTTGAAGACCTTGTAAAAAGAGGAAAGATCAGATTTTCAACAAGAAACGGAACCCGGGTATTTGTTGAAGCCGATGTAATAAAGCATTTTTTTAAGTATAAAGAATTTAATCCTGTAACAATTGGAGATTTAGAGCGATGAAGACTTTTAAATAAAAAACCGGTTCGGGGGAAGGCGAACCGGCAAGTTCTGGGAACAATATTGAGAAACTCAGAGAAGGAACGGAATAAATATAATAAAATTACAGCTTATAAACAATTTTATATTTAGAACCTTCTTCACCCCTTCAAAGTTCCCTGCCTGTTCTCCCCCGTTAAAATATTTTAATAATAAGGGTTCTGCCGCGGCAGAATTAAACAAGAAAAATAAAGAGGGAAACAAAATGAAACAATTCATTGGATATAGTGCTATTGGCTGGGGCTTCTTCTATTCAACCTTAAAACCGATAACAGACCCCCGAACGGTGGGAGATGTTATTAAAGATATTCACCCGATCCCGGCCGGTGAAAAAATCACGGTGAACATATTTGAAAGGCGGGCCTTAAAGGAAATTATCTTTACAGGTACCAAAGAGGCAGTTGAAAACAGCCTGAAGGAATGGCAAGGTAAATTAAAACAGGAAACCTATAGCAATTATTTAAGATTGCAAAAACATTACACCGTTAACAGATGGAAAACTTTCACTTTTGTTCTGCAATCAATCGCGGAAATTGAAAGGCGGGTGAGTGGTTTTAATGGCGCCCTTTTCAGCTTAAGCCCCTTTACCACGATAACAATAACAATTTATTTCAAGAAGGAAAGAATGAATCTTTTTGTAAGGCCGATGAAAAAGGATTATTTCCTTAAAGACCTTGAAACGCTTAAAAAGGTGAAAAACTCTGCAGAACTTGATTTATGGATCAGGGAAAGAAATAAACAGAATTGGTTTGACGATGAACCGCCCTATCTGAAAAATATCTATATAAAAGAACCTTATTTAAGACGGATTCAAAGATGCGAGTATTTTAATTTTGACAGAGAAGGGGGCTGGTAATGAAGTTTACACACGAAAACCTGAAGGATATTAAAGTATCACTTTTCAGTAATGTAATGGCAACAGATAAGCCGGAACAAATTAATCTGATCAGCCTTATTGAACGGATTAAATCAAATTACTACCGGAATAAAATTGAATCACTCAGGGCGCTCCCTGAAACGGAATATTCAAATCAGAAGAAGTATCTGCCGGCCTTTACCCTTTCGGTTCTCTGTAAACACCGGGAACACTATTCAGGGCCGGATTCTGCCGGAGAAAAGAAATTCATTGATCAAAAGATAATTCAATATAACCCCGTTATTCAGGTTGATATTGATGATCTTGAAGACCAGGGAATCAGTTTAAACCAAGCTAAACAGATATTAGATAAAATTCCTTATGTTTGGTTTTACTTCACTTCACCCGGCGGCAAGGGTTTAAAAGCCGGGTTCCTTCACAATTCCACAGATCACAGTAACCACGAAGCCGCCTTTAACGGGATGATTGCATACCTGACTGAAGCCTTCAAAGGTCAGGTTAAGATCGATCATGTAAAGGATGTTTTCAGGCTTTTTATAGTTTCGCATGATCCGGATGCAGTTATTAAACCTGTAGATCAGATTGAATTCTTTCAGGTTCCCCAGCTGAAACAAGGTTCAATAACACCTGTACCAGTAGAGGAACTATTAAAAGGCAACTTTCAGGAAGTAAAATCAGGCCACTCAAACGAAGATTCTTTAATCAGGGGACTAACAACCCTGCTTAATAAATCCTATGACGGTATAAGGCACGCACAGCGGTTAAAAGCGGGTTTTATTGCCGGTGGGTATATTGCGGGCGAGAACCTGAATGAATCTGATTTAATAGATAAACTTCTGCCGGTTATTATGAATAATACAAGATTATCAGAAAACCGGGCCATAAAAGACTTTTCAGACGGGATAAAAGCCGGAAGGAATAAACCCTTAAAATTCAGCTCCAAAAAGAAAAAAACACCACCGGTAAAAAAAGGTTCTGATTCTGCCGCCGTTGGTGATGGAAATAATTCTGCCGGAGCCGCTGCAGCAACCCCACAGATAACGAACGAGCGCGCGGCCCTTGAATTCATTCAGACCAAATATAAAATTTACTATAACGAGATAACCGGCAGAGAAGAAATCTATTCTCTGAATGATGAGTTTCTCAGACCATTAGAGGACAGGGATTTTAACACCTTTTTAATGCAGCTTAAAGACTCAGGCAGAAAGATATCTGCAACAGGACTTAAACAGGTTTTACAATCTGATCTGATCCCCGTTAAGAATGAACTGAAGGAATACTTTGAAAAATGCAGAAATGAGTTTAAAGCGGCCGCCCTGGATTATTCACCCTTTGAAAAGTTTACTGAAAGCATTGAGTTTGAGAACGATGAGAGTAAAGATATTTTTAAGGAATACTTCAAAAGGTGGATGATCTGGAGCCTTGAAAACTTATTCAGAAAACATCACTTTAAGTATGGCGGAAATCCTATGATGATGATCTTTCACAGCACGCAACACCAGAAAGGAAAATCAACTTTTTTCCGCCGGCTGCTTCCTGATCAGCTGAATAAATATTATTATGAAGGTGATATTCACCCGGAGAATAAGGATGATAAACTTTACATTTCAACTAAATTTATTTATAACCTTGATGAGATGGGCGACTTTGTTAAGAAGGATCTTTCCCTGTTGAAGAAGATTATCACTCTGCCGGACTTCTCCCAGCGGCTCCCCTATGATAAATTTTCCGGTGAACGCAAAAGACTTTGTTCTTTTTGTGGTACTTCAAACAATGATCAGATACTGACAGACCACACCGGCAACCGCCGTTTTATTATTATTGGGGTTAAATCCTTGTTTGATGGAATTGACTATCTGGATAAGGAAAGAAATCTGATCTGGGGAGAGATGTATAATGAATACTTAAACGGCTGGGACTTTAAATTATCAAACATTCATACAAAACAGTTAAATAATTACAGCGAAGAGTTTCAGGTTTCAAGTATAGAAAAATTCCTGATTGAAGAATACTTTGAACCGATTAAAGACCCTAAAGAAGTAAGTGAGAATGAACTCACACGTGGTAAATTAGACGGATCCGGAAATTTTTGGAGAGCCGGGGAGATACTCAATTTTTTTCTGAATTTTGAAAAAACAAAGGAATTAGCAAAAAAAACGAGCGCCAAAAATTTCGGAAGCATTATTTCTGCTCTTGTTTATAAAGAAAACGATACAGAAAACAATGAGGAATACAGATATATAAAAGCCCGTAGACAAGTAGATAAAATTCAAAGCTGGGGTTATTATATGAAACTGAAATTTGACAAGTTTAAAGATATTACAGAATCAAATTTTCAAAACACTCAAAGAACCTACCCCACTTCAAACTGATACGTTAAAATGGTATAGCAAGTATTAAAGTTTAATACTTGCTATACTCCTATGTTAGAATAAAAAAGAAACAAAAAACCCCTGAAGTATAGTATATTGCTTTAAGATAGTGTTAAGCAGATTTTTACTATACTACTTGTATCTCATTATATCATAAGCAGTTACGGGAATTGTAGTATAGTAGTATATTAAAAATGCTATTTCTCTATACCTTTTTTTCTGTACTCTGTTTTGTGTGTTGTTTCTCTATATGTTCCGTATCCTTTATATATCTGTATTTATATATGGTATATATATATATACTATACTACTATACTACAGGGAGTAATAAACTATTATAAATAAAGGGGTTACAGCGTAGTATAGTGACCCGTTTCACTATACTATTCACTATACTATATCAACTTTGACCATACTATAAAAAGAGAGAAGGCCGGATTCTGCCGCCGGCCCCGTTGGAATAAACCTGAATTCTGCCGCACTTTTGCATTTTGGTAAAATAAGGTAAAAACAAACCTTCTTATAATTGATAAGAAATAATAAAAAATTATAAGGAATAAAGATGAAAGATTCTCTGTATATCAGCTTAAATGAAGCTGCCAAGATATTGGGGATATCAAAACCCACTCTTTACAGATGGATTAAACAGAAGAAAATCAACTTCTACAAACCGGGGGGGAAGATCTTCTTTACAGAAGCCGACCTTCACAAAGCAATGAACGGGGGAAAAGATGCTGCAGGC
>JABWCA010000239.1 GCA_013359345.1 Ignavibacteriaceae bacterium
GCGGGTGAAACATTAACTTCAACATCACGCTTTATGAACTGATTAAAATACTTAAGCTTCATATTTGTAAGGGTTGATGATATCCCCTTGAAAGTGTACTCAACCGATGCAATTGCCCTGTAGGTTTCTGTATACCTGGCAAGTGCTGAAGATGGGAACGCTGAGGCTCCGGGAATTCCGGCATCAGATGCAGAGTATCTTCCGTAATTAAGCTTAAACTCATGATGTTCATTGAGAAGCAGGCCTGCTGTAATATTCATGTTATTATCATGAAAGCGGGAGTTGTTAAGCGGTCCTTCAGGGGTTTCAGTATCTGAGGCACCGCGCAGCGTGCCTGCCAGTTTCAGATACCAGCTGCTCATGCCGGTGCTGAGGGTAATGAATCCGTTTCCGCTCTTATTAACAGAGTTATATGAAGAGGAAACACTCCCGTTAAGGTAAAACTTTGAAGAATAGCTGCCGGCTTTTGTAATAAAATTCACTATTCCGCCCAGAGCACCCGAGCCGTACAGAGATGAGGATGAACCTTTAATGATCTCAACCCTTTCGATATCATTAAAGTCTATGAGCGCCATTCTGGCAGAAATTTCGGTTGCGGTTTCAACCCTGTTGCCGTCAACAAGGAGAACAATATCAGCTCCGCTGAATCCGCGTATTGAGAGGTCTGTTGCCCACGCTCCGTCTCTTGTTATGCTTACACCAGGCAGATAATTAAGCGCATCGGGGGCGGTGTTATAAACCTTTGTGTCAAAATTATTATGATTGAGCACTTCAAGCGGTATGGCAACATCTTTAACGGCTGCCGTGTATTTGGGGGAAGTTACAAGCACCTCACCCAGGTTAACTGATGCGGGCACGATTTCAATTTCAAGTGTAAGGGGTAAATCAGTTACTGTGAGATCTCTGGTTATTGAAGCATAACCGAGGCATGATATAATTATTGTATGTCTGCCGGCTGCCATTCCCTGAAGGGTAAAGCCGCCTGTTTTATCTGTTGTGGTGCCAAATGAAAGGTCTTTAACATAGATTTCGGCATTCTGAACAGGAGCACCTGTTGATTTGTCTTTAACTGTTCCTTTAATCTGAGCATTAACACTGTGTGCCATTAATATTAAAATAAGGGCTGAAAAAAACAACTTCATATTAGATCCGGATTTCGTTATTATTTGTTCATGCCCGGTTCATCAAATTCCATACCAAGGATGCAGACAAGAGGTTTTAATCCGTTAAAAAATCATTAACCTGACAATATAAAAAGAAGGTCATCTCTGCTTCTCTTTTTTTAGAAAATAAAAACGGTGATTGCCGGAAATGGCAATTTAACCGTAATAATAGCATGATATGGGTAAACCCGCCGGTTGGTATGGTTTTTGAATAACAGGAGGACAGGTTTTGACAAATAAATATCTAATTTAACGGAAATAAAATGGAAAGAAAAAAAGTAACAATAGACGGTAATGAAGCAGCGGCGTATGTGGCATACAGAACGAACGAAGTTATAGCGATATACCCTATTACTCCTTCTTCCAACATGGGAGAGTGGTGTGATGCCTGGAATGCAGAAGGTAAACTTAATATATGGGGAGAAGTACCGAGTGTTTCAGAATTACAGAGCGAAGGCGGTGCCTCAGGCTCTGTGCACGGTGCTTTACAGACAGGTGCGCTTACAACTACCTTTACTGCATCACAGGGCTTATTACTGATGATTCCCAACATGTATAAAATTGCCGGAGAATTAACCTCCACAGTTTTTCATGTGAGTGCAAGAGCAATTGCAGCTCAGGGTCTTTCAATTTTTGGTGACCACAGTGACGTAATGTCAACAAGGCAGACCGGTTTTGCCCTCCTTTCTTCAAATTCCGTTCAGGAAGTAATGGATTTTGCTCTGATTTCACAGGCAGCAACCCTGAACGCAAGAGTACCCTTTATACACTTTTTTGACGGTTTCAGAACCTCGCATGAGGTTATGAAGATTGAACAGCTTAATGATGATGATATAAGAGCAATGATTGATGACAGTCTGGTTATTGCCCACAGAAAAAGAGCCCTCACACCTGATGCCCCGGTGATGAGAGGAACTGCCCAGAACCCCGATGTCTATTTCCAGGGCAGAGAGACTGTTAATCCTTACTACATCAATTGCCCTGATCTGGTTCAGGAGCAGATGGATAAGTTCGCAAAAATTACCGGCAGACAGTATAAAATATTTGAATATTACGGCGCTCCCGATGCCGAAAGAGTTGTGATCATGATGGGTTCAGGCGCTGAAGCTGCAGAGGAAACAGTTGATTATCTGATGGCAAAAGGAGAGAAAGTCGGTCTCCTCAAAGTAAGATTATACAGACCTTTCTCAATTGAGCACTTTATCAATGCGCTCCCCTCAACGGTAAAATCAATTGCTGTTCTTGACAGATGCAAAGAGCCTGGCTCATCAGGCGAACCCCTTTATCTGGATGTTGTTAATTCAATCAGTGAAAAATTTGTTGCAGGCGAGCTGAAATTTGCTTATCCGAAGATTATAGGCGGAAGATACGGACTCTCATCAAAAGAGTTCACTCCTGCAATGATTGTAAGCATCTACAATGAACTCACAAAAGAGAAACCGAAAAATCACTTCACAATCGGTATCATTGAAGACGTGACAAACACCAGCCTTGATTTTGATCCCGCATTCTCGGTTGAAGACGAAAAAACCTTCAGAGGAAAATTCTACGGTCTGGGTGCAGACGGCACAGTTGGAGCAAATAAAAACTCAATCAAGATTATTGGTGAAGGCACCGATTATTTTGCTCAGGGCTATTTTGTATACGATTCAAAAAAATCGGGCTCGATGACAACATCGCACCTGAGATTTGGTCCCAGCAAAATACGTTCAACTTATCTTATCAGCCAGGCTAACTTTATTGCCTGCCATCAGCAGGAGTTCCTATACTCAACGGATATGTTAAAAGATGCAATGGAAGGCGCCACTTTCCTGCTTAACACAAAAGCATCAAAAGATGAGGTCTGGGATACCCTCCCGGTAAGCGTGCAGAAAACCCTTATCGATAAGAGAATGAAGCTTTTTGTGATAGATGCTTACAAGGTTGGCGATGAAACCGGTATGGGCAGAAGAATCAACTCAATCATGCAGACCTGCTTCTTCGCAATTTCAAAGATCTTTGATAAAGAAACCTCAATCAGCATGATCAAATCTGCCATCAAGAAGACCTACGGTTCAAAAGGCGATAAGATTGTTCAGATGAACTGGGATGCGGTTGACAGAACCCTTGAAAATCTTTATGAAGTTGCGGTTCCTGAAAAGATAACCAGCACAATCTCAATGAGACCTGCAGTGCCCGCAAACGTGCCGGAATTTGTTGAAAAGGTGACAGCTAAAATTATTGCCGGTGAAGGTGATAATCTTCCTGTAAGCCTTATGCCTGCAGATGGTACTTTCCCGGTTGGAACAACCAAATTTGAAAAGAGAAACATTGCTCTTGATGTACCTGTATGGGATGCTGATGTATGTATACAGTGTAATAAATGCGTTCTTGTATGTCCGCATGCAACAATCAGAGCAAAGATCTATGATTCAAAGCTGCTTGAAAACAAGCCTGAAACATTTAAGCACACCCCGTTCAAATCAAAAGAATACGGTGAAGGCCTTGCTTACACCATCCAGGTAGCCGTTGAAGATTGCACCGGCTGCGGTCTCTGCGTTGATGTATGTCCCGCAAAGAACAAGATGGAAACAAGACTTAAGGCAATCAACATGATGCCACAGATTCCGCTTCGTGAAACCGAAAGAGAAAACTGGGATTACTTCCTTGAAATTCCGGAATTTGACAGAACCGCACTTAAAACTGCAACCGTAAAAGATTCACAGTTCCTTGAACCTCTCTTTGAGTTCAGCGGTGCATGCTCAGGCTGCGGTGAAACACCATACGTTAAACTGGTTTCACAGCTCTTTGGCGACAGAACAGTTATTGCCAATGCAACAGGATGCTCTTCAATTTACGGCGGCAACCTCCCAACAACTCCCTGGACTACCAATAAAGAAGGACGCGGACCCGCATGGTCAAACTCACTGTTTGAAGACAATGCAGAGTTCGGGTTTGGTTTCAGACTGGCAATTGATAAACACAATGCACAGGCAAAACACCTCCTGCTTAAACATGGCGCTCAGATTGGTGAAAGACTCGTATTTGATATCATCAACAATCCGCAGAAGAATGAAACTGATATTAAAGAACAGAGAAAATCAGTTGAAGCGCTTAAATCATGGCTCACAGAAAAAATCAATTCAGGAAAACTGAACGGTGAAGCTTCTGATTTTAACCACCTCCTCAGCCTGGCAGATTATCTCGTAAAGAAATCTGTATGGATCATGGGCGGTGACGGCTGGGCTTATGATATCGGATACGGCGGGCTTGACCACGTGCTTGCATCGGGCAAAAATGTAAACATTCTTGTTCTTGATACCGAAGTTTACTCAAACACCGGCGGGCAGATGTCAAAATCAACCCCGAGAGCAGCAGTTGCCAAATTTGCTGCAGGCGGTAAACCGGCGGCTAAAAAAGACCTCGGCCTCATGGCAATGGCTTACGGTAATGTTTATGTTGCCAAAGTTGCCATGGGCTCAAATGATGTGCAGACGGTAAGGGCGTTCATTGAAGCCGAAGCTTATGACGGTCCCTCACTGATCATAGCATACAGCCACTGTATTGCGCACGGTATTGATATGTCTACAGCCATGAAGAATCAGAAAGCAGCCGTTGATTCAGGTCACTGGCCGTTATTCAGATATCATCCCGAAATGGCCGCAGAAGGCAAGAACCCCCTGAAGCTCGATTCCAAAGGTCCGAAGATACCATTCAAAGACTACGCATATATGGAAACAAGATATAAGATGCTCACAAAGTCACATCCTGCCGAAGCTGCTAAACTCATTGAGGAAGCACAGGAAGATGTGAACGCAAGATGGAAAATGTATGAAGTTTTAGCCGGAAACGCCGGGGAAAACAAGTCTTAAGAAGATTATTAATTAAACGGCCCCCTCATGGCAGGGGGCTTAATTAAAGAGGTATTAAATGGATCTGACAACAACATATTTAGGCTTAAAATTAAAGAATCCGATAGTGCCCTCTGCGGGTCCCGTATCGAGCGAAATTTCAAATATCAAAGCACTTGAAGATGCCGGTGCTTCTGCCGTGGTTTTATACTCGCTGTTTGAAGAGCAGATAGAGATGGAATCACTTGAACATGCATATTTCACAACCGCACATAATGACAGCTATGCTGAAGCAACAAGCTATTTCCCGACTGATATTGATTACAAGCTCGGTCCTGAAGAATATCTTGAGCACATCAGAAAAGCAAAGGAAGCAGTTGATATACCGGTTATAGCAAGCCTTAACGGTAAATCAACCGGCGGCTGGATCAAATATGCAAAATATATGCAGGAAGCCGGCGCTGATGCTCTCGAACTCAATATATATCTGCTCGCAACCGATTTCAACAGAACCGGTCAGGAGATTGAAAAAACTTATATTGATGTGGTCAGAGAAGTAAAAAAATCAGTTAAAATACCTGTTGCAGTAAAACTCAGCCCATTCTTCAGCTCTGTTGCATGGATGGCGCATGAACTTGATAAAGCCGGCGCAGACGGGCTTGTTCTCTTTAACCGCTTTTATCAGCCCGATATTGATCTTGAAAATCTTGAAGTTGTACCCAATGTTCTGCTCAGCACCCCCATGGCAATGAGACTGCCGCTCAGGTGGGTTGGCATTCTTTACGGAAGACTTCAGGCTTGGAACTCGGGCGTTTGAGCATGCGGCGACACGCCGCGGAGCATAGAGCGCGCTGCGCTGAAACAACGATGTCGACGT
>JABWCA010000023.1 GCA_013359345.1 Ignavibacteriaceae bacterium
GAGACAACCGGGTTCTTCATTTAAACCTCTTTTATATTCTGTTGCAATAGATAATGGTCTTTTTCCCTCATTCCCCATCTCTAATGAAAAGTTCAGCAGGGGCGGATGGTCACCTAATAATGCCGACGGTAAATCAGGAGGAATGGTCACGCTCAGAAAAGCACTGGCTTATTCAATGAACATACCGGCTGCAAGGCTCATGATATTTCCTAAGCCGGGTAAACCTTACGTTTCTCCTTATCAGGTGGTTGATCTGGCAAAAAGGCTGGGAATTAAATCACAGCTTGACCCTAATCCTTCCATTGCCCTTGGTACATCCGAAGTTTCGCCGCTTGAGTTATGTTCTGCAATAGGGAGCATTGCTTATGAAGGTAAACATGCCGATCCCATCAGCATTCTTAAAGTTACCGACAGGAACGGGCTGGTGCTTGAACAGTTTCAGCCAAAAGTTGTTCAGGCTATGGAAAAAACGACTGCAAAGATAGTTTCAAACATGCTTGAAGATGTTGTTGAATATGGTACTGCTTCACATGTGAAAAGTTACTTCGGAGGAAGAGCCGGAGGTAAAACGGGTACAACACAGCAGTCGTCTGATGTCTGGTTTGTCGGGTACACGCAGGATCTTGTAGCGGCGGTGTGGGTCGGATTTGATGACAGGCGACTGAAACTTCCGTTCTCGTTCGGGTTCGGTTCAACAGGCGCACTCCCTATCTGGGGCAGCTTCATGGCGGAGGCTTACGTCAGTCCCGCAAAATATAATATCGGCTACGGCTCCTTTGGCGGTCTTCCTGAGGATGTTGAACACCGTGATTTTTGCGTTGAGTCAATATCAAGAGGAGAAATCAGGCTTGCCGGCCCGAGATGTTATAATATTGTCTCTGATATCATCAAAAAAGGGAAATCAATTCCTGTTTGCGATATAAATCATGAACTCGAGGAAAATGATAAAGAAATTGATGATAACACCGGAGTAAGCGGCTGGTAATTTTTTTGAAATTATCAAAATAATTGCGATATTTGGAAACTGAATTTAGCCCGGATGGTGAAATTGGTAGACACGCTAGGTTCAGGGTCTAGTGGGAGTACTCCCATGCAGGTTCGAGTCCTGTTCCGGGCACAAAAATTAAGCTGCAGTTCAATTCTGCAGCTTTTTCATTTTAAAGAAAATCTCTTCTTTATATCACCTGAGAAGAACCATTTTACCTCTCAGAGATTTCCCTCTGAAATTCAGCCTGTAAAAATATGTGCCTGAAGCAAGTCTTTCTCCTGAAACCTCAAGCTTGTGCCCGCCGCTGTTTGCTATACTGATTAATCTCTGATCAACCAGCTCACCTGTAATGCTGAATAATTCAAATTTCAGATCTCCGGAAGATTCTGTTGTGAATGAAACAGTTGTTTGCGGATTAAACGGATTAGGGAAATTTCCAAGAATCGTGAAATCACTCAGAAAACTGTTAACAACTTCAGTTTCTCCGGAATATGAGAACTCACCGTTATAATCAACCTGCTTTATCCGGTAGACCGCATATGGAAGAGGATCAGGGTCATAAAAAGAATATTCTGTTGGCAGCGTAACAGTTCCTGAACCTTTCACTATACCTATATTCAGAAAATCAGAAACTCGGCTTTTTCGTTCTATTACAAATTGCAAATTGTTTTTTTCGGATGCAGTGGTCCATTTCAAAAGATTATAGCCTGAGCCTGATTCTGCGGTGAATTCTGAAAATTCGACCGGTGAGAGGGGAATCGGGATATTAAAGTTCACATAATAAACTGTATTTGGCTGCGTATCCAGACCCTGGCCGTTAGGAAAATGGCCTGAATAACCGGCAGGATAATTATAAATCAGATGTGCGTTAAAACTGTAATGATCAGGATTATAAGAAATTACAGGGCTCAGATGTGCACTGTTTTCGTTTTTGCCCGAAGTGGAAGTAAGAAAAAACGGAGAAAAGAATCCCGTGTTTTCAACCCGTACACTCATAAAAATATCGCACAGCGTATCCTGAATTCCGGGGGGATTGACATAACTTATTGCATACACTCCCATAAGTCTGTCGGCAGCAATGTTCACAGCATAACCCATCTGCCCCGCTGCGGGTCCGTCAAACATCTCAAATGTCCTGTCAGTAAGATTTGTCTTAACTGTAAGCAGACTCCAGTAACTTCCTGTCTGCCAAAGCTCCGCAACAGAATTTCTTCCGTTACCGGGAGTGACATTTGTATCGGTAAGACCGATCGCAAAGTGCACCAGGCCACGGTAATCGAGAACCATATCGGCTGAAAGATTAATATACTGATCGCCCGGTTTGTAATCCCACAGCTGATCATATCTTGAGCCGCCAACGGCCGCACGCCAGTCAACCCATCTTATCTCAGACCATGTTGCGCCATTATCATATGATTCAACATAACCGGGCAGATATGCTGAAAGTCCGGAAGTGTTTGGTTTGAGTCCCAGAAATCCGAAAACCAGTCTTCCTGCTGATGCATCTCCGGCAATCGGGATGATATGAGAGAATGAACTATAGCCAAGCATCTCAAAGGTTTCAACCTGATTAATATTTTTCAGCCGGTTAAAAAGGTATGTGCCCTGTGAATTGTAAGTGATATAATAAAAACAGCCGGTTTTACTATTGCTCCAGCATACAGACGCCGGTTCAGCCTCACTCATCAGAAGAGCGTTTGAAACGCCTCCATCAATATCTGTAACCTCTCCTATTCCGTAGGCTGATGCAGAATTGATCTGTGTGTAAAAAACATATCCTTTTGATGAGTCAATGTTTCCTGAACTGTCTGCCACAAGCGCCGAAGAAGGATACCTTCCCTCCGTGATTGTGGAGGCATTGATGGCAGGGAGTCTTCTGTGCCAGGTGTGTCCGTTATCTGATGAATAGTTGTATACTATTGCACCTGATGACCCGGCGTAGGAAGGCATCCCTCTGTGAGTGAAAAATATAAGCCCCGAATATGGTGATGCTGTTACGGGATCAACAGAATTTATTGCAGTGCTGTAAATATTCGGAAGGGTGTCTATGGTGCCTCTGAATATCTGTGCATTTGCTGCTGATAAAAACAGACAGCAAAGAATTACAGAGAATTCAATAATTCTGAGATGCGAATTCATTGAAATTAACTTTCTTGTTCAGAGCTTTATTGTAACAAAAGCAGAGATCAATTACAAGCGAATGTGTGCTTAATTTGCTGCTCAGAAGGGAGTGATCGTTAAAATTATTACTTTTAAATTTTATAAATAACTTTTTCTTTTCTGGTAAGGTATTTTGTCTCAGAATATAGTTGATGTCATCATAATCGGTGCCGGTGCGGCCGGCCTCATGTGCGGAGCAGAAGCAGGAAAAAGAGGCAGGAACGTACTCATTCTTGAACATGCTGAAAAGCCCGGGAAAAAGATACTTATTTCCGGGGGAGGCAGGTGTAATTTCACCAATCTGTATGTCTCACCCGATAAATATATCTCAGAGAACCCGCATTTCTCCAAATCTGCACTCTCAAGATATACGCAGTATGATTTTATAAGTCTTGTTTCTGATCATGGCATTGAATATCATGAAAAAACTCTGGGACAGTTGTTCTGCAACGGTAAATCGGTTGAGATACTCAATATGCTCCTTTCGGAGTGCAGAAAAGGCTCTGTGCAGATTAAAACAAATATATCTGTCACCGGAATTGAGTTTGATCAGGAATTTATAATCAGGTGCGGAGAAGAAACTTTCAGGGCATCAAAACTTGTGGTTGCCTCAGGAGGTAAATCGATTCCCAAAATGGGAGCGACCTCATTCGGCTACCGCACTGCGCGGCAGTTCGGGCACAAGATTGTTGAACCAAAACCAGGTCTCGTGCCGCTGACCTTTGACGGGGAATTGAAAGAACTCTGCGGGAGACTTGCGGGGGTTTCGGTCTTCTCAAGAGTTTCAACACAAAAAATTTCTTTTGAGGAAAATATCCTCTTTACCCACAGGGGATTAAGCGGTCCCGCAATACTTCAGATTTCAAATTATATATCACAGGGAGAAGGGTTCACGCTGAATCTTTTGCCCGGTTCTGATCCGGAAAAAGAGCTGTCCGGTTTAAGAAATTCAGGTGAAATTATGGAAACAGCAACCTATCTTTCAGCCGGTTTAGCTAAAAGGGTTGTTGCTGAATTACTCACAATTAATAAAAGAATTAAAAATCTCTCCGACCGTGAAATAAAAACTGTTTCTGAAATTTTCACCGCCTGGAATCTGAAAATGTACGGCACCGAAGGATTTGATAAAGCCGAAGTGACGCTCGGGGGTGTTGATACAAAGGAAATTTCATCAAAATCGTTCGAATCTGTGATCAGGCCGGGGCTCTTTTTTATCGGGGAAGTGCTTGATGTCACCGGCTGGCTGGGAGGATACAATTTTCAGTGGGCGTGGTCATCAGGGTACTGCTGCGCTCAGTATTTATGATAAAGTGTCTTAATGATGATTAAATGGCAAACTAATTTCAGGAACAGTGATTATATTGTTCTGATCTTAAAAAAAATATTTAATTATCACGGAGTTTTATGAAGACTGCATCCCTGATTCTGGTACTTCTCATTTCAGTTATAAGTTCAGCGCAGAGTGACAGTGTAAAGTACAAGGAAATAAAAGGGCTGGCATGGCTTGAGGGAACCTACAGAGGTGAAAAATGGGGTAACTACATAGAGGAAATCTGGAGCAGCCCCAGGGGAAACAATCTGACAGGGATGTTCAGAATGATGAATGGTGATGAAATAGTTTTCACAGAACTGATCTATATTGATGAGATCAATGGCAGCACTGCAATGCGGCTAAAGCATTTTGACAAGATGTTTGCGGGATGGGAAGAAGCAGATAAGACAGTTGATTTCCCGTTTATCAGTCAGACTGAAAGAAAGGTTGTTTTTGACGGAATTGTATACGATGCCTCAATTCCCGGTAAACTGAAGGTGACAGTCAGAATGCAGAACAAAAACGGCGAAGTTACTGAAGAAGAATTCCTGTTCGATAAAGTAAAATAAAAGGCGGTCTGTGCCGCCTCAGACTATTTCTTTTCTGCAGTTTTGCAGGTGCTGATACCCAGGGGGAGATATGCGGGACATACACCCATAAAAGCTGTTGCCAGCGGTACGAGCCCGATAGCTCCGATCCACCAGGTTGATGAGTAAACAGCATAACCGATAAGACCTAAACCGGCGATAATTCTGACTGCCTTATCTGCAGTTCCTACGTTTTTTTTCATGACATAATTCCTGTTCTTTTTTTTGGTTAACTGATGGTTAGATAAACTAAGTTTAATAAAGATTCATTTTCATGTAACAATAATTTTATGACCCGGCAATTTAATATTGACTCAGCTTACAGTACGGCGCTTGAATTTGCTTCATCACATTACGAGAATTTTCCCGTTGTATCATTTTTTGCAAAGCGCAGACTGAAAAAGCATATCGCTATCATTTACTGGTTTGCAAGAACAGCAGATGATATCGCAGATGAAGGGGATAAAACAGCGGAGGAAAGAACACGCGAACTTAATGATTTCGAATCTGACTACAATGCGGCGCTTACGGGGGAGTTCAGCAATGAATATTTTTTTGCGCTTGCTTCAACAATCAGAGAACTCAATCTTGACCCGATTCTTTTTAATGACCTTATTTCTGCTTTCAGGCAGGATATCAGCAAAAGCGAATACAGTGACTTTACAGAGCTTACTGATTACTGCCGGCGTTCTGCTAATCCCGTCGGGCGGCTTATACTGCAGCTTTACGGCTACAGGGATGAGAAATTGTATGTTTTGAGCGATCATATCTGTACTGCACTGCAGCTTGCTAATTTTTATCAGGATGTTTCTGTTGATATTAATAAAAATAGATTATATATTCCATTTAATGAATTGCAGAATTATGACGTTCAAAAATCAGATATCTTCAGTAAGAAGGTGACTCCCGGATTCAGAGAACTCATGAAATATCAGGTTGAACGCTGCGGTCATCTGTTTTATGACGGGCGTGAACTGATTGATCATCTGCACGGCATTTTACGATATCAGATAAAAATGACTATATTTGGAGGAATGAAAATTCTCTCCCTTATCGAAGCACAGCAATACGACGTTTTATCGAAAAGACCCGAATTAACAAAGGCTGATTTTTTAAGAATATTTTTAAAGAGTTTGTTATGAGTGAAATCACCGCTCAGGAAATTTCGAAAGAGAGTAAAAGCAGTTTTTATTATGCTTTTAACTTGCTTCCGGCGCCCAAACGGGATGCTATGAACGCCGTGTATGCTTTCTGCAGAAAAACCGATGATATTGTTGATGAAGGAAATGAAGCCAGTGATGTAAAAATGGCAAAGCTGACTCTCTGGAGAGAGGAATTTGAATCGGCCTTCAGGAATGAATCTCAGTACAACCTCCTGAATAAAGTTGCTTCGGTGATAAAACAGTTTAACATTCCCACCGACCCGTTTTTTGAGCTCATCAAGGGTATGGAGATGGATCTTTTCATAAAAAGATACAACACCTTTGAGGAACTCTACACCTACTGTTACAGGGCTGCTTCAACGGTGGGTTTAATGTGTATAGAAATTTTCGGATATAAACATCAGACCGCAAGAGATTTTGCTGTAAACCTGGGTATAGCGCTCCAGCTCACCAATATTATAAGAGATGTGAGCAAAGATGCCAAAAAGGGGAGAATTTATCTGCCCCTTGAAGATCTTAAGAAATTTGATTACAGTGAAGAGGAACTTCTCTCGGGTGTGTATAACATCAGGTTTATAAATCTTATGGAATATCAGGCCGGAAGAGCAAAAGAGTATTTCGATTCTGCAACCAGAAATCTGAACCTTGATGATAAAAGAGCAATGTTTGCTGCCAGAGCAATGCAGCATATTTATTACAGAATGCTTGAGAAAATCATCCGTCAGAAGTATGATGTGTTCCATAAAGAGATTAAGGTCAATAAATTTGAGAAGGTGGGTATAGCCCTGGGAGTATGGGCTAAGTACAGTCTCGTTTATAAATGAAAAAAATTATTGTGGCAGGCGGCGGTTTAGCCGGATTATCAGCCGCCGTATTCCTCTCAAGAGAAAATTATCCGGTTACCTTGCTTGAATCCTCCCGTAAGTTAGGCGGAAGGGCATATTCGGCACCCGTCAGATTCATACCGGCAGCAGGAAACTCAGAGATCCCTGAACTGGAAATTGATAACGGTCAGCATATCCTAATGGGATGTTATGATTATACTCTTTCTTTTATCAGAATAATCGGCTCCTATCAGAAACTATTTATTCAGAAGCGGCTTTCTGTTGAGTATACTGATGAAAGAGGTGCTTCTCACACTCTGAGGGAACGTGCTCTGATATATCCGTTGGGCCTCTTGCAGGGTATTCTCAGTTATTCTTATCTGAGTGCTGCTCAAAAACTGAGACTGCTTTTCTTTTTATCTAAACTTCCGTTTATTGATCCTCGTAAATATGACGGAAAAAGCGTAACGGATTTACTCAGCAAGTATCGGCAGACCGGTAAAATATACTCGGGAATGTGGGAGCCTGTAACAATAGGGGCAATGAACTCACAGCCTGAAAAAGCGGATGCCGGACTGTTTATCAGAATGCTGAAACAGATTTTTTTACGTGATGGCTTTTCATCAAGAATAATAGTTCCTGCTGTCCCTTTCCGTGAACTTTACACCGCTGATTCAGAATCGTACATTCAAAAAAATGGCGGAGAGGTTATAAAGGGAGAGGGTATTAAAGAGCTGCTTTTCAATGAAAACCGGTTAACTGTTATCAGGACAGACAAGCGGGATATAAGTGATTTTGACACACTCGTTCTTGCAGTTTCCCCCTTTTCGCTCTCTAAAATCAAAGGTATGGAAAAAGTTTTTCCGGACGGATTGCCTGAGTTTGAATATTCCTCTATAACAGGTATTCATCTTGCGCTAAAGGAAAAAGGCCGGAGAGAAGGATTTACGGGATTTGTAAACTCACCCCTTCACTGGGTATTTTATAAGGAGAATCACATCTCCTGCATCATCAGTGATTCAGACAGTCTGATAAATACTGAACCGGAGGAGATATATAAGCTTGCACTGAAAGAGTTAATTGAAAGGGGATTGTTCAAACCATCAGATTTCATGGGCTATAAAGTCATTAAAGAAAAAAGAGCGACTTTCATTCCTGATAGTTCTAACCTAAGTAAACGACCTGTATTAAAGACACCATTCACGAACCTTATTCTTGCCGGCGATTATACCGATACAGCGCTGCCTGCAACCATTGAGGGGGCAGTAAAAAGCGGGGTAAATGCAGCAGAGTTTATTGCGGGCAGACCGCTGATCTGATGCCTCAGAAGTGCCCCTGTTATCAGCGGATTCAGCTTAAATAATTTAATCAGGAACCCATCACCTTCCCGGAAACATTCCTGCCCTAGCCTGATCAGTGAGCATCCAGCCAGTTATCTCCCGTACCTGAATCAACCACCACCGGTACTTCAAGGGGCAGAGCAGATTCCATAAGATTTTTCAGCACAGGGGTCAGTTGATTAAGTTCTTCTTTATGCGCATCAAATAGCAATTCGTCATGCACCTGCAGAACCATTTTTGTTCTGAAACCGCCCTCATTGAGATGCTTCTGAATTTTGATCATAGCCAGCTTAATCATATCTGCAGCGGTGCCCTGGATGGGCATATTGATGGCAGCTCTTTCCTCAAACTGCCTCACTGCAAAGTTTTTACTGTTAATATTTAACAGATATCTGCGCCTTCCTGTAAGTGTTTCAGCATAGCCTTTAGCCCGGGCATTTTCGATTGAGGAATCCATATAGGCTTTTACATTTTTGAACGTGTTAAAGTAGGTCTCAATGATTTCTTTTGCGTGGGTCTGTGTTATGCCAAGCCTGTTTTTCAGCCCGAATGCACCGATACCGTATAAAATGCCAAAGTTCACTTCTTTAGCTTTTCTCCTCATATCAGGCGTAACATCCTCAGGCTTTACCATAAAGACGAGTGCGGCGGTACTGCGGTGGATATCCTCCCCATTGCGGAATGACTCAATCAATGCGGGATCACCGCAGATGCTTGCCATGATCCTGAGTTCAATCTGACTGTAATCCATGCTCAGAATTGTATGATTTTTATCCCTTGGCACAAAGGCTTTTCTTATTTCCTTGCCGAGCTCTGTTCTTATCGGGATGTTCTGAAGATTGGGCTCTATTGATGAAAGCCTTCCTGTTGAAGCCACTGTCTGGTTAAATGATGTGTGCACTCTTCCTGTTTCAGGCCTTATAAGCTGCGGAAGTGCATCGGCATAAGTTGATTTTAATTTTGATGCCTGCCTGTAATTCAGAATCATCTCAATCACGGGATGTTCATTTCTGAGGCCCTCAAGAGTCTGAGCGTCAGTTGAAAAACCCGTTTTCGTTTTTTTACCTGTGGAGAGATTCAGTTTCTCAAAAAGTATCTTCTGAAGCTGAACAGGCGAATTCACATTGAACTCTTCTCCCGCCTCAATAAAGATGTTTCTTGTCATCTCAGTCATAAAAATATCAAGCTCACGGCTCAGGGAGTGAAGAATATCCTTATCAATTCTTATACCCTCACGTTCCATTTCTTCCAGAACCTGAATGAGCGGGAACTCAACTTCGTATGCAAGCCGTTCAAGGCTGTCATTTTTTAGCCGGGCAGAAAGAACTTTGTAAAGCCTGAATGTCACATCTGCATCTTCCGCCGAATAGTCGGTGAGTTTATCAAGAGGAACATCAAATATTTTTGTCGGGTCCTTTTTCTCACCGATCAGACTCGAGAGGGGAATGGGGGAATAGTTAAGATATTTCCTTGACACATCATCCATGTTATGACGCTGATCAGGGTCTATGCAGTATGATGCAACCATTGTGTCAAAATAAAACCCGTTTACTTGTATTCCCTTGCTCTTCAGGATCGCTATGTCATATTTCCCGTTGTGACAGATTTTCCTTATGCCGGGATTTTCCATTACGGGGGCGAATATTCTGACGAACTCTGTGAGGGGAACACGGTCGCTTATCACTCTGGAAAAGAGTGAGTCGCCGGTTGGCTCTGAATTTACAGCAAGAAAATAAGCTTCTCCTTCTTTGTAACAAAACGAAACGCCTGCAAGATCTGCAGTGAAAACATCAAGCGAATTTGTTTCCGTGTCAAAAACGAATTCACTCTGTTTAGACAGATCTGAGGCGAGCTTTTCAGCGGACGCCACATCTTTTATAAGCTGATATTTAACTGATTCTTTTGTGAACTCACTTTTCTCTTCCGATACGGCAGCCATCAGCGGTTTGGCAAAATCACCCTCTTTCCCGAATGTCTGCATGAATTTAGGGTAGAGAGATTTGAATTCCATTTCAATGAAGAACCTGCTCAGCCTTTCTGTGTCGGGATGAGTCAGAACCGCCTTTTCGGGATCAAATTCAACCGGCACCTCCGTGTGGATTGTGGCAAGCTCTTTTGATAAGAATGCCATCTCCCTGCTTGCCTCAAGCTTTTGCCTGATTTTCCCTTTCTCAGTCACGTCATTAATATTCGTATAAATATTTTCAATGCTGCCGTAAGCTTCTATGAGGGGAAGAGCTGATTTCTCACCTATTCCGTTAACTCCGGGAATGTTATCCGACGAATCGCCGAGCAGAGCAAGATAATCGATCATTCTTCCCGGTTCGAATCCGTATTTATCAATAACTCTTTTAACATCAAGCAGTTCAAACTCATCTCCCTGCCTTCCCGGCCGGTAAAGTCTGACATTTTCATCAACCAGCTGAACGTAATCTTTATCAGGAGAAACCATGTAGACATCATAGCCTTCGCCGCCGTATTTTTTTGCGAGAGTGCCCACAATGTCATCTGCCTCGTATCCTGAGAGCATAAGCGCCGGAATCCCGCATATTTCAAGCAGCTCATCTATCCTGCCGAGCTGAGGAATCATGTCTTCAGGCATGGCAGCCCGGTTAGCTTTGTATTCGGCATATTTATCATGTCGCAGTGTTTTATCTTTATGATCTTTTGCCACAATCAGATACTGGGGTTTAATGACTTCCATGATTTTCAGAAGCTGTGTTATGAAGCCATATACTGCTGAGGTCATTTCCCCCTTTTTATTCTGGAGCGGGCGGGAGGAGAATGCAAAATATGCTTTATAAACCAGCGACATTAGGTCGATAATAACGAGTCTTTTTTCCATTGAAATGTATAACCGGGAATTAAATCTGTAAAAACATCAAAAGGTTAATATTAATTATTTTCATCTTTTTCAGGGATTTTGCCCTGTTCTCTCAGCTTTTTGTTTCTGTACTCTGTGTAGAAATAAATCGGTAATCCGCCTGCAATCAGTATTACACCCATCATTGCATTCTGAGTATCGGAGATAATCGAATTTATAAGATAAAGCAGTGAAAATGCCACAAATAATATCGGGGTGTAAGGATAGCCCCATACCTTGTACGGTCGGGGAGTATCGGGCATTTTCTTCCTCAGAATAAAGACGCCTGCCGCGCCGAGCATATAGAACAACCATGCCGCAAATATTACATAATCTGAGATCGTGTCAAATGAACCGGTAAGAACCAGCACTGCTGACCACACCCCCTGCACCACAAGAGATATATGAGGAGTGGCAAACTTCGGGTGAATTTTACCAAGGCTGTGGAAAAACATTCCTGATCTTGCCATGGCAAACTGAACTCTTGCCGTTGCCAGGATACTGCTGTTAAGCGCGCCAAATGCTGAGATAATAACTGCTATTGAAACGATCGTGCCGCCCATATTGCCGAAGATTTTTTCTATTGCTGATTTGGCAACAAGTGGTGAGTTTTTGAGTTCTTCAAAGGGAAGTATGTAAAGAAATGCAAGGTTGATAATTACATACACGGCTATAACTATCACTGTCCCGAGAAATAAAGCTTTCGGGACGTTTCTCTGTGGCTCCTTAACCTCTCCTGCCACAAATGTGACATTATTCCATCCGTCATAGGCCCAGAATGCACCTCCCATGGCAAGACCAATGGCGGTAATCAGACCCATATCTCCGCCCGGATTAACGGTGAATCCTGAATAGAGATTGGCACTGCTTCCGCTGCCAACCATAAATATCAGGATTGAGAGAAGAATGATTGTGCCGATTTTTATAATGGTGATAATTGAGTTGACAGTGCCTCCGAACACCACGCCGATATAATTTATTCCGGTAATAAAGAGAAGGCAGACTATTGCGATTGACTTTGTTCCGAAATCGGCAAAAGGCTGGATCCAGCCAACGGCGGGCATGTAAACCTTAAATCCGGCAATTGAATCGCTTAAGCCGGGCACCTGCAGGAAAGGCTGAAGATATTCTGCAAATACATACGCTATTGCCGCCTGCGATCCCGTCTGAATCACTGCAAGGATTGACCAGCCGTAAATATATGCAGTGAAATTACCATACATTTTCTGGAAGTAAACATACTGTCCGCCCGTTGCATCAATCATCCCTGCAATTTCTGCATTTACGAGTGCCCCGATTAAAGTGATAAGTCCGGCAACGATCCAGACTATGATGAGCAGTTCGGGTGAACCGAGCTGACCCGCCATTGTGGCCGGTTTTCTGAATATTCCTGAACCGATCATTGATCCGGCAACAATCATGATTGCAGCTAATAAGGTTAATCCGCGGACGAGTTGTTTTCCGTTGGTACTGCTCATTAAATGACGCCTTAATTAGTGTGGGAGAAGGTTAACAATTCGATTTAAGCCATCAAAATATGAAATTATTTTTTTATCTTGTAAAAAAAATCTCATTTTCTTTAAAAAACGTACGCTGCAAAATGAAATTAAGGTTGCCCGCCCTTCATCATCAGATTCTGATTGCACTCCTTGCGGGAGTTGTTTTTGGTGTCATTTTTAATGTTGATCCCAATACACTAATAATCAGATCTGTTGTTAACAAATCAGAAATCACAACGAAATTAACCGGCTGGGAAAAACTGCTGCTTGTTTCAGAAGGGGACACCCTCAGTTATGCTGCCGAAGACCGGGATAAAATAATAAGGAAGTTCGGAGCTCTTAAAAAGTCCGGAGATGTTGATGTGATTTCATACAGTTCAGAGACTGTAAAAGGCACGCAGGATGTTCAGATAATAAGGTCTGTAATTTCCGCTGCAAAAGAGGGGAGCATTTCAACAGATATAAAATTCATTGGCGACATATTTATCAGGCTTCTGAATATGATTGCCATTCCTCTGGTTCTCTCATCTCTCATTGTGGGAGCAGCAAGCCTTGGTGATATAAAAAAGTTTGCAAGAATTGGCTCAAGAACACTTGCCTTTTATCTGATCACTACCGCAATTGCTGTCACTATCGGCCTTACCCTTACAAATATTATCCAGCCCGGTAAGCAGCTTGATCCCGGTACAGAACAAAGACTCCTGAGCGCTTTCTCTGACGAGGGGAGGGAGAGGATGTCCGGTGAAATTGAAGTTAATGTGGTTACCATGCTGGTAAATATGATTCCGAGAAATCCCTTCTCAGCAATTGCGGGGGGTGATATGCTTCAGATAGTCTTTTTTGCGATTGTAGTTGGTATGATGCTTACAATGATCCCGAAGGAGAAATCGGCTCCTGTGACCGGTTTTTTTGACGGACTCTCTGATGTGATGATTAAAGCCGTTGAAATGATTATGCTTATTGCCCCGATCGGGGTGTTTGCGTTAATAGCCGCAACAATTTCTGAGTTCGGATTTAACATTCTTCAGACGCTCTTCTGGTACTCCGTTACCGTGCTGCTCGGACTTCTTCTTCACATCTCAATTGTTTACACAACAATAGTTAAGATATTCACCAAAACAGGGATAGTAAACTTCTTCAGAAGTATCAGGCAGGTTCAGTCAATCGGGTTCAGCACAAGTTCATCGGCTGCTACTCTGCCCGTAAACATGGAGACACTTCAGGTTAATCTGGGTGTGTCCAAATCGATAACCAGCTTTGTTTTACCGCTTGGTGCAACAATAAATATGGATGGCACAGCCCTTTATCAGGGAGTTGCTGCGGTTTTCATTGCCCAGGTGTTCGGCGTTGATCTAACTCTGACCCAGCAATTTTCGATCGTTCTTCTTGCCACGCTTGCATCAATTGGCACAGCACCAGTGCCGGGTGTGGGGATCATTATGCTGGTGGTTATACTCAAGTCGCTGGGAATTCCTGAAATAGGAGTGGCGCTGATCCTTGGAGTCGACAGAATTCTTGATATGTGCCGTACTGTCACCAATGTCACGGGAGATGCCGCAATCTGTACGGCGGTGGCTTCTGCTGAAAATGAAATATCTCCTGCAAAGGTTACAGAGTGATCACCGTTTATTTCACAGGTGCAAATGAGTGCTGTATCTTCAAGGAAGGTATCAAAAACCTTTAAGACAGCACGGAATACGGGCTGCTGGTAATGAAACTTACCGGCGGCCCGGGAAAAAGTAAAAACCTTAACAGTTGAATAATTTATATAAAGCACCCTAATATATTATTATTAAATAATTTAAGCGTGTTCTTTCACATTGCTGAAATTTCTCATTATTGGAAAAAATTGTTTTAATTATTCATAATAACTGACTATTTTAAGCGGTTATCTTGACTATTTTCTTACATAAATCCATATTCATGAAAATAAAACTGCCCGCTCTTCATCATCAGATACTTATCGCACTTATTGCCGGAACAATATTCGGTGTGATATTTAATGTTGACCCCAATCTTATCAATGTCACTTATAAAAAAGATAAGGAAATCAGGGAAACAGAAATCAGAGACTGGAATAAACTGACTTTGGTTTATTCAGCCGCAGGAAAAACAGATACCCTCACTTACGGAGAAAGTGAAAGGCTGAGACTTCTCAAGGAGCTTAAAAAACTGCCAAAAGGAAGTTATATCCTGCTTGATGTTAAGGGAGGAACTGAGAACGGCAGCGGTATTAACAATAGTCTTACTATAAAAGATGTACAGTCAGTTCTTAAAGAAAGTACAATTGCAACGGGCATAAAATGGATCGGCGACATTTTTATCCGTCTGCTGAATATGATAGCCATACCCCTTGTACTGTCTTCCCTTATTGTGGGGGCAGCAAGTCTCGGAGATATAAAAAAGTTTGCAAGAATAGGGACTAAAACGCTTGCTTTTTACCTCGTGACCACAGCTATTGCTGTTATAATCGGGATTACTCTGGCAAATGTGATTCAGCCGGGAAAACAGCTTGATCCGCAGACTGAACAGAACCTCCTGAATGCATTCTCTGATGAGGGCAAAGAGAAAATGCAAAGCGATGTACAGATTAACATGCTTGATATGCTTGTCAATATGATTCCCAGAAACCCTTTTGCAGCAATTGCCAACGGCGAGATGCTTCAGATAGTCTTCTTTTCAATTATTGTGGGGATGGTTCTGACCATGATAAATAAGGAGAAGTCTGATAATGTGATAAAGTTTTTTGATGCTTTCAGTGATCTCATGATTCGGGCCGTTGAAATTATAATGATAATTGCACCTATAGGAGTATTTGCTCTTATTGCATCAACAGTTTCAGAATTTGGCTTTAATATACTCCAGACCTTGTTCTGGTATGCTTTTACTGTTCTGCTCGGTTTGTTTCTCCACACATTCGGGGTATACGGACTTATTGCAAAATTATTCACAAAGACAAAAGTTATCGATTTCTTTAAGGGTATCAGGCCGGCTCAGTCGATCGGATTCAGTACGAGTTCATCTGCTGCAACGCTGCCGGTTAACATGGAATCATGTCAGGTTAATCTTGGCGTGTCAAAATCAATAACAAGTTTTGTATTGCCGCTTGGCGCAACTGTCAATATGGACGGCACGGCCCTTTATCAGGGGGTTGCAACAATATTTATAGCGCAGGTGTTCGGGGTTGATCTTTCACTTACACAGCAGATTTCAATAGTACTGCTTGCCACGCTTGCATCAATAGGTACTGCTCCTGTTCCGGGAGTGGGGATCATCATGCTGATAATCATCCTTAAATCACTGGGAATACCTGAGATAGGGATTGCGCTGATACTCGGAATTGACAGAATTCTTGATATGTGCCGGACTGTGACAAATGTGACAGGTGATGCAGTGGTCTGCCTTTCAGTGGCAACGAGTGAAAATGAAGTGAATAAACCGGAAATTGAAGTAAAGTAAACATATATTCAACATCAGGAGGATTGATGTCGCAGCAAAAAGAAAGATGGGCATCCCGTATCGGGCTCATACTGGCGGTTGCAGGAAACGCCGTCGGATTGGGCAACTTTCTCAGATTCCCTGCCCAGGCAATCGATAATGGCGGTGGTGCATTTATAATTCCGTACCTCATCTCATTTGCATTGATGGGTATACCCTTGCTATGGGTTGAATGGGCAATCGGCCGTCACGGCGGTCAGTATGGCCATCACTCAACTCCGGGTATGCTTGATGTACTTGGTAAATCACCTCTCTTTAAGTATTTCGGTGTGTTCGGAATATTTACCAACCTGGTGGTTGCTGCCTATTACTGTTATATAGAATCATGGACGCTTGGTTACGTCTGGTTTTCGATTACGGGAGCATTCAACGGAATGAACACCGATCAGGTGGCTCAGCACTTTAAGAATTATCTCGATTCGGGGCAGGGTAATTTCCTGAACCTTCCCGGAACCGCATTTATCTTCTTCGGAATAACCGTGACACTTAACCTGTGGATTCTCTCAAAAGGCATAAGCGCCGGAATTGAAAAGGCGAGCAAGATTTTAATGCCCCTCCTTCTGGTATTCGGTGTTTTTCTTGCCATAAGGGCTCTGACGTTGACCGAGGGTACAATGGGTGCCCAGCATGATGCAATTGAGGGTCTTAATTTCCTCTGGACACCAAACTTTAATTCTCTCTGGGATCCGAAGGTATGGCTTGCAGCCGCAGGGCAGATATTTTTCACGCTTTCTGTTGGTATGGGTTCAATTCAGTGTTATGCAGCTTACCTGCGCAAGAAGGATGATATTGCGCTCAATTCAGTATCAGCAGGCTTTACAAACGAGTTTGTTGAAGTGGTGCTTGGCGGTTCAGTTGTGATCCCTATTGCGGTTGCATACCTCGGGCTTGCTTCACTCACATCATTCTCCGGTTTCGGAATGAGCTTTATGACCCTGCCAAACCTCTTCCAGTACTGGGGACCTGTCTTCTCGGTGATAGGAGGAGTGGTATGGTTCGGACTGCTGTTTTTTGCAGGAATAACAAGTTCACTCGCCATGGGTCAGCCGGTAATGGCATTTTTCCAGGATTCATTCAACATCCCGAGAAAAAAATCAGTTTTCATATTCGGAGCACTTGTTATCATTCTTGCAATACCGACAATCATACTTTATGATCACGGGGCATTTGATGAATTTGATTTTTGGGCCGGTACATTCTCGCTGGTGGTGTTCGCTCTTGCAGAATCAATTATATTCATCTGGATATTCGGAATTGATAAGGCATGGGAAGAAATCAACCGCGGTGCGGATATAAAAATTCCCATTTTCTTTAAGTATGTCCTTAAGTATGTTACACCTACATTTATACTTATTATTTTCCTGGGATCTCTTATCTCTCCTGTTGGCGGCGAGTGGAGTCAGGCATTTTCACAGCTTTTCAGCGGAAACGGCTGGCCACTGGCACCTGATAGTGTGATAGGAAAAATATTCCATATCGGTGTGGAAGACCGCGATAATATCTGGGTGACTAACCTTACGAGAATGCTTCTTATGTCGGTCTATCTTCTTTTCGGATACCTGACATATAAAGCCTGGAAACTAAAATTAAAGAAAGAAAAATAATATGGGCTCAACTGCTTTAATTATGATGCTTGTTACGTGGAGTCTTATAATATTCTTCACGAGTTATTTCTTTACCAAGGCGCTGAAAAATCAGGGCAGGCATAACAGCGGCAGCCCTGATGATGATGATAACTGATATTAATCCTGCATTCAGCAGTTGTATGCTTAAGAAGAAATAATACCGCAACTGAACCGGTTCTCTCAGATGAGTTTACCGGTATAAGTGAATATTCTTCAGATTCCGGCAAAATGCAGATTATTTGTTTAAGTCAGTAATTAAATCCGGATTGTCAGTAACAGACATTCCGGATTTTTTTTATAGTTTTTTGAAGACTGTATGGCAGGGAAGCGGCAGAGACAAATGAAACCTTTTATTTAAGATCCATCGAGTAATTTGAGAAGTTATAGCCCCATTCGTTAAATGTTATTCTTACAAAACCTTTTCTCTCATCATAATAAAAAATTTTCTCGCCATATTCATTAAGTCCTCCGTATGATCTTCTGATCTTCCATACATCATAGGCAGTGCCGTTTACAACCACCATCTCTTTCCCTGTCACAGTGAATGAGTCAACTATTCCGGTAAGCGGATTTTTCCATTTTTCACCTGTTCTAAGCGGAAATCTGAAGTAATTTCTGTCTTCTGTGAGATTTCCGTAAAAAGTAAGTGTATTAATTTCAACTGCCAGGGTAATGGTGTCAGTGTAATCTGCAGTGCTGATTTCAAGACCGTAAACTGTTGTGGTTCCTTCAAGCCTTGTGTTTAAAACTTTATGATAGACATTTGATTTATTATTTCCGGCAAGGCTGTCTGTTTTGACATAGGTCCATAGTGTGCCGGGGGAAATATCCATATAGGGGAAAATAGTGCCGCGCGGGTTGGTTATACTCTCACTGCATGAAGCCAGAAAAAGCGCTGACAGTGCAAATAATGCACCGTAAATTTTGAGTTTCATATTAATCCTGAAATTTTCAAAGTCAATCTATCAATAAAATCCCCGATTTTCAATGCAATACAGTCAGACCCTGATGCGCGGTTGTTATTACGCACAATAATGAGAGAGTATTCATTTATGAAACCTTTCTTTTTAGTATCTTTGTGAATCGAAAGTTCCTTATTTCCTTCATTATTAATTACAATTACGCGGGAGTAGTTAGAATGGCAAATAAACTTGGTATCAGAGGATATGATTACCTTGAGTTTTATGTCGGCACGGCAAAGGTGTGGGCATACTGGTTTCAGAAAGCTCTTAACCTTAAAGTCGTGGCATATTCCGGGCCTGAAACCGGAGTCAAAGATAAAGTCTCATACCTTCTCGAAAAAAACAACCTCAAAATCTTAGTTTCCTCACCTGTAAAACCTTCAAATTATGAACTGTATAATTTTATAGTTTCGCATGGTGATGGTGTTAAAAGATGGAGCCTCAATGTCAATGACGTTGAACAGGCATATAAGCATGCCATAACGCATGGTGCAGTTCCCGCCGGCGGAATAAGAGAACTTAAGGACTCAAACGGTATTGTGTACGAGGCATCAATAAAATTATACGATGATGCCGAAATCACCTTTGTTAACCGTGATGATTACAAAGGGCTGTTCAGACCCGGATTTGATCTCCCCAGGCTTGATATGAATATTGAAACCGCCGACAGCGGTTTGCAGATTGTGGATCATATTGTAGGGAATGTTCGTGAAAATGAAATGAACTTCTGGGTTGACTATATGAATGCTGCCCTCAATTTTGAAACATTTATTGATTTTGGCCCGGGTGATATCGGAACTAAATATTCAGCACTTTTGTCAAAGGTAGTAAGGTCAGAAGATTCAATCATCAGAAATCCCGTGAATGAACCATATCAGGCCGAAAGAAAATCACAGATTCAGGAGTATATTGAAGAATTCTGCGGCACAGGAATTCAGCATGTTGCGCTCAGAACAGATAACATAATCGAAACCATTGCCAATCTGAGGAGAAACGGCGTGGAGTTCCTTGATGTGCCCGATACATACTACGATCTGATGAAAGAACGCAATCTTCAAATCAGCGAGGATCTTGACGAACTCAAAGAGCACAGGATACTTGTTGACCATGAAGGCGATGGTTATTTATTGCAGATTTTCACCAAACCGGTTGGCGACCGCCCCACATTCTTCTTTGAAGTGATTCAGAGAAGAGGAGAGAGCCACGGTTTCGGGAAGGGTAATTTCCAGGCATTGTTTGAATCTATTGAAAGAGAACAGGCAGCAAGAGGTAATTTATAATTTTTAAGCGAGAGGAATGGCATGCCATATTATGTGAAACTTGGAAAAGTTCCGCCTAAAAGACATATTACTTTTTATAAGGATGACGGTGTTTCTCTGTACAGGGAAGAGCTGTTCAGCACCAAGGGTTTTTCAAGCATTTATTCCAACAAGTACCATATCCATCTTCCCACCGAGGTGGAAAAGATTGATGAGATAAAGGTTTTCAATGATGAGATGTGGGATAATGCCCCCATCATGTATTATCATTTCATGACGGATAAAAAACAGACTGCCGGTAATTTTTTATCTGCACGCCAGCTGTTTATGAAAAACGCAAACTGCAGAATATCAACCGCTCATGTAACTGAAGACTGCGATTTCTTTTATAAAAACTCTCATATGTCTGAACTTGTTTTTGTTCATCATGGCAACGGTAAACTTCTTTCAGAGTATGGTGTCCTTGAATTTAAGCAGTGGGATTATCTGATCATTCCGAAAGGAACAATTTATCAGATGAAGTTTGACAGTTATGATAAGGTTAAGCTTTTCATTGTTGAATCAACCACCCCGTTTGATATCCCGAGGCATTTCAGGAATGAATATGGCCAGCTCACGGAAGAAGCGCCTTATTACGAAAGAGATTTCAGGCCTCCCTCCCATCTTGATCCTAAAGACGAGGCAGGGGAGTTCAGAATTGTCATGAATCTGGCAGGAAGACACTTTGAGTATAAAGTGCCGCACCATCCGTTTGATGTTGTGGGCTGGGACGGTTTCCTTTACCCCTATGCATTCAACATAGCAGATTATGCTCCCAAGGTTGGCAAGCTTCATCTTCCTCCGCCGGTTCATTTAACTTTCACAACGGGTAACTTTGTGGTTTGCAGCTTCTGCCCCAGATTGTTTGATTTTCATCCCGAGGCAGTGCCTGCACCTTACTTCCACTCTAATGTTGACAGTGATGAAGTTCTTTATTATGTTGATGGCGATTTTATGTCCCGTTCAGGCATAGTTGAAGGATCGGTGACTCTTCACCCCATGGGTATTCCGCACGGACCACAGCCCGGCAGAACGGAAGCGTCCATCGGTAAAAAAGAAACGTATGAATATGCCGTAATGGTGGATACCTTTACTCCCTTATATGTTACAACGAATGTTAAAGAAACCCTGGTGGCAGGGTATGAGAACTCATGGATCACAAAATAATTGATTCATACTATTATTTTATTTTTGAATGATATCTTAAAGGGTGTATCCATCAAGGTACGCCCTTTTTTATTTTAAGGAGTAGTTATGATTCGGATTCCGGATTTTACAAGCAGGCTTGTTCCCTATAAAGCGGGAAAACCGATCGAAGAACTTGCGAGAGAACAGGGTTTGGATAAGATCGTGAAGCTTGCATCCAATGAAAATCCACTCGGACCTTCGCCTAAGGCAGTAGCCGAAATACACAAGGCACTGAATGAACTGCACAGATACTCCGATCCCAAATGTTATATCATAACCAAAGCCATTTCTCTGAAATATAACATTGATCAGGAAAGGATTATGCCTGCAAGCGGGTCTGACGCGCTTATTCAGTATATTATCAGTGCATTTACTTATGAGGGTGATGAACTGCTTTCATCTGAAGGCACTTTTATCGGCTGGTACGTTAATGTTAACAAGCTGAACCGCAAATCGGTGACTGTGCCGCTGAAAAACCATGCCTATGATCTTGATGCCATACTTGCGGCAATTACGCCGGCAACAAGGATGATATATCTGGCAAATCCCAATAATCCGACGGGTACAGCATTTTATAAAAGGGCATTTGAGCAGTTTCTTGAAAGGGTACCCGATGATATACTCATCATACTTGATGAGGCCTACACCCTTTATGCATCGGATTACGAAGATTATCCTAACGGCTTGTTATATAATAAAGATAACCTCATTGTGCTGAGAACCTTCTCGAAGGATTACGGGCTTGCAGGACTCAGACTGGGAGTATGTTTCGGCCATCCTGAGCTGATTGCAAATCTGTACAAGGCCAAACTTCCGTTTGAACCAAGCATGCTTGCGCAGGCTGCTGTGACCGGTGCGCTGCGTGATGATGAATTTCTTGAAAAGACCAGGAAACTGAACAGAGTCTCTCTTAGAAGATTCAGGGACTTCTTTGATGAAAACGGGATTAAGTATACTAACTCAATTGCCAACTTTCTTCTCCTCATCTTCCCTGATGAACACACTGCGGTTGAATTCACAGAGGGCTGTATGAATTCGGGACTTATTCTCCGCCATGTTAAAAGTTTCGGTATACCAAATGGCGTCAGGATCAATTCAGGAACAGAAGAAGAGACTGATTTTGCAATCGAAGTTATAAACAAAGTCTATACTAAAATTAAACATCACCATGAATTAGTTTATTAGGAAAGTAATGAAATTTGTATCATACCTGAGAAATAATGCAGAGAGAGCCGGTTTATTTATTGACGGTCATATTGTTGACATAGCAGGTGCCGGAAAGGAACTTGATCTTTCTCTCCCTGTGACCATGGCAGAATTATTAAAGGATTGGGAAGTATCATTACCAAAATGTAAGAAAATTGAAGATAAATTCAGGGCAGGACAATTACCGGCGGTTAAAAGCAGTGAAGTAACACTTCTTTCTCCTGTTCCGCACCCCACCTCATGCCGTGACGGATATGCTTTCCGTCAGCATGTTGAGACTGCCAGAAGAAACAGAGGGGTGGCCATGATCCCCGAGTTTGATCAGTATCCTGTATTTTACTTCACTAACCACAATGCTGTGTTTGGCGAAGGTGATGTACTGGTTGAAACAGATCATCTGCAGAAACTTGATTTTGAACTTGAGTGTGCGGTTGTCATTTCCAGAAGAGGAAAAAATATAGAATCAAAAGACGCCGATTCATATATTGCCGGTTTCTGCATTATGAATGATCTTTCTGCAAGAACCCTTCAGATGGAAGAGATGATGCTGAACCTTGGCCCCGCAAAAGGAAAAGATTTTGCAACAACACTTGGCCCATGGCTCGTCACTCCCGATGAACTGGAACCTTACATGACTCAAACCCCTTTCGGTAAAACTTACAATCTTGAAATGAAGGCGTTTCATAACGGGGTTCAGGTTTCATACGGCAATGTAAACCAGATGAACTGGACTTTTGCTGAGATCATTGAGCGAGCTTCTTACGGTGCTGAGATATTCCCCGGCGATGTTATAGGATCGGGAACTGTTGGTACAGGATGCTATCTTGAATTAAACGGAACCAAAGCCCTTCAGGCAAAAGCCGCGGGAGAGGAATTCACACCTGTCTGGCTTAAAGACGGGGATGAGATCACCCTTGAGATTACAGGTATGGGTGTTCTGAAAAATAAAATAGTCAGGGCTGAAAAAGAATACAGCATTCTGGCTAAAAAGAAAATCTGATATTACTCAGGGGGTGCAGGTCACCCCCTTATTATTTCTGATTCTGAGGGCCGAGAGTTTTATAACCGATAAGATGATTCACCACTGTGTTGCCCATCTTAAAAGGTTCTTCAACTGGAAAAACAAACCCTGATTTCTTATACCACTCAAGCGACTTCACATTTTTATTCATCACTCCCAGCCAGACTTCATTAAAGCCCTTTTCGCCGGCCAGTTCATAAGCGCGTTTAAGAAGTATACTCCCCACATGCAAGCCCTGAAACCCGGGAAGCACATAAAGTGAAGAGACATAAAACATTTTCTCCGAAGGGTTTATCCTGCATCTTAAAAGTCCGCACTCAGTCTTATCATACTCTGCCACGTAAAAGAAATTATCCGGATCCTCAAACATCTTCAGAAGCTGATGAGTTGGGTAATGATTATCAAGATACCAGAGGATATCCTCAAGCGGAATAAAATCTGTGTAAGAATCAAGCCAGGTTTCCCTGAGGATTGCTCTCACTATCACTGCATCTTCGGGTGTGCATTTGTGTATTGTGACTTCGGACATCTGCTTACTCCAGTCCTGCCAGATTGATCAGTTCCATAACCTCCTCATAGGTCACATCCTGCTGCTGATCATCAATTTCAACGAGAACAAGGAAACCGGGAGGATTACCGGATTTTTCAATGAAATCAATTAATTTCTGCTGATCACTTTCTGTACGTTTTCCTGTTACGGGATCCCAGTATTCAAGAGTGCTCAGACAGCCGTTTGTGGGAATATTGGGATAGTAGATTTCTTTTTCATAGTAACTGCGGTCGGTTGTTGCACCGTGCAGAACTATATCATATCTGCCCGCTTTACCTGCGTAGAAACTCTCGTAGATCCCGGTAAAACCGCGCCATGATTCAGGCAGAAGAGCAGCATACTGTTCGCCGGTTATATCAGCATTTGATTTTATACTGTAATGAAAGAAAATGTTCTGTTTAACCTCAAACGGCAGAAATAATTTAAGTCGTTTTGTGGGCCCGATAAACTTATTCTCTGAGACATAAGGAACATTGATTGAATAGACACCCTGAGGGGAATTGCCGTTCGTAAGATAGCCGGGAAGATTGCTCACCGCTCGTGCAAACTGTGGTATGATAAAGAGTGATGAATCGGGATTGCGGTAAAGTTTATTTCCGGGGAGCTTGATAATCAGTTTCCCGTCGTAATTTCTGTTTTTACGCTGAAGTGAATAGATTGTGATCTTGGTTGAATCAGGCTGATATTTCAGTATCTCCTCAACAGGGGGTATATCCTGCTGTTCTCCGGTCTGCCATAAGAGCATGGTAAGAATCGGGTCATCTTTTTCCTTAATAAAACGGCTGTTCACCATTTCAGAAATGGAATTATAATCCGTTTTGCCTGACCGTAACAAATACAGTGCAGCCATGGTAAAAAGTTTTGTATTGAGTGTTGAGTCAAAAATTGCCCGGACTTCAGTGCTAAAGGTATCAGGAAATAGTGTGTATGCTGCCTGAAGAGCACTTCTTATGAATCCCGCACCTCTTACCGGAAAAGTGCTGAGGGCAAATTTCACTTTTGAAAGAGTTGAATCGGATTTGTCGAGGATAAGCTGTACAGCCCAGAAGGCCTGCTCCCATTTTTCTTCTGTGGATTTTGAAAGAGGCAGGCTGAAATTTTCTTTGATAACCCTGTTCCTGAGATCCTCAAGAAACTTCTGCTGTTCTGTCTTTTTTGTGAACTCAGAAATAACCGGATCCTTTGATTTTTGTGCCGATAGTGTGATAGTGAAGACCAGAATTAAAAGGGAAACTGTTTTAATCATATTTTTTTCTTCTTGAATCACACGCCGGGCACGTTCCTTTTTCACAGAGCAGCCCGGTGGGATCGTTTTTCAGATATTGAAGTGTAAACGGAATAAATTCTTTTACTTTTACAAGATAAATAAAATCCGCAATTTCCTTTACAAAATCAAACGGACCGTTTTCTTCTATGCAGTCCTGAAGATTACTGAATCCCCTTGAACAGCCAGGAATCTGCTCCACCTCATGGATTCCGTCAAAACACACCGTTTCAGCCTGCACATTCTGATGCTCCCACGGATTGATGTCTGTATAGGAGTTATCCATAATGTTTTCAGCATAATGCAGGATGGTGAGTGAAGTGAAACCGCAGCCGGCAAGCAATATGTATGAATCCTGTATTCCGGAGAAATAACCGATAAGAGAATCCCTTCCAAGCGGGGATACGGGATATTCCGATATATATTTTTCCGGTATTCTGCTTCCTTTAACCAGAAATGAATGCGTTGGTGAGTGGGTGCGCTTTACTCCTTTAGTTAACCTGAAAGCCTCTGTCAGAAAACCTGTCAGCGATCGGCTGTTAAAAGGATCATACCGAACATAACCGTTAACTTTGTTCATGAAACTGTAAGTGAAAGAGGGCATTATAAGACTGCCGTCGGGACCTGTAACCCTGCTGAACTGGTCAATAAACCATGCGGTGTCATCCTGATTAAAGATCTCCCGGAGGTAACGGAATGATGAATGAACCATAAGACTGCACCCCTCATTCAAACCATTGCTGAGTAACAGTTCTCTCAGTGAATCTGATCCGGTATCTGCTTTTTCCATGAATTATGCTTTAAGGTATCACCTTTCATGCTAAAAAAAAGCCGCCATAAAGGCGGC